>JAUHXR010000138.1 GCA_030426845.1 Polyangia bacterium | reverse complement strand
CTTCCAGCAGCTCGCGCACTCCGGCGGGTACAGGTCTTCGAAGCGGTCGACCTGCTCCGGCGGCAGCAGCTCGCGGTGCGATCCACGGTGGCCCTTCTGACCGCCTCGAGAGCGCCCCTTCGGCTTCTTCTTCTTCTTGAGCCTCTTCGCGCTCGGCGGGTCGCTCGACGGCGGCTTGTTCGAGTTGCTCGAGTTGCGGCCGAGCAGCTCCTGCAGCTCGCGCACGGTCTCGGTCAGCTTCGCGACCTGCTTCCGAAGCTCCTCGATCTCCGCATCGCGCGCGGCGAGGAGGGCGTCGCGGGCAGCGAGCGCCGCCCTCAGCTCCTCGAGCTCACCGCCAACGTCCACACCGGCAACAGATCACAGCGCGACCGGGCTGTCGATCGCGGATCCCTAAGTGATCGAGATCATCCGTCTCTTAGGCGGGCTGAACGCTTACCTTCGTGCTGGGTCGCCACGATTCCTGGAGGAAGGCACAGGGCGCGAGGTGTCCGAAAACCGGCACGACTGTGGTTCCTCGGAGAACCTGCGCTTCGGGCCCGGTTGCCGGCGCCGCATCCGGCGGGCTGGGCGCGGGCCAGGGCGGCGGACCCGGAGGACGGCGGCTGCGGATGTCGCGCCGCGGGGGGAGGGCACACCCCGCTCAGCCTCGGCCTCCTCGGGATCGTCGGCGCGCTCGCGCTGTGCCGGCGCCGACGGTGAGCCGCCTGGGGATCGAGCTCGACGCGGGCTCGCTGCGACTCCTCCGCGCGAGCGCGCCGATCGCGCTGCAGCTCACGAGGGAGCGGATCGGTACGCAAGGAAATCCCGCGGCCGCCGACCCGCGTTAGAGCCCCGATGCGCTCCCTCGCCGCCGCCGCGCTCGTCTGGCTGTCCGCTGCGGGCGCGGTCCGGGCGCAGGGCGCGTGCGAGCTCGCGGCCCCGCCGCTCCCCGAGGCCGCCTGCCCCGCGGCCTTCGGAGCCTCGGACTTCGTCTTCGTCAACCCGCCGTGCGACTGGGTGCCGAGCCCCTACGACGACCTCGAGGCGATGGTCATCCCCCACGTCTGGCCGCTGCCCGGCGGGGCGCTCTCGGTGTTCGATGACCCGGGCCTGGGCACCTGCCACACGCGCTACACCGTGCGTCACACGCGCGGCCGCCGCGCGCGCGGACCCGGGGCCGTGAACCTGGACTCCATGACGTGCGCCGCGCTCCGCCGCGTCGCGCGGCAGCGCAGCGCGACCGCGATCACGATTGAGTCATCCTCCGGCCAGCGGCAGCCCGAGCGCTACCTGCGCGCTCGGGACGTCGCCCACATCGCCGCCCTCGGGGGCGCCCAGCTCACGCTCGACATCGCGGTGCGACGCAGCGACGATCTGGCGCTCCTCGCCCCGCTCGCCGAGCGCATCGTCAGCTTGAGAGTCCGCGCGTTCCGTGGGCTGCGCCGCCTCGACCTGGCGCGCCTGCCGAGCCTCCCGTGCGCCCAGTCGCTCGCCGTGAACGCGCGCGAGGTCACCGGGCTCGCCGGGCTCGCGGGGGCCCCGAGCCTGCACGCCCTCGAGGTCACTGGCTCCCTCGAGGACGCGGAGGTCACCGCGATCGCCGGGCTCTCCGGCCTGCGCGAGCTGCGCGTCTATCCCCGCGGGCCGGCGCGCATCGCGCGGTTCGAGCAGGTCCGGCAGATCGCACGCCTCCACACCCGCGCCGACGCGCGCGTGCTCGAGGCCTTCCGCCACAACCGGCTGCGTCGCCTCGTGCTCTCCGGTCTGACTGGCCCGCCGACGCTGCGCGCGATCGGCGATCGATTCCCTGATCTTCGCGAGCTCGACGTTGCGCTGCACCCGAGCGTCCGCGACGGCCACGTCCGGGCGCTCGAGCGGCTCACGGAGCTCAAGACCCTGCTGATCGCGTGGCCGGACCGTCCTCCCCGCCTGCCCCCGCTCCCCCGGCTCCAGATGCTGGTCGCCGGTGGGCCGCTCGCGCGCCACAACGTCGCCTGGATCAACGCCCAGCCGGAGCTCCGCACGGTCCACTCACCCATGCTGGACGAGGTGCTCCAGCCAGCGCTCCAGCGCGCACGCAGCTACGCGATCTGCCGCGAGCTCGTGCAGGACACGTGGTGGGAGCCGGGCGAAGGGCTCGACGGCCTCCTCGCGCCCGGCGCCGCCGTCACGGAATGAACGCGGGGTAGTCGCGCGCGCCGATGTTGCGCACGCAGTAGCGGCTCTCCGCGTCGAGCTCCCGGCAGGTGCCCTCCTCGCAGTACTCGCTCACGCAGTCGAGGTCGTCCGTGCAGCCCGCCCCGACCGGGAGGCGGTCGGCGCACATCATCGTGTCGCAGCGGAGCTGCGAAGATACGCACTCCGTGTTGTCGGCGCAGAGGCCGCCCGCGCCGAGGCCGGGCCGGCACAGGAGGCCCGCGCCCTGGTCCTCGCAGAACAGCCCGTCCGGGCACTCCGGCGTCGCGGTGCACGAGTCGTTGAACATGAGCTGGCCGTCGTAGAGGTCCATGATGACCTGCACGAAGTCGACGTCGTTGCAGCCGCTCGCGAGCGCGCCGGCCCGCGCGAACTGTGCGCCCGCTGCGGCCTGACTGTAGAAGATCGTGCCCGCCCCGATGAGCTCGGGGAACTCGTACTTGAGCACGAGATCCTCGCAGCGCTGGCGCTGCTCCGACATGCACGTGCTCAGCGCCGGGTACTGCCACTCGGAGCGCGTGCAGCACTCCTGGTTGGCGCGGCAGAAGGGCTCGACGAACGCGTCGCAGATCAGGTCGGCCGGGATCGGATCCATCGGGTAGCGGCGGGGGCAGAACTGGGGCGACAGCTCGCTGCAGAGCCCGCCCGCGTCGGTGTCGCTCCCCGCGTCCATCTCGCCCGCGTCGGTGGGCTCGCCCGCGTCGATCGGCCCCGCGTCGGCCGGCTCGCCGCCATCGCAACCTGCGAGCAGGAGCCCGAGTGCGCCCATCCGAAGAATCCACCGCGTCATCGCAAGCCTCCGTGCCAAGCGTCCCCCGGGCCGCGCGGCCGCGCGTGGGAAACGATGGGCGGAACCTACCTCAAGCCGGGCGCACCCGCGAGCGCGCGTGGGTGCGGTATCCTCCGCTCCGGTGCCGCAGCACGATCTCGGTCCGCTCGAGGAGCGCTACGCGGTGATCGCGCGGGTCGCGGTGGGCGGGATGGCGACCCTCCACTACGCGAGGGTGCTCGCGGACGGTCGGCCGGTCGCGGTGAAGGTGATGCACCCGCACCTCGCCGAGGACGACGCGATGCGGGAGATGTTCCTCCACGAGGCCCGGCTCGCCCGGCGGCTCCGGCACCCGAACATGGTCGAGGTGCTCGAGGCGGGGGAGGACCCGGACCTCGGCCCGTTCCTGGTGATGGAGTACGTCGAGGGCGGCACGCTGAGCGACGTGATGGAGGCGGCGCGGGCGCGCCAGCTCCGCCTCCCTCCGCCCGCGGTCGCGCGGCTGTGCCTCGACCTCGCCCACGCCCTCCACGCGGCCCACTCCCTCATGGGGGAGGACGGCTCGCCGCTCCACCTCGTGCACCGCGACGTATCCCCCGACAACGTGCTCGTGGGGGTCGATGGACGCGCGCGGCTCGTCGACTTCGGGATCGCCAAGAGCGACGATCGCTACACCCGCACCCGACAGGGCGAGCTCAAGGGCAAGCTCGCCTACATGTCGCCCGAGCGCCTCGCGAAGAGCGCGCCCGTCGATCGGCGGGTCGACGTCTACGCGGCCGGCATCGTCCTCTGGGAGGCGCTCCTCTCGCGCCGGCTGTTCGAGGCGGAGAGCGAGATGGCGATGGTCGACCAGGTGCTCCGGCCGGTCATCACGCCGCCGAGCGCGTACCACCGCGAGCTGGCGCCCTACGACCCGGTGATCGCCCGGGCGCTCGCGTTCCAGCCCGCGGATCGGTTCGCGACCGCAGCCGATCTGGGAGACGCGATCAGCCGAGCCGCCAGCGCGTTGGGGGGAGTCGCGGATCGCGAGGCGACCGCCCTCGCGGTGCGCGATCTGCTCGCGGACGTGGTCGCCCGGCGGCGGGCCAAGATCGGCGAAGGCAAGACGCTCTCGGAGACCCTGGCGCCGCTCGAGGACGAGGCGGACACCGTGCTCGAGGCCAACGCGTTCTCGGACGACGAGCCCGAGCCGACGCCCTTCGAGCCTCCGCGGTTGGCGGACGTGGCGGTGGTCGCCCCGGTTTTCCCGCACGTCGAGGCGACGCCGACCGAGGTGAGCTCCCCCTCGAGGCCGCCGCCCGCGGCCACGCACGCGCCGATGATCGGAGCCGCGAGCGCGTCCGAGCGGGGGAGGGCGCTCCGCTGGATCGCGCTCGGAGCCGTCGCCTGCCTGCTCCTCGGCCTCCTGGCGGGGGCGCTGGTCGCCCACTGCTGAAACCCTGGGCCCTCGGCCTGCGCCGCGATCCTGCGACGCTCCGCAGATCCAGGCCGCGGTCGAGCGGGGACGCTCGCCGTGGCGCGCCCCCGGGCGGTCCACCGGTCGGGACCCGTCGAGCCAATCAATCAGGCGTCGCGCTGGGTCGCGATCCACCACGTGACGCCGCCGGGGCCGCGCACGCCGCCGCGCTCGTCGCCGTCGCCCTTGGACGACCGAGGTCCGCGAGCGCGTGCGAGCCGCGGCCCCATCAAGCGCTGGCGAGACGGTCCCCCGGCCTCCACGGTAGGCGGGTGAGCGACGTCGTCAGCGTGGTGCTCGTCCGTCCCCTGGTAGGCGCCCTCGGGGAGGAGGACCCGGCCGCGGCCGAGGCGCTGCTCCGCGCGGCGCGGATCGATCGCGAGACCCTGGCCGACCGCGACGCGCTCCTCAGCCCGGTCCAGCTCGCGGCGGCGTGGGTCGAGGCGCAGCGGCTGAGCGGCGACCCCACGCTCGCGCTCACGCTGGCCGAGCGGGCCGCCGCGGGGAGCTTCGGGCTGGTGGAGTACGTCTGCCGCGCGTCGCCGACGGTCGGGCGCGCCCTCGCGCAGTGGGTCCGCTACCTCGGGCTCCTGGACGCGTCGGTGGAGGTCGGGCTGGTCGCGGAAGGTGAGCACGTCGCGTTGCGCGTGGTCCGCGAGTCGGAGGCGCCCGCGCCCGCGGCCCACGAGCTGTGCTTCGCGCTCGTCGCGCGGCGCGCGGCCGAGATGGCCGGGCCGCGCTTCGGCGTCACCGCGGTCCGGTTCACGCACCGGCTCGCGTCACGCGCGCCCTACGAGCGCTTCTTCGGCGCGCCGGTGGAGGACGGGGCCTCCGCGACCGAGCTCGTGCTCGACGCCGCGCTCCTCGACGTGTCGCTGTCGACCGCCGACCCGAACCTCCTCGAGCTGCTGCTGCCCCAGGCGGAGGCGGGCCTCGACGCCCGCCGCGCCGCGCGCCCGACCGCCGACCGCGTGCGCCGCGCGCTCCGCGCCTCGCTCGCCGGCGGGGGCGAGCCGCTCGAGCGGGTGGCGGCTCAGCTGGGGATGAGCGCGAGGAGCCTCCAGCGCCGCCTCCGCGACGAGGGCACGTCGTACCAGGAGGTGCTCGACCGGACGCGCCACGAGCTCGCCCTCGGCTACCTGGCGCGCGACCTCGCGCTCGCCGAGGTCGCGTTCCTCCTCGGCTTCAGCGCCCCGAGCGCGTTCGTCCGCGCGTTCAAGCGCTGGACCGGCCGCACGCCGGCCGATCACCGTCGGGCGTGAGCGCCGGCTCGAGCGCCAGAGCGGGGCGGAGCCTCGCGATCGCCGGGCTGGTCAGCCCTGGCCCCGCTCGGGCACCCTCGAGGCGTGGGGGCGCCGAGGACGCGGGAGCTCGACTGCGCGCTCTGCGTCGTCGGGGCGGGGATCGCGGGGCTCAACGCGCTCTGGAGTGCGAAGCCCTACCTCGGCGGATCGGACCACGTCGTGGTCGTCGACCGGCGCCCTGTGACGGGCGGCATGTGGAACGACGCCTACGACTACGTCCGGCTGCACCAGCCGCACCCGATGTTCACGGTGGGCGACCTGGCCTGGACGGGGGGACGCCACCGCAGCCACCTCGCGACCCGCGCCGAGGTGACGGACCACCTGACGCGGTGTGCCCGGGAGGTCTTCGACGGGCTGTCGCTCACGCGCCTGCTCGGGACCGAGTATCTGTCGCACGACGAGGTGCCGACGGCGGGGGGCGCGTCCGCGGTCGTGCACCTCCGAGACGCCGAAGGGGGCCGCGTGCGGGTGCGGGCGAAGACCCTCATCAAGGCGTTCGGGTTCGACGTCCGGCGCGCGACGCCGCTGCCGCTGGCGAGCGCGGCCGTCCGCAGCGTGCCCCCCCACGACGCGGCGCTGTTCGACGACGACGCCCCGGTCTTCGTGATCGGCAGCGGCAAGACCGCGATGGACACCGTCCTCGAGCTCCTGCGGCGGCGCGCGTCCCGCGAGGTGCGGATGATCGCGGGCAGCGGGACGGTCTTCCTCGACCGGGCGAAGCTCTGCCCGCCGTTCCCGCGGAGCCTCCTCGGAGGGTCGACCGGGTTCCGCATCGCGCTCGACATCTCGCGCCGCTTCGACGGCACCAACGGGCGTGAGGCGAGCGACCACCTCCGCGATCGCTACGGGCTGAGCCTTCTCCCAGGGGCCCGCCACAACGCGCTCGGCATCGCCTCGCGCGCGGAGCTCGACGCCGTCCGGGAGGGCCTCCGCGAGGTCACCCTGGGCCACCTGGCCGAGGTGCGAGACGAGGCGAGCGGCCCCATCATGCAGCTCCTGGACGGTCGCGCGCGCGCCGTGCCCGAGGGAAGCTACCTGGTCAACTGCACCGGATACCTCGACCCCCAGGTCGCGTACGAGCCGTTCCGGTCGCCCGGGGGAGCCGTGCTCTCGGTGACGCCGCGCTCGGCGCTGCACTTCCTGACGACGCACGGGGGCTTCCTGCTCCCGCACCTCCACTACCGCGGTGAGCTCGAGCGCCTGCCCCTCTACGAGCTGGACACGACGCTGCTGCGGCGGCGCGACAAGACGGCGTGGGCGAGCGCGCTCTACGTCCACGGGCTCTACAACATGGCGCACATCCTCGACGCGCTCCCCGCCTCGGTGCTCGGGACGATGGGGGTCAACCTCGACAACTGGTTCCCGGTCGCCCGGCGCCTGTGGGACCTGGCCGAGCTGAAGCGCCGCGGGCGTGATCACGCGGCTCGCGCGAAGGGCGTCCTCGACCGGCTCCGCGCCCACCACGACGGGGTGCGCTGCGGCCCGCTCCCGCGCTGAGGCCGAACCGCCCCGTCAGTGTCCGCGCGCCGCGAGATCGAACGCGAGGTTGCGGTAGAACCGGACGTAGTCCCACCCGGTGCGGCGGTTCGGGCGGAAGTCGTCGATCTGCCCGACGACGTCGAGGTGGTCGGCGGGGATGCAGCCGCGGAACTCGCCCCAGCGCGCGCTCTCGACGGTCGCGATCCCGTCGTGCGGCCGCAGCTCGGTGCCGTGGCCCACGATCGGCGCGATCGGGACGAAGCCGATGAACATCACGTCGCGCTCGTAGTCGTGGGTGAGCACGCGCCCCTCGCACGCCTCCTCGAGCCGGTCACGCCAGCCGTACAGGCCGACGCCCGCTGGATACGAAGCGCTGGCCCACGACTGGTAGGCGACGTCCGGGTGATCGACGAGCGTCTCGTTGAGCTCCGCCATGCCCCGCTCGCTCAGCGCGGTGAGCGCGGCGACCACCGCGACGTCGGCGCCGCCCTGACCGTAGAGGTGGCTCGCGCCTACGCCGATCATCTCGAGCACCCGGCGCACGTCCGATCCGATCCCCGCCGCGTCGCCCACCTCGAGGGCCTCGACCACCACGTCGGCGACCGCGGTGCCTCGGTTCGGGGCGCTGATCAGCGTCACGGACGCGACGCGCTCCCCGTAGTCGTAGCCGTCGCAGCGACCGGGCTCCGCGCAGAGCCCGCCCGGGCTCACGAGGTAGCGGCAGTCGACGCCGCCCATCGAGAAGCACACGAGGTTGACGCGCTCGTGACCGGCCTCGATCAGCGCGTCGACCTGGCTGGCGAGCGCCTCGGCGCGCACGGCCGGGGTGTTGAAGGCGGGCACGTCGCCGGCGACGACGACGTGGCCGTCGGCCTCGAGCGAGTCGACGATGTCGTCGTGAAACCGCCAGAAGTTGTCGACGGTCGTGTTGAACCCGTGGGCGAGCACGATGGGGTAGCGGGTCGGTTCCCCGGACGGCTCCTCGCCGAGCGGCGGCGGGTTGTCGCAGAGGCCGAGCGGATCCCACCGACCGCCCGCGCAGAAGAGATCCGCCTTGCCGAGCACCGGCGCGGCCTCGCCTTCGCAGCCGTGCGCCTCGATCTCGGCCATCAGCTCGGACGCGTGGCTCGCCTCCGCCGGATCGCACGCGAGCGAGTAGGGCGCCTCGTCCACCGGAGCGCCGGTGCAGGCCTCGACCGCGAGCACCGCGCGCTCGCACGGAGTCAGCTCGGCGACGGGGGCGCAGGCGCCGCAGAGGAGGGCGGTCACGGCCGTGAGCAGGGCGGGGGCGCGCATCGGTCGAAGCCTCCCCCGGGACGCCGGCTGGGGCCACCGCTGGCGCCTTCGGTACTGCGTTTGGCGCGCTCGGTTTGGTGGTCCGCCTCGCGCCGGTGCCCTGCGCTACTCGATGAGCGCGCAGATCGCGGTGACCGGGTCGGAGCCGTTGTTGTCGGGCCGACACTCGTTCAAGCCGATGAGCGGCTCGTGGCCCGGATCGTTGATGACCGCGGTGAACGCGTACATCTGCCCGGCGGTGACCGGGCTGAAGGTGAGCTGGACGACCTCGCTCGCGCCGGCGAGGAGCGAGCGGGTGGTGACGACCCGGCCGACGAACGCTCCGTCGACGTAGAACGCGACCGGGACCCCGGCGGGCGCGCCGGCGCGGCCCTCGTTGACCACCCGGACCCGCAGGACGAGCGCGTTCACGCCGCACATCGCGGTCGAGTAGCTGGGATCCCGGAGGACGAGATCGGGCGCGTCGAAGAGCCCGTTCGGCTGGACGTTCTGCCGGAAGTTGTTGAGCCCCGCCGTCGCGTAGTTGCGGTCGGGGGTCAGCGGCAGCGTGCCGTCCTCGTTGATGTTGGTGACGTGGTACGCGTGCTGGTTCCAGATCCGGCGCGTGCGCACCCACTGGTTCTCGGGATGCCCGTAGGCGCGAACGCCGGTGGTCGACGCGGTCACTCCGTCGAGGCACGTCGTGCGTGCGTAGTTGTTCTCGACGAGCACGATCTCGGCGTGGTCGTCGTTGTCCACGTCTACGACGATGGGGTACTCGATCAGCGTGCCGCTCGTGTTGCAGCGATCGAGGTACACCGAGCCGTCCGGCCCGCGGAACGAGCGGAACCGGTACTCGTCGTTGTAGAGGACCTCCGCGAACCCGTCGCCCTCGAAGTCGAAGACGCTCGAGCCGGTCGCGCGGCTCGACTCGTCGTCGTTCTCCGCGTACCAGAGCCGGGTTCCGTCGTGGTTGTAGACCACGTAGGCGTAGCCTCCGGCGAGCGCGAACTCGGGCTCCGGGTCGGCGTCGAAGTTCGCGATGGTCGGCGGGCCGCCGCCGGTGAGCCGCGTCGGGTCGAGCCCGCCCTCGATCTCGTCGGGCGTGATCTCGATCGGCCCGGCGAGCACGGCGCCGGTCGCGCCGTCGTACACGATCACGTCGTGTTGCTGGACGGAAGTCGCGATCAGGTCGGGGTCGCCGTCGAGGTCCACGTCGGCGACCGCCACGTAGCCCGACTGCGACGCGCGGCTCGCGTCGACCCACAGGAGGGTGCCGTCTTGATCCGCCACGCCGTTGAGGCCGACGAGCTCGAGCTCGGGGTCGCCGTCCATGTCGTAGAGCACGGGGACGCTGGACGCGCGGAGCCCGCTGACGGTGAAGGCGCCGCTGCCGTCGGCCTGGACGAGGGTGTTCCCGACCACGATCTCGGCCACTCCGTCGCCGTCCATGTCGGCGACCGACGGACGGCCGCAGCCCACGGCGGGCGAGGAGTCGAAGCGCTGGAGGATCGTCCCGGTCGCCGAGAGGATCGTGAGGTGCGGCGGGTCGCCCGAGACGTTGCCCGGGGTGTCGTCGTTCGTGGCGCCGGGGGTGAAGGTGCACCCGATGATCTCCGGTCCGGGCGAGTCCGGCCGGATGTCCGCGATCGCGACCTCGAGCGAGGGCTGCGCGCGATAGCCGGGCTCCGCGGTCGGCCAGAGGCGCGAGCCGTCGGCGCCGGAGATCGCGCGCACCACGCCGTCCGCGCTGTAGGGAGCGTCGCACTCCTCCATCCCGAGGCGAATGCGCCGGCCGACCTCGGGGCGGCAGCGGCCGGGGTGGAAGGTGACGAAGACCACGTCGGGGATGTCGTTCTCGTCGATGGAGCCGTCCCCGTTGTCGTCGTCGAGGTTGGCGACCATCGGCGCCTGCATCACCTGGTCGTGGCCCGTGAGGACCTCGGGGTCCCCCGCCCAGTGCCACTCCTCGACGAGCTCGAAGGCGCCGGTCTCCGGCTGGTACTCGCACTCCGCGACGCCCGTCTGCCGTGGCAGGCAGCGCCCGATGCTCGCCTCGCAGTACTCGCCCTCGGGACAGTCGAACGGGCTCGCGCACGCGATGCCCGGGTCGGTGCACGCGCCGAGGAGGCAGACCTGGTCGGCGCCGCAGCACACCGCGTCTCCGCCGCTCCCGCAGGCCTCGCGATCGCCGCAGTCCAGCACGCAGGCGTCCGCGACGCAGGTCTGGTCCGCGCCTCCGCAGCACGCGCCGCCGCACAGGTCCGCCGGGTCGCAGCACGTCTGATCGGTCCCGCAGCGCTCGGACGCCGCGCAGCAGCCCGCGCCGCAGACCATCGCGGCCGCGCACATCATCGGCCCCGCGTCGACGCCCGGGCCTGCGTCACCGAGCGTCTGGCACCGCCCGTCGACGCAGGCCTCGTCGGCCGCGCACTCGCGATCCGTCGTACAGGTGTTGTTGCCGTCAGGTCCGTTGCAGTCGCAGGCGGCGAGGAACGTGGCGCTGAGCGCGAGAAGAAAGACAGCCGAGCGGAGGGGTCGCATCCTCGCAGGCTAGAACACCGGCGGGCCGTCGCGCACACCCGTGATGAGGCAAGCAGCCGCGGACCCCCCGGATTCCGGGTCGGCTCCAGCCCCGTATTTCGCAGAAGATTGATTATGTAAACTATCTGTAGACCCGGTCTAGCACCGCCCTCTACCTCGACTGCGCAGCGCCCCCGCGGGATTCGTCCCCCGCCGTCGTGTAGCGTGTGTCGGGCCATGACGGACGTCCGGACGACCTTCCTCCTCCTCGTGCTGCTCGCGAGCTGCGACGGGAGCTCGGCGATGGGCGAGGACGGCGGGTCCTCCATCGATGGCGGCGCCTACGACGCAGGCCACGCCGCCCCCGACGCCTCCTCGATCGTCGACGGCGGCCTCGACGCGGCGGTTTCGCGTGACGCGGGACCGGCCCCCGCGCGCGTCGACCCGTCGCGGTTCACCGTGTACTTCGATCCCTCGGATCCCGCCCGCTACGGGCCCGAGCGGCCCGCGTGCCAGCTCATCGTCGCCGGCAACCGGTTCAACACGGGCCGCGCCTGCGACAACGTGAACGCGGGGGCCGGCTACGGCCTCTGCTTCGACGACGCGAACGAGATCCACTCGTTCGCCATGGAGGACGGCGAGACGCTCCGCTTCGGCGCGCGCGACGTGACCGGGCTGTGCGGTCAGCCGCGCGCGCTCGTCAACCACCACCAGTGGCGCAACGACGGGAGCTACGACGAGGCCCAGGAGCGCAACGGCGTGAACCTCTCGACGAGCTACCCGGGCATCGATCGGACGTACTTCGACGGGACGCGCAGCCAGCTCGCGTGCATCCCGAATGGGCCCGACGACCCGCTCGCCCTGTCCGCGTCGTTCGGCGGTCGCACCTGTGATCCGGTCCTCCAGACGGCGACGTTCCGGGTCGAGCGCTGGATGCTCGCGGCGGACCTCAACGCGGCCGGGGGCGGCATCCACGAGCCGGGCGTGGGCGCGCCGTCGCCGTGGACTCAGTTCCTCGGTGAGGCCGAGCTGCGCGTGATCACCCGTGACTCCACCGCGCCCTTCACCGGCGCGTCGGTCCCCGGGACGGTCCGGGCCGCCGCGCCGATCACCGAGGCGGACGTGGGCGCGTGGTGGACGACCATCTACGACTACTGCATCGACCCGATCGACGGCTACTTCCGGGTCTGGCTGCGCCGCGGCGCCGGCGCCAGCTTCGAGCCGCTCGTGCAGATCGAGGACGGCTGGGGCTACGCCTTCGCGGCCGGCGACGCCAACAACGACCGCTTCTATACGACGCACGTCCACTTCTACTCCTGGCATCGCTACACCAACGACGCCGCCCGCGCGCCGAACAACTGGGACGCGACCTACGGCGCGGTGCGTACGATGGCCTACGCCTACTCCGGCGCGATCATCGGTCCCACCGACTTGACGGTCGCCGACCTGATGGATCACGCGCGCGCCATCGCCTGCGACTGACCGACCAATCCCGCGCACGCTTGCAGGCGACGGACCCCGGAACTACATGCGCGGGGTGAGCCTGCGTGAGCATCGAGGGAAGCTCGTCGCCTTGGTCGCCTTGCTGGCTCTCGGCGGCTGGCTGACCAAGCGCTGGCTCGATGGCGCGGAGGTCCAGGCGGCCTCGGTCGCGCGGGCCGAGGTCGTGCAGACGGTCCTCGTGAGCGGCCGCGTCCTGCCCCCGGCCGAGGTCGAGCTGGTCGCGCGCGTGGAGGCCCCCACGCTCGAGGTCCTCGCCGACGAGGGCGACGCGGTGGAGGCTGGCCAGGTGCTCGCGAGGCTGGACGCGACGGTGGTCGAGGCGGAGCTCGCGCGGGCCCAGGCGGCGCTCGCGCGGGCTCAGGCGACCAGCGGCCGGGCGCGTCAGATCGCACCGCGAGTGGCGCAACAGACGTTGACCCAGGCCCGCGTGCAGCTCGAGGAGGCGGAGCGCGCGCTCGAGCAGGCCGAGCGCCTCGTGGCGTCGGGCGCGTGGCCGTCCGAGCGCGCCGACGCCGCCCGCGACGCGGCCCGTCGGGCGCGGAGCCAGGTCCAGTCGTCCCAGCTCGAGCTGACGGCCAGCCGCGGCGCCGACCGGCGGGCGGCCAACGCCTCGGTCGAGGAGGCGGTCGCCACGGTCGCCGTCGCGGAGCAGCACGTGGCCCAGACCACGATCCGCGCGCCGGTCGCCGGCACGGTGCTCGAGCGGGCCCTCGAAGAAGGCGACACTACCCGGCCGGGCGCCCTCCTCTTCCGGCTCGCGGCCGACGGCCCGCCGATCCTCAGCGTCGACCCCGACGAGCGCCACCTCTCGCAGCTCGAGGTGGGCCAGCGCGCCGACGTGTCATCTGACGCCTACCCCGACCGCCCCTTCCAGGCGCGCGTCTCGTTCATCGCGCCCGCCGTCGACCCTGAACGCGGCACGGTCGAGGTGCGGCTCCTACCCACCGTGCCGATCGACGTGCTCCGGCCCAACATGACCGTGTCGGTGGAGATCGAGGTCGCCCGCGCGGAGGACGCGCTCCTCGTGCCGCTCGAGCTCGTCCAGAACGCCTCCACCGACGCGCCCTGGGTGTGGACGAGCGACGCCGGGCGGCTCGCGCGGCGCGCGATCACCCTTGGCCTTCGCGGCGACGAGCGCGTCCAGGTCACCGACGGCCTGAGCGAGGGCGAGCGGATCCTCCGGGTGATCGACGCGAGCCTCGCGGAGGGCGCGCGCGTCCGCGTGGTGGACGAGTGATCACCGACCTGTTCCTCGCCCTGCGGTTCCTGCGCGAGGGGCGCTCGCAGACGCTCCTGATCGCCAGCGGCGTGATGCTGGGGAGCGCGGTCGTGGTGTTCCTCACCGGGCTGCTCGCGGGGCTCCAATCCTCGCTGATCGAGCGCACGCTCGGCAGCCAGGCCCACGTCGTGATCCACCTGCCGCGGGACGCAGCCAGCCCCGTCCGCCAGCCCGAAGACGGGCAAGTGATCCTGCGACAGGCGGTCGAGCCCGAGCAGCGCCTGCGCTCCATCGCGTCGTGGCAGACGCTCTCGAGGCGGCTCGAGGTGGTCCCCGGCGTCGACGCGGTCTCCCCGATCGCCACGGGCCCGGGCCTCGCGCTGCGCGGCAGCGCCAACCGCGCGGTCGTCATCCTCGCCGGCGTCCCCGATCGCGTCGATCGGGTCATCCCGCTGCGCGACCGCGTGGTCGAGGGCCGCTACTCCCTCGGCGGCGGCGAGGCGCTGATCGGCGTCGGCCTCGCGGAGGACCTCGGCGTCGGCGTGGGCGACGTCCTGCGGGTCCGCCCCGCGCAGGGGCCCGGGGAGCGGTTCCGCGTGGCCGGACTGTTCGACCTCGGCAACCGCGACGTGAACCGCCGCTGGGTGGTGCTGCCGCTGCGGAGCGGGCAGACGCTGCTGTCGATGCCGGGCGGGGTCACGGACATCCAGGTCCGGCTCGACGACGTGTTCGGGGCCGACGCGGTGGCCGACCGGATCGCGGCCAGCACGGGGCTCGTCGCCGACAGCTGGATGCGCACGAACGAGCAGCTCATGGTCGGCCTCCGCGGCCAGAGCGACTCGGGCAACCTGATCACCCTGTTCGTCGTGATCGCGGTCGCGATGGGCATCAGCAGCGTCCTCGTGGTGTCGGTCGTCCAGAAGTCGGGCGAGATCGGGATCCTGCGCGCCGGCGGCGCGAGCCGCGCGCTGGTGATGCGGGTGTTCCTCTGGCAAGGCGCGGCGCTCGGGCTGCTCGGCTCGCTGCTGGGGTGCGCGCTCGGCTACGGCCTCGGCAAGCTCTTCGAGTCGCTGGGCGCCAACCCGGACGGCACGCCGCAGTTCCCGGTGGAGCAGCCCACGACGCTCTTCGTCGCGACCGTCGTGGGCTCAGTCCTCGTCGGCCTCGCCGCCGCCGCCTGGCCCGCGCGCCGGGCCGCGAACCTCGACCCGGTGGTGGCGATCCGCAATGCCTGAGCCCGCGCCCACGCTCCGGCTCGAGCGCATCGACAAGGACTACGGCGACGGCCCCGGCCGCGTCCAGGTGCTCCACGGCGTCGACCTCACCGTCCCGCGCGGCCAGCTCGTCGCGGTGATGGGGCCGAGCGGCTCGGGCAAGAGCACCCTCCTCAACATCGTCGGCCTCCTCGACCGCCCGAGCGCGGGCAAGCTCTGGATCGGCGAGCGCGAGACGTCGACGCTCTCCGACGCGGAGCGCACCGCCTTGCGAGGCGAGTCGCTGGGCTTCGTGTTCCAGTTCCATCACCTCCTGCCGGCGCTGACCGCGGCCCAGAACGTGGCCATGCCGCTCGCGGTTCGACGCGGTCGAGTCACCCAGGACGCGCTCGACCGAGCCCGCGCCGCTCTACGCCGGCTCTCGATCGAGGAGCTCGCCGACCGCCGCCCGAGCGAGATGAGCGGCGGTCAGCGGCAGCGGGTCGCGGTGGCGCGCGCGCTCGTCGCCGAGCCGTCCCTGGTCCTGGCGGACGAGCCGACCGGGAACCTGGACACGGAGACGAGCGACGAGGTGTTCGGCGAGATGCGGCGCCTCAACCGCGAGCTGTCGATCACGTTCGTGGTGGTCACCCACGATGAGGCGCTCGCCGAGCGCTGCGACCGCGTGGTCGTCCTCGTCGACGGCCGCGTGCGCTCCGACCGGCAGGTGGAGTGACGCGGCCGCCTCCCAGCCGGGGCTACTGGTTGAGCCCCTGGATCTCCGCCTGGTGGCCGGCGCACTCCTCGGCGTGCTCCTGCGCGTAGGTCGCGATCAGGCACTGCTGGGCTCCGGCCGAGAGCGTGTTGCAGCGCTCCCGGATCCCCGCCACGTCGAGCGGCGGCGCCTGGTTGCCTCCGAGACGCGCCTCCATCGCCGCGCGGAGCTGCTGGATCTGCGCGACGTACTGATCGCACGGCGTGCCGGCCGGTTCGCCGCCAGCCTCCGCGGCGGCGGGCTCGGCCTCGGCAGGCTCCGCAGCGGCCTCGGTCGGCTCGGCCTCGGCGGGCTCGGCCTCGGTCGGCTCGGCCTCGGTCGGCTCGGCTTCGACCTGGGTCTCGTCAGTCGTCTCCGTCGGGGGCGTCTCGGCCTCGGACTCTCCGCACCCGCTGGCCGTCAGCCAGACCAGGGCGAGCATCGCGCAGGCGAATCGGCTCTTCTGCATCTCAGGTTCCTTTGTGGGGGGTGTGGGCCCGAAGGCTCCGGGCACTCCTACGCCGCGGTCGAAGATCCCTTCCCTGGGACGGGGCGAGGATCCGCGATCAGCCGTCGCCGCTCTCGCCGATCACGATCACGCCGGTCACGCCCTCGAGGACCTGGTCGGGGCGCGGGTTCACGACCATCTCGTCGCCCCGCTCGATTCCGAGCGGGATGAGGCGGCGGCGACGGAGCTCCTCGGCGAGCGCGTCCACCCGGATCGGGCCGCCGGCCTCGATGGGCAGCCGGATGAGATCTTGCCCCACCTGCCCGAGGAGCTGGGCGTAGACCGCGCTGATCCCCGGCACGAAGGCGCTGTGGACCATGAAGTAGTTCCGCACCTGCTCGGTGCTCACGAGGGTGATGCGAGGCGGCTCGCGGCCCGCGCGCGCGAACGCGGCGTGGACGTGCAGCCGGGCGCGCTCGCCCTTCTTGAGGGTCGTCAGCTCGGCCAGGACGTGCGGGCGCCGCCCGTCCGTGTCGAGCAAGTGCTCGGCGAGCCGCATCAGGCGCAGCGCGGTGCGAGCGTCCGGGTCGACCGCGTCGCCCTCCGCGAGGAACACCACCGCCTCGAAGGGCTCCTCGACGCGGAGGCGCGCGAGCGCGGTCTCCATCGCGTCGCCGTGCGCGCCGGCGCGCACCGTGAGCCGCCCTCCCCGCGCGAGCGCGGCGTCCCACCCGGCCTCGCTCGCGTCGAGCGCGACGCCGGCTCGCTCGAGCGCGGCGGTGAGCCGGTGCATGTGGGCCGGCTCGCCGTCGTAGGCCACCGTCACGTCCGCTCCCGCGGTGAGCTCGGCGAGGCGGTGGGTGAAGCTCGCGATCGCGTCCGAGTAGCCGACGACGAGGATCCGCCGGGGCGGCGCGGCCGGTTCGCCGAGGGTCGCGCTCAGCGGCGGCGGCTCGCGATCGGGCGGCCCGGCGTGGGTCGCGATCGCGCGCGCGAACGCCCGCACCGGCCCGTAGGTCTCGCCCAGCGCGATCACCCCGCGGAGCTTGGCCGCCGGCACGCGCCCCGCCTCGGCCCCGAGCGCGCGCAGGCGCGGATCCGCGGGCTGGTCGTGGGGGTTGACCCAGGGCACGAGCCCATCGAGAGCGATCAGGTCGTGGGGCGTCGCCGCGGGCTCGCCCTCGCCGAGGAAGACCCCCACCATCACCGCGCCCTCCGCCGCCGCGAGCCGCGCGAGCGCGTCCGCCGAGACGTAGCCGTCCTCGTCCCCGCAGCGCGCGACCGCGTCGAGCTCCGAGCCGAAGCGGAACACGTGACTGTAGAGCTCCGAGCCGTCGGCCGTGAGGAGGAAGCGGTAGAGGCGCTCGACGCCCGGGATGACGAGGTGGTGCAGGACGAACAGCCCGAGGAACCACGGCACGTCCAGCGGGAAGGTACGTTGACTCTGACCGAGCGCGGTGAGGGTCGAGAAATTCTGGCTGCTGAGCAGCTCGAGGAACACGTGCGCGTCCGGGTTGAGCTCGCGGAGCGCGGTGAGCGTGGCCACCGTGATCGCGTCGCTGTCCTGGCCCGCCGCGGGGTCGCCGAGGAGGATCGCGCGCTTGGCCCGCGCCGCCCCGATGCGCTCGAGAGCGTCCGAGTCGGTGCCCTCCCCCTGCCGGTAGACGACCCACCGCATCCCTGGCTCGAGGAGGACCGGCGGCGGCTCGGGGGACGGCCCGAGCAGCGCCATCCGCGGGAGCCGCCACGCGCGGGGAGCCGCCCCTCCGCCGACGAGCCACCGCACCAGCCGCCGTAGCTGGTCGCGCGGATCGCGCTTGTTCTTCGCGTAGATGCGGACGAACTCCCGGACGAGGATCTCGCTCTGATCGATCGGCCCGATCACCACCGTGTGGCCGGTGTAGCTGACCCCGCGGCGGCGCTCGGCGCGAACCACCTGCTCCACGACGTTGGTGCCGATGCCGATGATGAACGAGATGATGAACACGCCGATCACGGTGAGCACGAGCGAGAGCCCGCTGACGATCGGGTGGACGTGGAGATGGGACACGAGGTTGTCGGCGCTCTCGAGCTGCCGGAACGACCACCACATCTGATCGACGAAGCCGTCAGGCCGCGCCGGCAAGCCGTCGAAGTCGTGAGGCACCGCGAGCTGGCTCAGGATCACCGCGCTGACGAAGGCGAGCGCCGCGACCGCCACCGTGACGAGCGCGAACTGCTGGAGCTGCTCGCGCCGGGTCAGGATCGCGTAGAGGTCCTTGGCCAGCTCGCGCGAGAAGCGCAGCAGCACGAGGAGCCGGCTCAGGCGCATGAACACCAGCCACTCGAAGTGGCGGTGGAGCCAGTCCTCGAGCGGCAGGAAGCTCAGGAACGCCGCGAAGTCGATGAGCAGGAAGAGCAGCTCGCCGGTGCTCGCCCGGCCGCGCGCGCGCCGCGCCGCGAGGAGCGGGACGCGCACCAGCAGCTCGGTCCCGAAGGCGGCCACGAAGAGCCACCGGAAGGTCTGCTCGACCTCGGGGAACGGGAGGAGCGAGAGGATGATCAGGCCGACCAGGGCGGTGCGCACCGTGCGCGACTCGACCATCACCCCGAGCCGGTCGAGGAGCGTGCTCGGCCGATCCGTCAACTCGCGTCTCGACCGAGCAGGATCCGCGCGAGGGCGCGGGCGTCGACCTTGGCCTCGGAGAGCAGCGCCTCGAGCATCCGCCGGCCGAGCCGCGCGAGCTCGAGCAGCTGCTGCATGCGCTGCCGCTGCACCGCGGCCCGGCGCCCTCCCCGCTCGTCCGCCCGGTCCGTCGGCGTGCGCTGCTCGAGGGCGACGAGCGCCTCCTCGAGCCGCGTGATCGCCTCCTGGACCTCGACCAGCTCACGCTCCCGGAACACCCGGCTGACCATCTTCCAGAGGTCGACCTCGGCCGTGAAGTGATCGCGCCGCTGGCCCTGGATCCAGACCTTGCGGACCGTGCCCCAGCGGCCGAGCTCCTTGAGGGTCATCGAGACCGCGCCGCTCGAGAGCTTCAGCCGAGCCCGGAGGTCCTGGGCGGTCAGCGGCTCGTCCGAGAGGTAGAGCACCGTCCAGATGCGGCCCATGTTGCGCTTGAAGCCCCACAGCTCCATCAGCCGACCGATCGCGTCGCTCGCGATGATCTCGCTCGGCCACATCTGTTCGCCCTCGCTCACCGAGCGCGGATGGTAGCGCGGTCACGCGCCCGCGCCGCCAGTACTCGCGGGCCGGTACCTCGCGCGCAGGATGTTGGCTACAACGATGAGATGCCCCGCCCCCGCGCGCTCTGGCCTGCCCTGGCCCTCCTCGCCCCGATCGCGGCCGTCGCCTCGGCCCAGCCATCGGCCGAGGTCACGGTCCTCCCCATCGCGCTCACGGTCGCGACGGTCGACGACGGGCCGGTGGTAGCCGAGGCGTGGATCGCCGAGCAGCTCGCGAACGCCAACACGCTGTTCGCGCCCCACGGGGTCCGCTTCACGATCGCGGGCCGCCACACGATGGGCCCGGAGCACGCGCGGCTCGAGGATCGCGGCGACCGGCACCAGCTCGGGCACCTCCTCCACGACGAGCGCATCGACGCGTTCCTGGTCGCGTCGCTCCGGGACGTGGACGACCGCTCCCGCTACCGCCAGGGCGTGCACTGGCGCCCGCGCGGCGAGGAGTACGCCCGCGGCTCGCACTTCGTGATCGTGAGCCGCATCGCCGGGCCGACGGTGCTCGCCCACGAGCTCGGGCACTTCTTCGGCAACCCGCACTCCGACGTGCCGGGCAACATCATGAGCTACGATCGCGGCGAGGTGCCGCCGTTCTTCGACCGCGCGCAGGGCCAGCGCATCCGCTTCGAGGCCCGCCGCTTCGTCCGGACCGGCGAGCTCGTGCCGGTGATCGAGGAGCCGGCGCCCACGCCGTAGATGCAAGAGCGCCCGCGAAGCCGACCGCGCCTACCCCGTGGAGCAGCGCGCCTCGACGTTCGCGGGCGGTCCCGAGCGGATCGAGGCTACTGCGCGCGCTCGATGATGATGCCGTCGTAGCCCTGCTCGTAGTCCTCCTCGCCGGCCCCGAAGGCGATGACGCGGAGGCCCCCGATGCGGTACGCGAACAGGGCGATCGGCATGACGATGTTGACCGCGGGCTGGACCTCCTGCGGGGGAGGCGTCGGCTGCGGGTCGCCCTCCTCCTCGCCCCCGCCGGCCGCGTCGAGCAGGCTGTCGAGGCTGTTGGGGTCGCCGCCGGTGTCGCCACCCGCGGGCGGCGTGCCGAAGTCGGCGGGGTTGTCGCCCGGGGTGGGCGGCGCGGCCTCGTCGGGCGCGGCGGGCGCGGCCTCGGAGTCCTGCGTGTCGCCCTGGAGCTCGAGCGGCGAGACCGGCTCGGGGACGAGGTCGAACTGCTCGGCGTTCGGGGCGACCGCCTGGATGATCGGCTGGATGCGGTCGAGCGCCCAGTTGATCGCGGTGGTCCGCTGCTCCGGATCCTCGTCGGTGACGACGGTCTGGTTCTCCATCTCGTACCAGCGCGAGAAGCCCTTGTTGGGGAGCAGGATCTCGGCGCGGCGGAGCCGACCCCGGTCGAGCACGAGGCGCAGATACACGTCGATGTGACGGTCGATGCGCGTCGCTCCGGGTACGGGGATGTGGTACAGCTGCCCGTAGTGCTTGATGCAGTAGGCCGGGGTGCACACCGGCTCCGGCTGCTGCCCGAAGGCGCGGCTGAAGTCCTCGTTGCTCCGGGCGATGCGGCCCATCGACGAGCCGAAGTTCCGCAGCTCGAGCATCGTCCGCGTCCAGTACTGGACGGCGCGCGTCACCCAGGTGCGGCGCTGCTCGGCCGCGTCGGCCCGGCGCTGCGCGTCCAGCTCACGCTGCCGCTGCGCCTGCTCGTCCTCGGTGCTCTGGACCTGCTGGAGCGCGGCGAGGCGCGGCCGGGCCTGCTCGACGAACTGCCCGCTCGGGTACAGCTGTAGGTACCACTCCAGCCCCTCGCGGGTGGTGTTGCTCTGGTTCCAGACGGTCTCCTCGCGCTCGTCGCGCTCGGCGCCGATCTCCTGGGACCAGTAGCCGTCCGGGTGGGCCTCGATGTACTCCTGCATCGCGATCATGCGATCGCGATCGGTGCCGGCGAGGCGCACCGCGCGGTAGCGGCCGTACTCCTCGTGGGTGGCCACGGTGGCACAGCCGGTCAGGGCGAGGGTGATAGATGCCAGCAGGCCGAGGGCCAGGCTGACGCGGAGGGCATGTCGGACGGTCACGGGGCGCTCCCGCACAGGTTACATTCCGGACGCGACAGCAGCACGCCGGTCTCGACCGTGACGAGGTCCGAGCGCGCGAGGAGGCGGATGCACGCGTCGGAGTCGGCCGGCGACGGCTTCGGGTTGCAGCTCGTCGGCCAGGTGGCTCCGCTGCACACCGGCTCGATGAGCGCGATGCACTCGGCGAACTGCGTCTGGGTGCTCCGGCCCGCGAACAGATCGCGACGGCACGAGATGTCCTGCCGGGCGCGGCAGTGATCGGCCGCGTCCATCTCGGGCGGGCTGTTGCCGCAGCCGCCGACGTTGCCCGCGCCGGGCCCGCCGAGGGCGAGGAAGAGGACCGCGCCGACGGCCGCGCGGAGGAGGAGCCTCGAGGTCTTCTTCACGGCAACACCTCGTAGTCGAACATCAGGCCGGCGTCGACGGACACCACCGGGTGGAACGTGAAGTTGTAGCCGCCGTAGAGCGCGCCCTGGGCCTCCAGGTACACGCCGAGCCCAGCGAGGAACTTGACGAAGAGCGCCGCCCCGATCTCGCCGCCGATGGTGACGTTCGGGCTCGAGTTGAAGACGTGGGTGAACACGACCGGCACGCCGACGCGCAGCTGGATCTGCACGATGTCCTGGTCCATCACGCCCATCCGCTGGAGCGGCAGGAGCAGGTGATAGGACGGCGTGAGCGCCCACTGCTGGAACGCGCGGGTCTCGTCGTCGTCGAGGAGGATCGTGCTGACGGCGATGCCGCCGCCGTGCCTCAGCTCGGTCCCGGGGAGGAACACCGCAGCGCCCAGATCGATGTAGGGCGGTACGAGAAACTCCTGGTTGTAGTCGAGGTTGCGGAGGAGGCGGAAGCCGACCCCGGCGCCGAGCGTGGCCTGGATCCGCAGGGGATCCTCGCCGGTCGCTGAGCCGGTGCCAGTGGAGCCGCCACCCTCTTCACCCCAGGCGTACCCCTCGTCCTGCGCGGCCGCCTCCATGGGGAGGGCGGGCAGGAGGAGGAGCGCGGCCATCGTCAAGAGGCGGGTTCGCGTCGTCACGGCGGGCGGACGGTAGTAGGCGCGTTGGAGGTGGTCAAGGCGCCCACCCCATCGCCCCGGCGGCCGTGGTACACCTCCCGCGTGGCGCGGTTCTGGTCCGGATTCGCGGTCGCGAGCGTGCTCTGGGTGGGCGCGGCCGCGGGCCTCCACTTCGGCCTCGGCTATGGGCCTCCGCCCGCCGAGGAGCCGGTGCTCGCCGAAGCCGAGCCCGTGGTCGAGGAGCCCGTCCCCGACGAGGAGCCGGCCCCGCGTCGGCGACGCCGGCGAGGGCGGCGAGGCGGGGCCGCGGCTCGTCGCGGCCGGACGCCCACGGGGGAGGCGACGACGGGCGACGACGATCTCGGCGAGGGCGACATGCGCACCGTCGACATGGAGGGCGGCGGCGGCGAGCAGCAGCTCCGCCCTCACCAGATCGAGGCGACCTTCGACGCGGGGATGGGGCGCATCCGTCGCTGCCTGGTCCTCATCGAGGGCGACGACCCCGTCCGCGGCCGGCTCACGTTCGGGCTCCGCATCCGGAGCGACGGCTCGGTGGAGCGCGTGCGGCTCAGCGGTCCGCGCGCCGCCACCACCGGCGAGGCCGGCACCTGCCTGCGCTCGGCCGCGCGAGCGCTCCGCTTCGACTCGTTCGACGGCCCGCCCACCATCGTCAACTACCCTCTCACGCTCGAATGATGCTCGCCCGCGTCTCCCTCCTGCTCGCCCTCTCGGCGCTCGCCGCCGCCTGCGGCCCCACGTCGCGGAGCCGCCCCGCCGGCGCGGGCGACGCCGACATCCGGAGCCTCAGCGAGCACCGCGCCCTCGAGCTCGTCCACGAGGTCCTGCGCGAGGAGGGGATCCCCCGCGGCCCGGCGTGGACGGTGCCGATCGATCACGGTCGCTCCCTCGACGTCGACGTGCGCCTCGCGCAGTCGAGCTTCGGGGTCGAGTGGGTCTCTCCGCAGGACCGCGCGGACCTCGGTGACGCGGTGCCCGGCCCCACGGCCGACGGTCGGCTGCGGATCGTGCC
>JAUHXR010000137.1 GCA_030426845.1 Polyangia bacterium | reverse complement strand
GCGGCGTCGCGAGGCGCATGTCGATCAGGAGCCCGCGGCCCATGCGCCCGCCGAGGCTCGCCTCGAGCGCCCCGACCACGCGGCCCAGCGACGTCTCGAGCTGGGTGAGGTCGTTGAAGGTCTCCTCACTCCGGGTCAGGCTCACCAGCCCGGGCCCCTCGACCGCGACGGCGTAGAGGGCGTCGCGATAGACGATCGTGGAGGCGGGCACCCTGGGACATACGGCGGACCGCGCGAGGGTTTGGCCCCCGCCCGGCCTCCGCTCGGTTGACTACGGGAGGGCGCCGCGATCGAACAGCCCCGCGCCGAGCGCGCGCGGGCACGCGTAGATGTCGCCTGCCGCCTGCCAGACGCACCTGACGCGCTCCTGCCCGCTCGCGCGATCGGGCGGCCCCTCCAGGTCTTCGTCCACGCTGAGCGAGCGCTCGGTCACCACGAGGTCCGGGTGCACGTCGGCGTCCGTCTCCTCGACGCGCCACGCGGTGAGCACCGTCACCGAGCGCGTCGTCGCGTCGCCCGTCGACTCGAGGAAGGTCCGCGTCGCGCGGAACTGGGTGTGCAGGTCTCCCCAGGCGAGCACGTACCCCATCGCGCCCGCGGTGTCGGCGTACATGTCCGAGTCGGGCAGCTGCACCTCGAACATCGCGGTGATCTCCGGCTCGCCGTCGTGGTCGAGATCTCGCACCCGGAGCTCGGCCGCCTCGCCTTCGATCGACTCGTCGAGCGCGTGCTCGAACAGCCGACGCGACGCGCGCACCTCGAAGCGGCCGTCGACCTCGCGGACCCGCGCGATCGCCCACGCCCACACCGCGCCCCCGGTGATCTCCTCCCACGCGACGTAGCGATCGGCGGCGGTGCCTTCGATGCATTGCTCGTAGCGGTCGAAGCTGTGATCGCCCTCGTCGCATGCCTCGAACGCGGCCTCGTCGCGCGCCTCGCTCCGCGCGAGGGTCCCCGCCCGCTGGCTCCGGGGTCGACGCGTGAGACGGTGAGCGCGGCGGCGCGGCGTCCGCGTCGCAGCCGCCCGTCGCCCACGCGACCGCGAGCAGGCTCGCCGTGTGGATCAGGCGCGGCATCCCATCCCTCCCACGGCCAACGCCCGCCGCGGCTCAGGATAGTCCGGGCGGGCGCGATCGGGGCAGTGGGTGGGCCGAGTCAGCCCGGCTGGCGGCGGATCTGGAGCGCGCCGGTCGAGCGGAACGCGAAGCGGGCGGCCTCGAGCTCGTCCGGCGTCTCGGTGAGCACGCCGAGCGCGGTGCCGCCGCGCCGATCGTCCGCGTCGAAGAAGTCGGCTCGCAAGACGGGCTGACGCCAGCCGTAGAGCGCGCCGACCAGCGCGCCGAGCGGAGCGCCGAAGCCGAAGCCCGCGAGGGCGGGAACGAGCGCGCCGCTGCCGATCTGGGCGATGCCCTCGAGCTCGATCTCCCCGACTGTCAGGGCCGCGAGGAGGAGCGCGACGGCCGCGCCCGCGACCGCCGCCCCGAGGCACGCGTAGCGCGCGGCGAGGTTCGACGCGTAGGTCGCGAGGTGCGGCCCGGCGCGATCGTCGGGGCGGAGCAGGGACGTCCGCTCGTCCGGGATGCCCCGGGCGCCCATGAGCGCGACCGCCTTGCTGGCGGCCTCCGGGGTCTTGTACAGCCCGACGAGCTTGATGGGCGAGCCCGGCGGCGTCGCCTCACGCCCGTCCTCGGCCGCGGGCGACGCGGCGGTCGCCGCCTGACTCACGGCGTCTCCTCGAGGACCTCGTTCGCCTCCTCGACGGCCTCGGGGTCGTGGCTCTCGAGGACCTCCGCGGCGTCGCGCGCCTCCTCCAGGTCTTCCTCCGCGAGGTCGCGGCGCGTCTCGGCCGCCTCGACCCGGGCCTCGGCCCGGTCGACCGCGCGCTCCTGACGCGTCTGGGTTCCACCGCACGCGCTCATGCCGAGCGCGAGCAGCCCAATGGCGAGAATCTTCGTGACGTTGTTCATACCCATCGACAGAGCGAGCGCCGTGCCAGCCGTCGATCTCCCATGCGCGAGCGGCCCGCGCCGTGGCGAGGCGCCACGCTCGCAGCCTCGCGCGCGCCACGGGTGAGGCGATCTCGCGCCGCCCTGCGCACGGGACCGCCGCCCCACCCCCACGAGCCACGGCTCACGCGCCCGGTCCGACCGCTCAGGGGCTCGCGGGAACTCTGCGGGGTGGTTGGCCCGTTCCCCTCCCCGAAGGAGGTGCCCCATGCTCCGTTCGCTCCGTCGCGAGCTCGACGACTACTGGCCTCGCTACCTCGGCCACCACACCCACCGGAAGAACCGCGCGCTCCACGACCTCGGCGACCTGGCGGTGATCGCCGGCTGCCTGACCCTCAACCCGATCGGCGCCCTCGTCGGGGTCGCGGCCGGCTACTCCTTCGCGTTCGCGGGGCACTACCTGATCGAAGGCCGGAGGCCCGCCACCCTCGAGCACCCCGTGCTCGCCGGGCTGAGCAACTGGCGCATGTTCGCCCACGGCTGCGCGGGGACCCTCGAGGCCGAGCTCGCCAAGCACGGCCTCGAGTCCGAGGGCGAGGTCGGCTTCGGCGTCGAGGTCTGGCGCGAGGCGTGGCTGGCTCGCCGGGGACGCGCGTGAGCGTTCGCCGTCTCGCGATCGCGCTGCGCGCGGTGTCCACCTCGCCGCCGATGCCGCGCTGGGAGGAGTACGTGGACCGCGTCGAGTCGATGCGGCCCGGCTTCGCGCGCACCAACCCGCCGGGCGCGCGCTTGCGCGAGTCGCTGCGCCGCGTCGTGGAGGCCCGCCACCCGCGCCGCGAGCACTCCGTCTCGGCGGTGGAGCTGCTCACCGTCTTGACGAGCTTCGCGGACGACTACGCGGTCGAGCCGCCGCGCGTCCCCTTCGCGGCCGAGGGCGCCCTGACGGTCCTCGACGCGTTCCAGGGCGAGGTCGCGCTGACGGTCGACGACCAGCTCGCGATCGCGCTGGACACGACCGACGCAAGCCTGCTCGAGGCGGTGCTCGCGCTCCACACCGCGACGCGCGTCCTCGCGCGCGGCCGGGACACCCGCGTCCACCCGGGGCTCGCGCTCTGCCTCGACGAGCGGCTCGCGCGGGGCCGCGCGGTGGCCCCGTTTCACCCGCACGACGCGCGCGGAGGGGACCCGCTCGGTGACACCTATCACTTCTGGGCGAACGTCGCGGCGGGCGTCTTCGCGGCCGGCGGCCGCCGGACCGAGCTGCGCCGTGTCGTGGTGGGCGCCGCGCTCTACAGCGGCCCGGTGCTGATGCGCGGCGTCCGCCAGGGCGTGTTCGGCAACCGGCTGTTCTACGGCACCCACGCCCGGGTCGACCGGCTGGGACTGCGGATCGGCCTGTCGCTCTGACGCCGCGCCGCGGGGCCGCTCCCCGCGCGGGAGCGCCTCGTCGCCTCCACCCCGGGCGTCCCGCCGCCCCGCGTCGGCCGCCGCCACGCGCGCCGACGCTCCAGTGGGCGCCCGACGCCGCCCGCCGCGTCGGGCGTCTGCGTTACCGGCGACAGGCTGGCGAGCCGGCAAGGAGGGTTGCGTATTACTCGTCGCGCAGGCCGAGCTCGCGCATGAGCTTCGACAGGTGCGAGCGGTGGACGCCCGCGCGCTCGGCCGCCTCGCCGACGCGGCCGCCGGTCTCGTGGAGGAGCGCGCGGAGGTACTGGGTGTGGAACGCGTCCAGCCAGCGCTGCTTGCCCTCGGCGAGCGGCTCGCGCGGGTCGATGTACAGGGTGTCGCCCGGCTCCACGGCGCGGGGGCCCGCGTCGCCGAGGAGCGCGAGCCGGCGGACCGCGGCGCGGAGCTCGAGCAGGTTCCCCGGCCAGGCGTGGCCGTCCATCTCGCGGAGGAAGGCGGCGAGGGCGGCCTGGCGGCCCGGCTCGTTCGTGAGGGTGGCGAGCAGGCGCTCGGCGAGTCGCGGGATGTCAGCGCGGCGCTCGCGCAGCGGCGGCACGCGGAGCACGTGCACCGCGAGGCGGTAGTAGAGGTCCTCCCGGAACGCGCCCTCGTTGACGCGCTCCTCGAGCGGTCGCCGCGCGCTCGCGACGACGCGCGCGTCGACCGGCACGTCCTCGTTGGTGCCGAGGCGGCGTACCGTGCCGCTCTCGAGCACCCGCAGCAGCCGCGGTTGGAGGTGGAGCGGGATCTCGTCGATCTCGTCCAGGTAGACGGTGCCGCCGGCCCCGCGCTCGAACACCCCCGCCCGATCGGTCACCGCGCCGGTGAACGCGCCGCGGACGCACCCGAACAGCTCGAGGTCCGCGAGCGTGCTCGACAGCGCGCCCCCCGCGACGTACTCGAACGGGCCGGCGGCGCGGGCCCCCGACGCGTGGAGCGCGCGCGCGACGGACTCCCGGCCCACCCCCGCCTCGCCGAGGAGGAGCACGGGGTCGTCGGCCTCGGCGATCTGCGCCATCTCGGCGAAGAGGCGCTGCATCACCGCGGTGCCGCCGAGCAGATCCTGGAACGTGTCGCCGCCGTCGTAGACCGGGTCGAGCACGGTGTCGGGCCCCGCCTCGAGGTGCAGGACGGTGTCTCCTACGCGGAGGTGGCCACCGACCCGCACCTCGCCGAGGAGCAGGCGGCACCCCTCGAGCCAGACACCGTTCTTGCTCTTGAGATCGCGCACCGCGATCGCCTCGCCGCTCGGGGTGAGCCGCAGCTCGCAGTGGAGGCGCGAGACGGCCGGATCGTCGAGCCGCAGCCCAGCGCCATCCCCCGAGCCGACCACCACGGGCGCGCCGCTGAACGCGCAGCGGGCGCCCTTCGCGGGGCCGCTGATCGCGCGGACGCGCGCGACGATCCCGGTGCGCTCGCGCATCGACCAGGTCCGGGTGGCGGTCTTCGACTCGGTCACGGGGCGCTCCGCTCCGACTCGGGGAACCGCAGATCGAGGAGGGGGAGGTCCTCGTCCGGCCCCGTCGGTTGACGCCGTCGCCCGCGGGCGGCCGGCCGCGGGCGGCGTTGCCGTGGCAGCGGCACCTCGCGCGGGGCCGAGGCGGCCACCGGCGCGGGCTCGGTCGGCACGATCGTCGCGGTCGGCTCCGGTGGCTCGGTCGGCCTGGCGGCCGGCGGATCCTCGGGCGGGCCCGGCGCGTCCTCCTCGGCCGCGTCGACCTCTCCGGCCACCCCGGCCTGGTCGGCCATCGGAAGCGCGGCTCGCGTCGGCTCGCCGGCGGGCCAGGCGAGCGCTCCGATCGCTGCGCCGAGCGGGAGCGAGACCGCGAGCGCGCCGACCGGCAGCCACCACGCGCGCTTGCTGGCGGGAGGTTGGGAGCGAGCCGCGCCGGCCGGGGGCGGGTGGATCGCGGTCGGCGGCGCCTCGGGGCCGGGGCCGGGGCTCGTCATCGGGCGCGTCGGCGGGTCCGCGTCGCCCCACGCGGGCGGTCGCGTGGCGGTCGCGGGCTTGGGCTTCGGCGCGTGGGCCACGCGCGCCGGGGAGTCGCCGACGCGGCGGACCAGCGCCTCGAGCTGGCGGGGAAAAGCGGGCTGGGGGGGCGCGATCGCGGTGAGCGCGTCGGCGAGCTCCCGGGCGCTCGACGGTCGGTCCGCGGGCTCGCGCGCGAGCGCCCGCGCCACCAGGCGGGAGAGCGCCTCGGGCACGTCCGGGCTCACCTCGCGCAGGTCGGGGACCTCGGCCTCGCGCGCCTGGAGCAGCCGGTCGAGGTCGGTGCGCCCTCGGAAGAGACGTTGACCCGCGAGCATCTCCCAGAGCACCACCCCGAGCGCGTAGATGTCCGAGCGCGCGTCGAGCGGGCGCCCGTGAGCCTGCTCCGGGCTCATGTAGCCGAACTTGCCCTTGAGCCCGCCTCGGGTGGAGTGATCGCGCGCCTTGGCGATGCCGAAGTCGCACAGCTTCACCTCACCCACGCTCGAGAGCAGGATGTTCGGCGGGTTCACGTCGCGGTGCACTACCCCGAGCGGCGCGCCCGCGTCGTCCGTCGCGGTGTGGGCCGCGTAGAGCGCCTCCGCGGTCTGAGCGGCGACGTGGACCGCGAGGGGAATGGGGAGCGACTCGCGGCTCCCCTCGAGCATCCGCAGGAGCTGATGGAGCGAGCACCCGGGGACGTGCTCCATCACCAGGTAGAGCGTGCCGTCCTCCTCGCCGAAGTCCTCGACCCGGACGATGTTGGGGTGGCGGAGCATCACGCTGATGCGCGCCTCGCGGACGAACATCCTGGCCGCGTCCTCGTCGTCGCCGTGGTGCGCGAGCTTGATCGCCACCTCGTGCTCGAACCCGCGCGCGCCCCGCTTGTGGCCGACGTAGAGCGTGCCCATCCCGCCACGCCCCAGCGGGCGGTCGAGGCGGTACTCTCCGATCGTGTCCCGGATCTCCATGACCTCGCGGCTCGGCGCCCCGAAGCGTAGCAGCCGCGCGGCGCTGAGCGCCCTGCTGCTCCTCCTCGTCGCGTCGGTGCCTGGGGCGGTCCAGGCCCAGGGCGATGTCGCCGCGCGGTTCGAGGAAGGCATGGCCCACGCCGAGGCCGGGCGGTACGCCCGCGCCCTGCAGCGGTTCGAGGAGGTCTACGCAGAGACGCGGCGCGCCGCGGTGCTGGTCAACATCGCCACGATGCAGGCGCGGCTCGGGCGGCTCCTCGCGGCGGCCGAGACATACCGCCGGTTCCTCGCGACCGAGCCCGCGCCGGAGCTCCGGGCGCGGGTGGCCGAGGCGCTCGCGATCGTCGAAGGGCGGATGGGCCGGCTGCGTGTGGAGGTCGCGCCGCCCCCCGCCAACGTCGCGTCGCTGAGCGTGGAGATCGACGGCCGCGTCGTCGCGCCGGACGCGAGCGGCGCGGTGGGGGTCGATCCGGGACCGCACGCGGTCCGTGTCCGCGACGGCGAGCGGGTGATCGCCCGCGGGCAGGTCACGGTCGGCGAGGGCGAGTCCCGCGATGTGCGGCTGCCGGCGCTCGCCCTCGCCGCGCCGTCGGCTCCCGGCGAGGAGCCCGGGGAGGGCTTCGACTGGGGGCTCGCCGGCGCGGTGATCGGGATCGTCGCGGCCGCGCTCCTCGGGGTCGGCGTCGCGGTCGGCGTCTACGCCTGGGACGCGAGCCGACCGATCGGCGGCAACGGCGGCGTCATCGAGCTTTGAGATCTCAGAGGCCGTGTCGTGCGCGGCCGAGGCCGCTCCGTCACGGCGTCGCGTGGGCGAGGATCGTCGCGTCGGAGAGGGCCCCGTCGTAGAGGCGGACGTCGTCGAGCCGGCCCTGGAAGCCCCGGCCGTCCATCCCCGCGCCGTCGACGCCGAATCCGATGCGGAGCCCGTCGGCCGCGTCGCGCCCGAGGCGCATGTCGGCCTGGGGCCGGCTCATCGCGAGCATCCCGTCGACGAAGAGGCTCATCGCGCCGCCGGACCAGCGCGCGGCCACGTGCGTCCAGTCGAGGTCGGGGAGCGGGGCGGACACCGTGGTGCGTGAGGCCTCGCCGTCGACCACGAAGAAGACCGCGGGCGGGCCCTCGTCCCGCACCTCCAGGCTGAAGCCCGCCGCGCGGTCGAGGCGCGCGACGGTGTTCGTCTCGCCGGGGTTGAGAGGGTCGCTGGGTCGGACCCACGCCTCGACCGTGAACCCGGACGGTCCGGCGAGCTCGAGCGCGCTCGAGAAGGGGAGGCTCTGCCCGCGCGTCCCGTCGAGGTTGGCGGAGGACGCGCCGATCCGCGCGTCCGGGTCCGTCGTCGGGCAGGCGGTCGCGGCCATGTAGATCCGACACGTCGCGTGGCGGTCGTTCCCCGAGGCGTCGCGGGTTGGGTCGCCGTCGACCTCGAAGTCGTAGTGGACGATCAGCGTCGGCTCGGGCCCCGCGTCGCGCGTCCCGGCGTCTGTGGACCCGCCGTCCCGCGCGCCGGCGTCGCGGTCGACCGCCGCGTCTCGAGGCGGCGGGGGATCGGGCCAGCGGGGCAGCGCGTCCGGCGCGACGGTCGACGCACCGCAGCCGCCGCAGGCGCCTGGGGTCTGGCACTCCGGCTGGAGGCACCGCGCCAGGAGGGTCAGGTCGAGGCGGCGCACCTCGCCGGGATCGAAGCGCGTGCTGATCGTCCGGGTGAGGACGACGTCGGAGCCGCGCAGGCCGCGCAGGGTGAACCGGATCTCCGCGTCGTTCGCCCCGCCTCCGGGCACGAAGCCGGTGACGACCGGTCGCTCGAGCGCCTCGGAGCCGTCGAGCGCGTAGCGCGCGGTCGCCACGGGGCGGTCGGCCTGCTCCGCCTGGAGGACGAAGGCGTCGATGTCCTCCGGCACGCGCAGATCGGTGTCGGCGACCGTCACGATCTGGGTTCGGTCGCAGCCCGCGAGCGCACCCCCGAGGAGCGCCAAGAGGAGCAACCCTCGCCGCGCGCTCGCCCGGTCGGGCCGCGTCGGCACACGCGCGAGGGGAGGACCGTGCTTCATCCCGCACGCAGCCTATCAGGCCTGCGCTCGGGCACGGCGGCCTCCCCTGCGCGTGGCCTCACGGCGCGCGCCGGTACACCCGGACGTAGTCCACGTAGGCGTGGGACGTCGCCCGCGAGGCGGGGTTGTCCTGGAAGCGGCCCACCGGGTGCCCCCACACGTTCCACGGCGTGCCGTCCGCGATCTCGATCGACAGGATGATCCCGTGGTTCTGCGCCTCCGAGACCCCCTCGGTGTTGGTCCACACCGGGTGGCCGTCGAAGTAGAAGCGCTGCTCCGAGCCGCTCCACTCGACGCCGTAGGTGTGGAACGCGTCGTCGCGCAGGTCGGTCGCGACCGCGTCCATCGGGGTCACCTGGTTGTAGGCGCTGATCCACGGCGCGCTCGGCGCGGGCTTCGAGGTCCCGGTGCCGTCGGACCGCCAGTGCACCGCCGCGTGGTAGAGCGTGTTGAGCGTGTAGCTCGAGTTGGTGAACGGGACGTACTCGAACACGTCGACCTCGGTGCCGGTGGACGGGCGGCCGTCGTAGGTGTCGTGCGGCGACATGAGCCAGCCGGCGAACCACGACGCGTGGGCGCGCACCTGCGAGACGTTCGCGCGGTACTCGACGTAGATCGTGTCGGTCGCGCCGGGGCCGAACTCCGCGCGGGCGCCGTAGCGGGGGTCCGAGGTCGCGAGGAAGCACGCGCGGTTCTCGCCGCCTACCCGCCGCGCGCGCAGCGTCAGCACGCCGCTTCCGTCGAGGTAGCACTCGCTGGAGCGGTAGACCGCGTCGCGCCATGCGTAGGCTCCCGGCGAGGTCTCGGTGCCGTAGGTCGGGCCCAGCCGCCAGTCGCCCCCGGGGAAGGTGCCCGCCGGCCCGTCGAACTCGTCGGCCCACGCGAGGGTCCAGGTGCCCGGAGGCAGCGTCTCGGACGGCAGGACCGGCGGCGGCCCGACCACGCCGCCGGGCTCCGGCGTGACCGGGCGCGAGTACTCGCTCTGGCCGGTCGCGTTCCACGCCTTGTACCGGTACGGGCTCCCGTAGGTGACGTCGGTGTCGGTCCACTCGTGGGTGCCCGCCGGCAGCCAGGCCACGTTCTCCCAGCAGGTCCCGCCGCAGCCGTCGGAGCCGCGGTCGATCGCGAGGAAGCTGCCGTCGTCGCCGCCCTCCCAGGTCACGTGGATGCGCTCGTCGGTCCCGACCTGCGTCGCGACCGGCGTCGAGGGGATCGGGTCGCTCGACGTCCCCGGACCAGGCGCGGGCGCGTCGGTCGGCGTGACGGGATCGGAGTAGGCGCTCTGGCCGGTGGAGTTCCAGACCTTGTACCCGTAGCCCACCCCGACGCTCACGAGCGTGTCGACCCACGACGTCTCACCCTCGGTGAGCCAGGCGACGTTCTGGTAGCAGGTCCCGCCGCAGCCCGGCCACGAACGATCGATCGCGGTCCAGCCGCCGTCGTTGCCCGTCCAGCGCACCTCGAGCCCGGTGCCCACCTGGGTGACCGTCGGGGTGCTCGGCCCACGCCCGAGCCCGGCCGACGAGGTCTCCTCCTCCCCCACGCCGTCCATCCCCATGGCGCAGCCCGAGCCCATCGCCACCACGAGCAGCCAGGCCAGCGGGGTCGTCGAGCGCGTCGGTTCCAGCGTTCTCTGCATCGGTGTCCTCCTGCCGGTCGCCACATCAAGAGGCGTGCCCGCGCGCTGCCGGTTGGGCACGTGTCTGCTGCGGAGCGCTCCGTGCGCCGATCGCGTCCGGGCGTCGTCGGATGGCGACCGGCCCGCGGAACCGGAGCGAGGTCGCCGACCCGTCGTCGGCGAGCGACCGCGGCGCGCCGCGCGCTCCGGGACGCTCCGAGCGGCCGGTCGCCGCACGCGCGGCTCGCCGCGAACGGGCCCTGGCACGACCCTCGCCACGCTTGGCGTGTCCACCCGCACCGGGAGTCCACCGTGACCCGACCGACCCGCCTCGTTCTCCCCGCCGTCCTCGCCCTGTTCGCCGCCCTCGGCTGCGATCCCGCGGCCACCGATCCGCCGGACGGCTCCGCGCCCGACGCCGGCGCGGCGTCCCCGGCCGCCTACCGTGAGGTCGACTGCGCGCCCTACGTCGGCGAGGCGCCGGAGGGCGTCGCCTGCGCGTTCGTCACCGTTCCGCGCCGACGCGCGCTCGGTGACGGAGAGACGCTCGACGTGTTCCTCGTGCGCCCCCGCCCGCTGCCGCCCGGCGTGTCCGAGGGCGCGCGGCCCGTGGTCGTCCTCGCGGGCGGCCCAGGGGCGGCCCACGCGGCCTTCGCCGCGCGTCGCCGGCTCGTCGTGACGATGAGCGAGCGGCTCGGGCGGGAGGTGATCTACTTCGAGCAGCGAGGCGTCGCCCCGTCTGCTCCGGACACGGCCTGCCCCGGCCTCGACGTCGCCCAGACGGCGGCCGAGGAGCGGGCCGCGTTCGACGCCTGCGCCGCGGAGCTCGAGGCGGCGGGAGGAGACCTGCACGCCTTCCACACCCTCGAGAACGCGGCCGACGTCGCCGCGCTGCCCGCCGCGCTGGGGGTCGATCGCGTGGACCTCATCGCGGGCTCCTACGGGACGCGGCTCGCCTCGAAGGTCCTCGCGCGGCACCCCGAGGCAGTCGGCGTCGCGGTGCTCGGCGGCGTGCTGCCGCCCTCGGACCACGAGCTCACGGCGCCGTCGTTCGCCGAGTCCTTCACCGCCGCGGCCGCCGACTTCGCGGCTCGCTGTCAGCGCGACCCCGCGTGCGACGCCGAGCTGCCGTCGTTCGAGCTGTCCGCCGTCATGGGGCGGCTCGAGGCGGTGATCGCCCGAGACGGCCAGGTGGAGGTCCTCGGGAGCACCTACCGCTCGACCATGGAGGTCGGTCGCCTCGCGTTCCCGATGATGTACCTCGCCCAGGTCCGCGACCTGTTCTTCGCCGCGCTCTACCACGCGGCCGAGGGAACGAACGATGCGTTCTACATGCGGATCGGCGAGGGTGACGCGGCGGCCGGGCGCGCGTTCGTCCAGGCGCTCCTGGCCACCGCCGCGCGCTCGGTGTTCGGCGGCAGCTCGCTGATGAGCGAGGTCACGCGCTGCTACGACGGCGGGGACGAGGACGCCTGCGCGCTCGTCGGTGAGCGCGTGGGCGACTACCCGCGCGAGGCCTTCGAGGCGCGCGAGGGCTCGAGCCACCCGGTCCTCATGCTCAGCGGCGCCTTCGACCCCGCGACCCCCGAGGCGCACGCCGACCAGTTCGTGGCGCAGTTCCCCGCGGGCCGGCGCGTGAGCTACCCCTGCCTCGGGCACGACGTCTCGCGGGTCTCCAACCTCGCCAACGGCGCGTGCGTCGTCGAGCAGGTGCGGTCCTTCCTCGACGATCCGGACGCGGAGCTCCCGGACTGCGCGCAGGCGCTGTGCGACGCGCTCTCCCCGCTCCCGGGGCGCGCCGAGCTGACGGCCCTGGTCTCCGAGTACGTCGAGGGGCCGCTCGCCGCGGAGTGAGGGCGCCCGATTCGCCCGTTGAAGATGTCGCGGGTGCTCTATCATGCGGCGATGAGCCGCCGGCCAGACGCGACCCCGTTGCGGGGCGTGGAGGGGTTGGACGCCGACTTCGTCGCCTACCGACGCTTGCTCGGGGATCGGAACGAGGTTTACGCGCTCCTGCTGACGGAGCTCGAGGCCCTCCTCGCCGGGCCCTCGGCGGACTCTGCGATCATCGAGCCGCTCGCGCGGACCTGGCGCGCGCGCGAGTTCGCCGCCTACTACGAGCGGCCCCTGCTGCTCCAGGCCGCGCTGCGGTTCGACGCGCTCTCGTCGCCCTCTCACCCGCTGGCCGACGCGCTGCGGAGCGAGCGCCCCGACCCGCGCGCGATCACCCGCTCGGCGGTCCGCGCCTCGCTGGAGCCGGACCGGATGATGCTGTGGCTCGCGCTGGCCAGCCGGCGGGTGCAGACCAACGACGTCTCGCGCTCGGTGGCGTGGCTCTGGCCGACGTCGCTCCTGCCCGCGCGGCCGATCGTGCTCGTGGACGTCGGCTGCTCCGCCGGGCTCAACCTCGTCGGTGACCAGCTCGAGCTCGAGTGGACACGCGGCGACGGAGTCCCGCTGGGCATCCGGGCCCCCGAGGTCCTCGCCCGCGTGGGCTTCGACCGATCGCCGATCGACGTCCGCCAGGACGACGATGCGGCGTGGCTCCGCGCGTGCGTGTGGCCGGGTGACAGCGAGCGCCTGCGGCGGCTCGATCAGGCCATCGAGGCCGCGCGCCGCCAGACGCCACCGCTCGAGGTCGCCCGCGTCTCGGCCCGCCACGTCGTGGCGCGTCTTCGTCGCCTCGCCCGCGAGACGGACCCGGGCGCGACGCTGGTCGTCCTCCAGAGCTTCGTGCGCGACTACATGGAGGCCGACGAGCGCGACGACTACGCACGCCAGCTCACCGAGTGGATGAGCCGCCAGCCGGTCGGTCGCGCGCTGATCTGCGAGCTCGAGCTCCCCGCCGACGGCCTCTCGCCCCCGGCCCAGCTCGTCGCCTGGCCGAGCGGCCACGCCCGCATCTCGCTGGCGCGCTGCAGCTACCACCCGAGCCAGCTCGAGATCGACCCCGCCGGTGTCCGCGCCCTGCGCCGCGTCTATGAGCGCGAGAGCGCGCCGGGGTGATCGAGCCGCAGCGCCCGAGCGTGATTGAGGCGCACGCCGAAGCGCACCCTCCCTGTCCCAGGCACGCGGACCGGGCTGCGCGCTTCGAGTGCCCCCGCTGCGGCGACTACCGCTGCGACCAGTGTGTGGTCGACGCGCCCTGGGGCGAGTCGGCGTGCGTCGCGTGCGACGCGGCCGGGCGGCTGCGCTATCCGCTGGCGTGGGAGCACGGGCTCGACGTCGTCTCGACCGTCCGGGCGGCGCTGCTCGACTCCAACGCGGTGTTCGGTGCGATGCCCGAGCGGGCCTCGATCGCGCGAGCGCTGGTGTTCGCCGTCGCGGTGCCGTGGCTCGCGTGGGTCGCGCCCATGGTCATCGTCTGGGCCGGAGCGACCGATCCGGCGCGCGATCCCGAGGCGACCGTCGACGCGGCCGTGATCGCGCTTGGGTGGGTCCCGACCGCGAGCCTCGCGTCCGTCGCGCTCGGCGCCGGCGCGCTGATGTTCGGTACGCGCGCGTGGGGTGACGGCTGCTCGGCGCGCCTGGCGCTGCGGGCGAGCGGCTACGCGCAGGCGATGTGGGTGCTCCCGATGTTCGTGCTCCCGCTCGTGTGCTGTCACTCGTTCGCCGCCCTCGCCGGGGTCGTCGTCGTACTCGCGGCCTTCGTGGTCATCCGAGGCCAGGCCATCGCAACGTTTGCGCGTCGGCACGGCGGAGTCCGCGCGTCTCGAACCAGGCTCGTCGCAGCGCTCGAGCTCCTCGCGAGCTCGGCCCCGTGGGGCAGCTTCCTCCTGCCGCTGCTGTGGTAGCGCTATCCTCGCGCGCAGACCGATTCGCCCCTTCACCCGTCCGAGGGCCCATGGACGTTCGACACCTCGCGCTCACGCTGCTCGCCGTCGCCAGCCTCGCCCTCACGGCCTGCGGAGGCGCCGGCGCCGACGCCGAGACCACGCCCGGCGGGCGTGCGCGCGGCTCCGACGAGCCGGTGGACTGCGCGGCCCACACGTACAGCTCGTGCCCCGAGGCGTGCGTCGCGAGCTGCGTTGGATCTTGCCCGGAGTGCGACGACTGTGACGGCCCGGGGAGCTGCGCGTCCGCCGATGGCGTGAGCGAGCCCGAGGCTGTGCCGGCGACGGAGCCCGCGACGGAGCCAGGGGACTGCGCCGCCTACACCTTCAGCTCGTGCCCCGAGGGGTGCGTGTCGGTCTGCGTCGGCTCGTGCCCGGAGTGCGACGACTGTGACGGCGACGGGAGCTGCGCGGCGCCGACCGACTGAGCGCGGGGAGGCCACCCCCGGCCGACCGAGACGTTTGGCGGGGCTTCGCACTTCTCAACGATCGCGCGTCTTGCCGCCCGGCGCCTCGCGCCCGAGAGCCCACTCATGGCGACGGGGGGATCGGCGGCGAAAGAGACCGTGTTCGAGGCGCGCGCGCGCTTCTTCGCGATCAACGGCTTCGGGGCGGACGGCGGCTACGACGACGTGTGGGCCGACGCCCAGCTCGGCCCGTTCGCTTACCGCGTTCGCAACCTCCCCGCACGGGCGCGGGCGCTGCGGACCCACGACCTGCACCACCTCGTCACCGGCTACCCGACCGACTGGCGCGGCGAAGCGCAGATCAGCGCGTGGGAGCTCGGTGGCGGCCTCGGCCGTCCGGGCTACGCGTGGATCATCGCCCTCTTCGGGCTGCTCACCGGCCTGCTCGCGATCCCGGGCGCGACCTGGCGCGCGTTCCTGCGCGGCCGGCGCAGCGCCAACCTCTACGACGAGACCAACGTTGACGCCTGGCTCACGCGCCCGCTCGCCGCGCTGAAGAACGCGCTCCACGTCCCGCCGTCGGACGCGCGGCCCCGGGCGCGCCTCACCGACGCCCTCGCGTTCGCGGCCCTCGCCGTCGTCGCCGCGGCCTTCGGCGTCCTCGCGTCGCCGGTTCTGGCGGCGCTCGTCGCGCACGGTGAGCTGAGCCGAAGCTGGCCGGCCGCCTGCCCGCTCGCTTGCCACGTCTGACACGCCGGCCTCGACCGCGATGGGAGCCGGAGCCCGTCGACAATGACCTTTGAAGGGGAACCGGGTAGCCTCCGCGGGACCCGGGTGCGATGGGTCGCGGCATGTCGACCTCGGTGACCCGGCGAAGGTGACCTTCCTGGAGGAGACGACATGGACGGTGAGCGAGGCATGGCTGGAGCGCAGAGCGGCAGATCTCGAGGCCCGGTCGTGCGCGCATCCGAGCCGCGCTGGCGCGTGAGCGAGGCGTGACGTTCGTCGCGCTGGGCTCGTTCGATTGCCCCAGCGGGGTGCTCCTCGTCGTCGACCTCGGGCTCGCGCACCACTGGGAGCGCCGCGGTCTGCCGGCGAAGCGCCGCGAGGAGACGCTGTACGACGTGGCGTTCGAGGGGCCGGACGCCCGCGAGGCGGGCCTGCGGTATGACCGCGGCTACGATCCTCTCCGGCAGTACGACTTGCGAGACGCGGGGCGGGCCGTTGAGCGGTTCGCAGCGTTCACCCGCGAGGAGAGGCTCGACGCCCGCGCTGTCGTCCTTCCAACGCAGGTTCCCCACGCAGAGCGCGTGCGGCGCGCCCTCTCTGCGCGCGCGTCCGGTATCGGGTGCTTCACCTACGACAGGCTCTGGGGAGTCGCCGTCGGTGGCATTCCTACGGATCGCGCTCTGCCCGTCGTGGGCGTTCCCATGCCGCCAGGCGAATTCGCCGGGCGTTTCCGATCGATCGACGTGGTCATCGACGCGGACGCGGTTGTGGCCGCGACCCAGGAGGTGACCGGGGTGATGGTCGACCACGGTCAGCTCGCCTGCGTCGATCTCGAGGTGATGGACTCGTTCCACGCCATGCGATCGCTCGACGGACTCGCGGACTACGTGTTCTGGGGGCCGGCCGCGCCCGAGCTGGCCGACCGGCTCGGCGCGACCAAGCTCGACGAGCGGGAGTACGGCTGGCGAGACCTCTCGGTCGACGAGGTCGGTCGGTACGCGCAGCCCGTCCAGGCCGCGATCGAGTCGGGCCAGCTCCGCGCGGCGGTCGACTACCGGCCACACTGCCACGTGGACGAGATCAACCGTCAGATCCGCCGTGGGCCGTCGAGGTCGGGCGAGGCCGTGGTCGCGGGCCGCCGTGTGTGCGGCTTCGACAATCGGTGGGGGGACGGCGTCTTCGGGGTCTTGCGGGACCTCGACGCCGACGGCCGCGTGGTCCGGGTGCGCATGGACGTCGGGAGCGAGGCGGTCCAGCGAAGGATGCGGCGCGTTGCCCATCGGTGGCAGCGCGCGCTCGTGACCCGAGCGGTGCTCGACGACGCGGAGCCGGCTCGCTTCGTCGATCGCTACGCGCCGCGGCGCCGCGACGACAGCGGCTGGGTGGTGAGCGCGGGGGTCGAGCCCGAGGACGCGCCTGGGTTCGTCGCCCTGCCGGTCCCCGAGCTCACGGCCCGCTACCCCGAGCTCACCCCGCTCCTCGACGCAGAGGTAGGTGCGCGCTTCCGGCTGGTCGCGGACGGTCGGTACGAGCGCGAGGAGTAGCCAGCCGCGGGCGCCGCAGGATCCTCGAGCGCATTCCACGTTGCGCGCGAACGTGGTCAGGGGAATGCTCGCGCGGTGCGACTCACGGCATTCACCCTCGGCTTCTCCTTGGTCCTGCTCGGGGTCACCTCGCTCGCAAGCGCGCAGAACGCCCCCGACGTCGTCACGACGCGGGACGGCGGGATGGTGCGCGGCACGATCAGCGAGAGCGTCCCGCAAGATCACGTGACCATCACGCTCACCACCGGTGAGGTGCGCACCATCCCGTGGGCCAACGTCGAGTACGCCGGCCCCGAGTCGGATCGGCCCAGCACGGCGCCGGCCGTCGCGCCGCCGCCGCCGCGCGACGTGCCGGCACCGAGCCCGGCGTACACCGCTCCGGCCCGCGATCCAAACACCGTCCGGCTGCAGGTCCTCACCGAGCAGTCGGGCCTCGCGCTCCACGAGGTCACGGGGATGGCGACCGCGGCGGTGTGGACTGGCCAGGCGTTCGGGACGGTCCGGGCCTACTCCTTCCACCGCCTGTGCGGCGTGCCGTGCACGATCGACGTGCCTCGCGGGAGCCACCAGTTCGCGCTCTCGCAGGGTGGCGATCCGGTCCCCGCCCGGGCGATCGACATCCTGCGCGACGGGACGCTCGCCACCCACTACGTCGACCGGGGCGTCCTGCGCGCGGTCGGCTGGATCACGCTGGTCGTGGGCGGCCTCGCCGGCGCGGCATGGATGGTGGTGCCCCTGTTGACCACGGACTACTCGAGCGACGACTGGCTCGTCGGGCTGATCGGCGGCGCGGCGGTGCTCTCGGTCTCCGAGATCGTCGGGCTGATCCTCGCCCTCCAGGGCGACGCCGCCGAGCTCCGCTTCGACTGATCACGCTCGTCCGTCGCCTCTCGCGCTGGCTATGGCCGCTCCGGTCGTGGGTCCCCATGTCTGGACGGGCGCGAGAGGAAGCTCACAAATGGCCGGGGAGAGCCCTCGGTCCGGCGCGCGTACGCCGAGAGGCGTAGGCGCTCTTGTCCGCCGGATCTCCCGGGGGAAGAGCGCCACGTATTGGGTGGTGGTGAGCATGACGAAGACCCGGGCAGCGCTCTTTGGGATCCTCCTCGCGTTCGGCCTGACGGCCGTGGGTTGCGACGACGGCGCTGACGTCGACGGCGGGCCGGGTGGAGGCGACGCCGGCGAGGCGTCCGACGGCGGCGGCGGCGGCGGCAACGACGCGGGGGGCGGCGGGAGCAGCGCGCAGTTCTGTCAGGAGGAGTGCAGCGTCGACGGCGACTGCCAGATCGGCGGCATGGACCGCGGCTTCACCTGCTCGGCCGGCCGCTGCGTCGGCAGCGCGGCGGGCTGCTCGGCGAACGCCGAGTGCGTCGCGCTCTTCAACGGCTGGCTCCAAGGCGACTCGGACGGCGACTTCATGCCGGACGCGCCCTGCACGGCCGACGGCGTGACCCCGCCCGCGACCTGCGCGGCGGGTGAGGTCTGCTGCATCACGGGCATGGTCTGCGTGGCTGGCGGGTACTGCGCCTCGCCCGACTCCGGGCCGGCGGACTGCGCGACCCTGAGCCGCGACGTGGTGATGGTTGCGCCGATCGGCGGGGGCGCCGACATCGCGGTGTGCGGCGACGCGTCGGCCAGCGACGCGACCTGCGACGCGGGCGCCTGCCGGAACCCGTGCGCGAGCGACGCGGATTGCGTCGGCGACGTGTACCCGACCTGCGACACCGGCTCGGGCAACTGCGTGTGCTCCGACTCCCCCGACTCCTGCGCCGGGAACACCGTCGGCGGCACGGTGTGCCAGAGCAACGGGACGTGCGGATGCGCGGCCGACGCGGACTGCATGGGGACGGGCCAGGACCAGTGCTACGACGGCGTCTGCGGGTGCGCGGCCGCCGCGTCCTGCCCGACCATGACGGCGTTCGACGGCACGAGCTACGTCTGCGAGTAGGGCCTCGCGTCGCCGCGGCCTCCTCGGTCACCGGGGTGACGCCGCGGCGCTGACGGAGATCGAAGGGAGCGCGACCCGGCGTCATGCGTCGGGTCGCGCTCGCGTTTAGCGCCGAGGGGTGGCCTCGTCAGCTCGCGCGGAGGCTCCGGGCCAGGCGTACGTAGCCCTTCTTGCGTGTGTAGCTCCCGCGTAGCGCGGCGAGGAAGGACCAGACGTCGCTCCAGCCCTCGAGCTCGTCGGGCGGACCGTAGCCGCGGGCGACGCCGCACGGCGCGCCGTTCATCCAGGATGGATCGCGGTAGGCGTCTGACGTCCAGGCCTCGGAGGTCGAGGGCGCCCCCGCGTAGGTGGGATGGTATCCGTCCTCGCACCACGCGTCGTCGAAGATGCGCTCGAGCCCGAACCGGGAGGAGACCTCCTCGCGCGCGGCAGGCAGCCGCGACAGCTGGCGCGCGGCGTCGAAGGCGAAGGCCTGCCGGCCGCCTTCGCGGGCGGTCCACTCCATCTCGGCCTCGGAGACGAGCCGGAACCCGAGCGAGGAGGCCAGCTCGCGGGCCGCGCTCCAGCCCATGCGATGGCAGAAGCGACCGCTGAGGCGCCCCGAGGTCAGGCGCTCGACCGTCGGTGCGTCGAGCACCGACCGCCCGAGGAGGAACGGAGCGACCGTCACTTCACGGACGGGGCGCATGCCGGCCGCGTCCTTCTCCAGCTGCGCGAGGATCGTGGCCGGGGTGTCGGGGGCCGCTTCTCGCAGCGCGCTCAGGTCGCTCTCGCGCAGCCCCATCTGGAAGCGGCCGCCGGGGATGGCGACGAAGGAGAGCCCGGTCGGCCGATGGACGACCACCGCGTAGACTCCTGCCGCTGGCGCCGGCTCGAAGGATCCGTCGCCGCCGAGCGACGCGCACAGGGCCTGCACGGCCTCCTCGCGCGCCGCGTCATCTGCCCTTTCCCACCCATCGAGATCCTCGAACGCCTCCAGGCCCATGAGGCGATCTAAGGGCGTCGCTCGCTCGTCGGCAAGGCCGCCGGCGAACCCGACTCGGCCTCGGCCTGCGTCGCGAGAGGGACGAGCGCGCGCCAGAGAGCTCGACGTCGGGCATCGACGTGAGCCACGCGAGCGAACGATGCAGGCGCATCGACGCGGGGCCGCGAGTGCGCGCGCGCCGCGCCCGCAGACACGCCGCCGATGTGTCAATCAGCCTTGTCTGCCGCCGGCTCCTTCGCGAGCACGCTGTGGCGCTTGCCGTAGCTGAAGTACACGACGAAGCCGATCACCAGCCAGACCGCCATCCGCAGCCACGTCTCGAGGGGCAGGCCGATCATCAGCGCGACGCAGGTGAGCGCGCCCGTGATGCCGGTGAACCACGGCCACTTCACCTTGAAGGGCCGGGGCTGGTCGGGGTTGGTGCGGCGCAGGATCGGGACGCCCAGGCAGACGAGCACGAAGGCGAGCAGGGTCCCGATCGAGACCATCTCCGCGACGAGCCCGATGGGCATGAACGCGGCCGCCGCGGCGACCGTGACGCCGATGACCACGGTCGCGCGGTGCGGGGTGTGGAAGCGCGGGTGGGTGTCCGCGAACCAGGGGAGCAGCCCGTCCCGCGCCATCGCGTAGAACACGCGGCTCTGCGCGAGGAGCAGCACGAGCACCACGCTCGTGAGCCCTGCGATCGCGCCGAGCTTGATGGCGGTGGTGAAGAGCTTCTGCGCGGTGGGCGACCAGCCTCGCAGCTCGACGATGCGGTCGATGCCCACCGCGATGGGGTCGGCGACGCCGAGATCCTGGTAGGGCACGACGCCGCTGAGCACGAGCGCGACGAGCACGTAGAGGAGCGTGCAGACGAGGAGCGAGCCGAGGATGCCGATGGGCAGGTCCCGCTTGGGATCCTTCGCCTCCTGCGCCGTCGTGCTGACCGCGTCGAAGCCGATGTAGGCGAAGAAGACCACGCCCGCGCCGGTGAGCACGCCGCCGATCCCCCAGCCGTAGTGCGTCACGTTCTCGATCGTCTGCGCCGGGGGCACGAGCGCGGCCGGGCCGACCGCGGTCGGGTCGGCGATGAGGTTGGTCATCTGGATCACCCCGACGCCGAGGGCGACGAAGACGAGGACGATGGCGACCTTCAGCACCACGATGAGGTTGTTGATCCACGCGCTCTCGCGGATGCCGCGGTAGAGCACGGCCGCGAGCGCGAGCGCGATGAAGGCCGCGGGCAGGTTCACCATCCCGTTCACCGTCTCGCCGCTCGACAGCTCCACCGTGTCGAACGGGCCGTGGGTGAGCCGCACGAGCCAGGTGGGCAGCTCGATGCCGAGGCTCCCGTGGATGAGCGAGCCGACGTAGCCGGACCACGCGATCGACACCGCGACGGCGCCGAACGTGTACTCGAGGATCAGGTCCCAGCCGATGATCCACGCGATGAGCTCGCCCATCGTCGTGTACGAGTAGGCGTAGGCCGAGCCGGCGACCGGGATCATCGACGCGAGCTCCGCGTAGCAGAGCCCGGCGAACGCGCAGAGCACCCCCGCGAGCACGAAGCTGTAGACGATGCCGGGGCCGGCCCAGTCCGCCGCCGCGGTGCCCGTGAGGCTGAAGATGCCGGCGCCGATGATCGCCCCTACGCCCAGCGCCACCAGGTGGTAGGCGGTGAGGTGTCGCTTGAGCCCGCCGGAGTCCGGCGCGTGCCCTTCGGCCAGGTGGGGATCACCCGCGTCCGCGATCACCTTGGCGAGGTCCTTCTTCCGGAACAGCTCCCGCATCCGCCCTCCTGGCGAGAGGGTGCCCGAAGGAGGCACGTGCGGGCTATGGGCGAGTCACGCGCTCAGCGACGGAGCCACTCGATCCGGAGATCCACGTCGCCGGGGCGCAGGACGCGGATCCGGATGTCGACCTCGGCGCCGAACTGCGCGACCCCGCCCTCGATGACCCCGACCTCGTGCAGCTCGGGGAACGAGTGCATCCGGCGGATCCGGAGGATATCGACGTCGCCCCCTTCGACGAGGGTGACATCCGACGTCCCGGCGGTGGCGACCTCCCAGGCTTTGGGCGCGAGGCGCAGCGCGGCCTTCGGATCGGAACCGGCGAACGCGAACATGACGCGGCCCGCGGTGGTCTGGGCGAACGTGGGGTAGGCCGAGCGACCGACCGCGCGCAGCGCGCGCCCGAGCGGCAGGCCCGGGTGCCACGCCCTGGCGCACGCGACGAGCAGGCGCGCGTAGTCCTCCGCCGGGTAGCTCTTGAACCCGACCCACCGACCGGGCCGCGGCGCGCCGGCCTCCACCATGCGATCGGCGAGCCCGTTGAAGAAGAGCCCCCGGGTCGTGTTCCCGGAGGGGATCACCGCGACGACCGCCTCGAGATCGACGGGCGCGTCCCACGGCGGAGCGACGAAGGCGCCCTCGTCCTCCGGGAACGCGAACGCGGCGCTGTGTCGAGACGCCACCCAGGCCTCGTACGGTCGGAGTCGTCGGACCTGAACCTGGGTGGCGCAGCCGAGCGAGCCGGCTGGCGAGGCGACAGCGGCCGACCGAGCGGCTCGCGCAGTCCGTCGCAGTCCAGCGAACTGGCGCGTCGTCCGGACGGCTTGGCCCAGACGTCGCTGGCCGGTGAGCGGGGAGGGACATCACGCCCTCCGGCGCGGTGTCTCCATCAGCGAGCCTGCGCAAGCGAGCCCCGAGGGCCACCTGCGAGGAGCTTGGTTTGCTACGGTGCAGTCGCGCTGGCCCAGGCGGTCGCTCGGCGGGAGCCGTCAGTGGGCGTACCCGCTCGGGCCGCCGAGCGCGACGCCGACGATGGCTCGCAGCACTCCGAAGCCGACCGCGACCGCGAAGCCGACCAGCGCGCCCCGCCTCGTCTCGGGGCCATGCGTGTTGCTGCCGTAGACCACGATCAGCCCCACGAGGCTGCAGAGCAGGCCATAGGCGAACCCCTGCCAGAAGCTCCCCGGTCCGCCGGAACGCTCCGCGGCGTCGAGATAGCTCGCCTGGCGCGTGCCGCTCTCGAAGTCGTACCCGCAGTCGCATCGGAGCGCGCTCTCGGGGTTCATCAGCCCGCAGCTCGGACAGCTCCTTGCCGACATCGGGCCAGGGTAGCAGGCGCAATCCCGGGCAGCAGCGCTCCGTCGAGGGCGCGTCACCCTCGACGGCTTTCCGTCTGTCAGGAACCGGGCGCGCGCAGCGTAGTCCCTACACGTGCGGCGCAACCCCTCGCGGAAGAACACGGAGTCGGCGACGAAGAGAAGTCGATCTGCGCGAGGGCGAGCGTCTGGCCGCCGGGGCTCTCCGAGCCTCGTGCCCGTCTCCACTCCACACCGCAAGAGGTCCGCATGAACGCTCCTTCCTGGTTGCTCTCTCTCCTCCTCATTGCAGCCGGCTTCCTGGCCCAAGGCTGCCAGCTGGGCGCCGCCTCGGGGACAGAAGCCGACCCCGCCTCGACGGAAGCTGCGTTGCTGCTTCGTGCGGGCGTGGACGACGCGGGCCTGGGCACGGCCTCGACCCTCCGGTCGAACACCGATTCGGCCGCGACACCGACCACGACCTCGACGTCGACCAACTTCCTGGCCCCGTTCGACTTCCCGCCCGGGTGTCCGAGCTACTGCTCTTGCGGCTGCTGTCGCTACGGATGCTGTGCCTGCAACGGGACACGGCTCACCGGGGGCGTCGAGAGCGACGAGGTAGAGCCGGTTTGCGATCTCGAGCTGCCAGATTCCCAGCGCGGCTCCGCTCGCTGATTCGCCTGCGCGTGATAGCGGGTGGGCTGCTCTGTGGCTGCCTCGCGAGTCCGCCCAGCGCAGACGCGGGAGGCGAGGCGCGCGGGCTCACCGTCGTCGATCGCGTCCTGACGTTCTCGACCGACGCGGGTCGCAGCCTGTCCGGCCCCGAGCTCGTCGACGCGACCCTGCGCGTCGGCGAGGCTCGGGTGCGCCTCCGGGCGTACCGCGCCCAGCCGCTGCCGACGGGAGGCTCGGTCGGCATGTACGAGCTGGCCAGGGTCCGCGGCCAGGAC
>JAUHXR010000136.1 GCA_030426845.1 Polyangia bacterium | reverse complement strand
GGCGGGCCGAAGCCGGGGCCACCGCCGAGGTTGGGCGGGGGCGGCGGGGTGCTCGGCTTGAAGATCTGCGTCCCGATCACCCCGCCGAGGGCGCCGAAGGCGCCGAAGGCGACCACCGAGCCGACGCAGGTGCCGGCGCCCATGGCGATCATGACGCCGATGCTCTCGCCGGCCTGCGTGGCCTGAGGGCCGTCGAGCCCGGGGATCATCGCCGCGCCGAAGATCGCGAAGAAGAGGAAGTAGAGGAGCCCGATCAGGCTGCCGGCGGCCGCGCCGGTGATCCCGCCGATCGCCGCGCCCTCACCGGGCTCGATCGCCTCGCCGGCCTTCTGCTGGACCATGTAGACGGCCAGGCCGGCGCCGACCAGCATCCACATGCAGAAAAAGAAGTTGCAGTAGTTGACGAGCGGGATGAGGGAGAGGACCGCGGCCGCGACGGCGCCGACGATCACCGGGACCGCGTAGTGCTGTTTGTTCTTCATGGAGCTCCTGGGGGCCGAAGGTAGCAAAGCGGCGGGCTGAGACAGCTCCTCGGTCGAAATTCCCTTGACTGACCAAGTCGGTCATTTATAAACGGGCCGTGGCGCGGGTGCGGCAAGACCGGTTCCGGGAGCTCGTGGAGGCGGCCACCCGCACGTTCATCGCGTCGGGCGGCTTCCGCCGCACTCAGATCCAGGACGTCGCTGACGCGATGGGCGTCAGCAAGGGGCTCGTCTACCACTACGTGGAGTCGAAGGAGGCGCTGTTCGACCTCGCGCTGCGCTACGCCGATCACCCGGACAAGGCGCCGCCGGAGCGCCTCCCCGTGTCGACGCCGGAGCCGGGCTCGACCCTGCGCTATGTGCGCGCGTTGATGGCCGAGGAGTCGCCCGTCGGGCGCCTCGAGGCGGCGGCGGCGGCCGCGGGCCGGCCCGACGCGATGGAGCAGGAGCTCGGCGATCTCGCGGGCGCGATCTACGACGTGCTGTCCCGCAACCGGCGCACCATCCGCCTGCTGGGCAGCTCGGCGCACGAGATGCCCGAGCTCGCCGAGCTCTGGTACGGCGAGGGGCGGGGCGCGCTCAACCGCCGGCTCGCCGACTACCTGCGAGCGCGCGCCGAGCAGGGCCTCATCCGCCCGATGCCGCACGCCGCGGCGGCCGCGCGCCACATCACCGAGACGGCGCACTGGTTCGCGGTGACCCGGCACTTCGATCTCTACCCCGACCGCATCGACGACGAGATGGCGCGGCACACCGTGCGGATCGCGATGCAGCGGACGTTCCTCCCCGCGCGGGGCGCGCAGTGAGCGTCGGCGACCTGACCCTCGAGCCGTCGCTCCTCTACCTCGCTGCGGTGGTGTTCCTCGGCTACCTCGTCCAGACGGTCACCGGCTTCGGGAGCGCGCTGATCTGCGTGACCCTCGGCGCGCTCGCGATCCCGATCGAGGAGCTGCTGCCGATGATCGTGCCGCTCTCCTTCCTCCAGACGTCCTACGTGGTCATCCGCCACCGCCGGCACATCGCGTGGGGCCTCCTCCTCAAGCGGGTCCTCCCGGTCATGGGCGTCGGTCTGCTCGTCGGGATGTACCTGTTCCGCGGCGTCGCCGGCTCGGGGCTGCGCTACGCCTTCGCGGCGATGGTCTTCCTGCTCGCCGCGCGCGAGCTGTGGCGGATGCTGCGCGCGGACGCGACCAGCCCCGGCAAGCTCCCGACCGCGCTCTCGATCGCCGCGATCTTCGGCGCGGGGATCACGCACGGCATCTACGCGTCGGGCGGGCCGCTGCTCGTCTACGCCACCGGCCGCGAGGGCCTCGACAAGGAGCAGTTCCGGGCGACGCTCTGCACCGTCTGGCTGACGCTCAACGTCGTCCTCGTGGCGGGCTTCGCGCTCGACGGCGCCTACGACGTCGGCCGGATGAGCAAGGTCGGCCTCCTGATGCTCGCGGTGCCGCTCGGCATCGTGCTCGGCGAGCGCCTCCACGCGCGGGTGGACGAGCGCCGCTTCAAGCTGGGGGTCTACGGGCTGCTGATCCTCGCCGCGATGTCGCTGACGCTCAAATAGGGGTTCTCAAGCAGGGCCGACGCTCGGGTTGCCGCCGGGACCACCGTGACGAGTAGAAAGAGGGAAGACGCATGTACGACGTGAAGATCGTGGGGGGCACCATCGTCGACGGGACCGGCCGGCCGGGCTTCAGCGGTGATGTGGGGATCAAGGACGGACGCGTCGTCGCGGTGGGCGAGGCGAGCGAGTCGGCTCAGGAGACGATCGACGCGCGCGGCGCGCTGGTCACGCCGGGGTGGACCGACATCCACACCCACTACGACGGGCAGATCAGCTGGGACGAGGAGCTGACGCCGAGCTCCGTGCACGGGGTGACCACCGCGGTCATGGGCTCGTGCGGCGTGGGCTTCGCGCCCGTGCGCCCGACCGATCACGCGCGCCTCATCGAGCTGATGGAGGGCGTCGAGGACATCCCCGGGACCGCGCTGAGCGAGGGGATCACCTGGGGCTGGGAGAGCTTCCCGGAGTACATGGACGCGCTCGATCGCATGCCCCACGCGATCGACTTCCTCTGCCAGATCCCGCACGACGCCTTGCGCGTCTACGTGATGGGCGAGCGCGCCACCGCGGAGCAGGACGCGACGCCCGAGGACATCGCCGAGATGCGCCGGCTCGTGCGCCAGTCCCTCGAGGCGGGCGCGGTCGGCTTCTCCACCGGGCGCTCGGACAACCACCGCAGCGCGAAGGGCGAGTGGACGCCCGCGTCGGAGGCGGCGGCGGCGGAGCTCGCCGGCATCGCCCAGGCCTTCGTCGGCCTCGACCACGGCGTCCTCCAGGCGGTCAACGACTTCAACGTGCTCCACGGCGACGAGCACTTCGACGCGGAGTTCCGCGTGCTCGAGGCGATGCTCGAGGCGGCGGGCGGCCGGCCGATGAGCATCTCGACGATGCAGCGCGACCACTCGTCCAAGCAGTGGCGCTGGATCCTGGACCGCGCGCAGAAGGCGGTGGACCGCGGCTACGACGTGCGCTGCCAGGTGGCGCCGCGGGGCATCGGCGTGATGCTCGGCCTCCAGGCGACGTTCCAGCCGTTCATGGGCTTCCCGAGCTACAAGGCGCTCCACGACCTGCCGCTCGAGGAGCGGGTGCGGCGCCTGCGTGACCCGGAGCTCAAGGCGCGGATGCTCAAGGAGACGAGCGACAAGGTCGCCGGCGACGGGAGCATGCTGCCGCCGCTCGCCGACTTCTTCCTGCAGAACCTCGATCTCGTCGCGATGCGCCTGTTCCGGCTCGGGGCCGAGCCGAACTACGAGCCGACCGTCCAGGACAGCCTCGCGGCCGAGGCGATGCGCCGCGAGGAGCCGCTCCTCAGCGTGATCTACGACGCGCTCCTCGAGGACGACGGCAAGGCGCTGCTCTACTTCCCCGTCTACAACTACAACGGCATGAACCTCGATGTGGTGCATGAGATGTTGACGCACCCGCTCGCGATCCCCGGCCTCAGCGACGGCGGCGCCCACGTGGGGACGATCTGCGACGCGAGCTTCCCGACCTTCCTGCTGACCCACTGGGGCCGCGACCGGGACCACGGGCGCATCCCGATCGAGCAGCTCGTGAAGCTCCAGGCCTACGACACCGCGCGGTTCGTCGGCCTCACCGACCGCGGCGCGGTCGCGGTGGGCCAGAAGGCCGACCTCAACGTCATCGACCTCGACGGCCTGCGTCTGCAGCACCCCGTGATGCAGCGCGACCTGCCGGCCGGGGGGCAGCGGCTCATGCAGTACGCCGACGGCTACGTGGCCACGCTCCTCGGCGGGGTGAAGGTCGCCGAGGGCGGCCGCCTCACCGGGGCGCGCCCGGGGCGTTTGGTGCGCGCCGGGGCCTGAGCCAGGCAGGGAGCGGAGCGCGCGCCCGCGCCCCAGCCCTGTTAGCAGCCCGTTGAAGAATCTCTCCGCGCCCCTCACGGCCGGGAGCCCGCGCCTGCGCGACGCGTCGCTCCTCGAGAATCCTCCGGGATTCCCTCGTCCCGCCGCGCCACGCAGGCTCGCAACCGCGATCCATCACGGTCGATTCTTCAACGGGCTGTTAGGCTTGTCGGGTGACGAGCCGTGAGCTGTCCTCGTTGCCCCCGCCGCAGCGGCCCGATCGCTGGGTCGACGGCCGCTACGAGCTGCTCGAGATCGCGGGGCGCGGCGGCATGGCGGTGGTCTGGCGGGCGATCCAGCACGCGCCCGGCCGGTTCGAGCGGCCGGTCGCGGTCAAGCAGATGCACCCGCACCTCGCGCGGCTGCCCGCCTACCGCGACATGTTCTGCGAGGAGGCGCGGGTCGGCTCGCTGCTCGCCGATCCGAACGTCGCCCAGGTCTACGACTTCATCTACGACGGCGACCTCGACGAGTACTTCCTCGTCATGGAGTACGTGTCGGGCGTCGATCTCGCGACCTTCATCCGGTACACGTTCGAGGAGCGCGGGCGCAAGACGCGCTGGGAGATGGTCTGCGCGATCGGGATCGGCGTGCTGCGCGGCCTCGTCGCGGCCCACGAGCGGCAGGTCGACGGGCAGCTCGAGCCGATCGTCCACCGCGATCTGTCGCCCCACAACGTGCTCCTGAGCGAGAAGGGGCGGGCGAAGCTCATCGACTTCGGGCTCTCGTTCGCGCGGGACCGCGACATCGACGACACCGACCCCGGGATGGCGAAGGGGCGCCTCGCGTACCTCGCGCCCGAGATCGTGCGCGGCCTGCGGCCGACCCCCGCGACCGACCAGTTCACGATGGGGAACGTGCTCTACGAGTGCCTCACCGGGCGGCGGACCTTCGTGGGCAAGACCGACCACGAGACCTACCAGCGCCTCGCCAACGCCGAGACCGTGCCGCTGCTGAAGCTCCGCCCGGACGTCCCCGAGGGGCTCGCCCGGCTGGTGCACCGCGCGCTCTCGCTCGACCCGGCGGATCGGTTCCGGGACACGCGCGAGATGGCCCAGCAGCTCGGCGAGGTGCTCAAGGACCACCGCACCGACGAGGACCTCTACGCCGCGCTCGCGCGCACCGTGACCCAGGTCCGCGCCGGGCTCGGGATCGGCGAGCGCACTCAGGACCCAAAGGTCGACGACGACTTCTCGGAGGACCTCTCGGGGATGATCGAGCTGCACGTGGAGGAGGACGCGCCCGAGGGCTTCGCGAAGTGGATCCCGTCCTTCTTGCGGCCCAAGAAGTAGCGCCCGGCGGCGGGCCGCGCGGGCCGGTGCGCCCCGCGGGATGCGTGGTAGAACCCGTCTCCCATGTTCGAGCCCGAATCGCCCCGCGTCGACCTGCCCAAGCTGGAGGAGGAGCTCCTCACGTTCTGGAAGGACGCGCGCATCTTCGAGAAGTCGGTCGAGCACGCCCAGGACCGGCCGCGCTTCGTCTTCTACGAGGGCCCGCCCACCGCCAACGGGATGCCGCACCCCGGCCACGTGCTCACGCGCGTGATGAAGGACGTCGTCTTGCGCTACCGCACGATGACGGGCTTCTACGTCCCGCGCCGCGCCGGCTGGGACACCCACGGCCTCCCGGTCGAGGTCGAGGTCGAGAAGGACCTCGGGATCAGCGGCCGCCCGGCGATCGAGGAGTACGGGGTCGAGGCGTTCAGCCGGAAGTGCATCGAGTCGGTGTTCCGCTACATCGACGAGTGGGAGCGGATGAGCGCGCGCATCGCGTTCTGGGTCGACCTCGACTCCGCCTACGTGACCTTCCACCAGCGCTACGTGGAGAGCGTCTGGTGGGCGCTCAAGACGCTCTTCGAGAAGGGGCTCCTCTACCAGGACTACAAGGTCGTCTGGTGGTGGCCGCAGGGCGGCACCGCGCTCTCGAGCGGCGAGGTCGGCCAGGGCTACCAGGAGGTCGACGACCCGTCGGTGGTGGTGCGCTTCCGGGTCCAGGCCGGCGACGGGGGCGACGACGACACGAGCCTCCTCGCGTGGACGACCACCCCGTGGACCCTCCCGAGCAACGTCGGCCTCGCGGTCGCGGCGAAGGAGCGCTACGCGACGGTCCGCCTCGAGGAGACGGGCGAGAAGTGGATCCTCGCCGAGGCGCTCGTCGGCAAGCTGCTCGGCGAGCGGGCCCACGAGGTGCTCGAGACGCGGACCGGGGCCGAGCTGGTCGGCACGCGCTACCGCCCGATCTTCGACTACGCGGCCCCCGAGGGCGGCGACCCCTACCGGGTGATCGAGGCCGACTTCGTCACCCTCGACAGCGGCTCGGGCATCGTCCACATCGCGCCCGCGTTCGGTGAAGACGACTTCCGAGTCGCGAAGGAGGCGGGGCTCGGGTTCCTCCAGCTCGTGGCCCCCGACGGCACCTTCGTCCCCGAGGTCACCGACTTCGCGGGCCGCTTCTGCAAGGAGGCGGACCGCGACATCATCCGGCTGCTCCGGAGCCGCGGCGACCTCGTCTCCGACGAGGTGTACCGGCACGACTACCCGTACTGCTGGCGCAAGATGAGCGACCCGCTCATCCAGTACGCGCGCCGCTCGTGGTTCGTCCGCACGACCCAGGAGATCGAGCGGGTGATCGCGAACAACCAGCAGGTCCACTGGGAGCCCGCCCACATCAAGGACGGCCGCTTCGGCGAGTTCCTGCGGAGCAACGTCGACTGGGCGCTCTCGCGCGAGCGCTTCTGGGGCACCCCGCTGCCGATCTGGATCAACGACGAGACCGGCGCGCGGGTCGCGATCGGCTCGGCTGCCGAGCTCGAGGCGCTGAACCCGCACGCGTTCGCCGCGTTCGACGCGGCCAAGGCGGAGGACCCGACGCTCCAGGAGGACCTCAAGGTCCACAAGCCGTGGATCGACGCGGTCACCTTCACCAAGCCGGGCGAGCCGGGGGTCTACCGCCGGGTCCCCGACGTCATCGACTGCTGGTTCGACTCGGGCTGCATGCCCTTCGCGCAGCACGGCTACCCGCACCAGAACCGCGCGCTCTTCGAGCAGGAGTTCCCGGCCGACTTCATCACCGAGGCGCTCGATCAGACCCGCGGTTGGTTCTACTCGCTGATCGCGATCAGCTCGCTCCTCTTCGAGGACGAGGAGCTGCCGCACCCCTACCGCAACTGCACCGTGCTCAGCCTCCTCACCGCCGAGGACGGCAAGAAGCTCAGCAAGTCGCTGAAGAACTACTCGCCCCCCGGCGCGATGTTCGACCGCTACGGCGCGGACGCGGTGCGCTGGCTGCTCTTCTCGACGTCGATCCCCGGCCAGAGCGCGAAGTGGTTCGACGGCGGCGCGAACGACGCGATCAAGGACTTCCTCCTCAAGGTCTGGAACGTCTACTCGTTCTTCGTCACCTACGCGAACATCGACGGCTGGGATCCGAACCGGGCTCGCCCGCCGCTCGCCGCGCGGCCCGACATGGACCGGTGGATCCTCGCCGAGCTCGACGCGACGATCCGCGACGTGCGGGCGGAGATGGACGTCTTCCGCACGCATCCGTCGGCCCGGCGGCTCTCCGACTTCGTCGACGCGCTGAGCAACTGGTACGTGCGCCGGAGCCGCGGGCGGTTCTGGGCCAAGGACGACTCGGACGACAAAGAGGCGGCCTTCGCGACGCTGTTCGAGGTGCTCTGCGATCTGTCGCGGGTGCTCGCGCCGTTCACCCCGTTCCTCGCCGAGCGCCTCCACCAGAACCTGAGCCGCCGGGTCGACGACGCCAAGGAGAGCGTTCACCTCGAGGCCTACCCGGAGCCGGACGACGCGCGCGAGGACGACGCGCTGCGGGCCCAGATGGCGAGCGCGCGCGCGGTCGTCACCCTCGGTCAGCGGGTGCGCGCGAGCCACAAGCTCAAGGTCCGCCAGCCGCTCGCCGAGGCGATCGTGGTGGTCGCGGACGACGTCGACCGGGTGACCGTCGAGCGCTTCGGCGACGCGATCCGGGAGGAGCTCAACGTCGAGCAGCTCTCGGTGACCGACGAGCCCGCGCGCTTCGTCGAGTACGCGCTCGTGCCGAACTTCCGCGTGTGCGGGCCGCGCCACGGCAAGCGCGTCCCGCTCATCAAGAAGGGCCTCGCGGGGGCCGACGGCGGCGCGCTCCACGCCCAGATGGAGGCCGAGGGTAAGGTCACGGTCGAGCTCAGCGACGGGCCGATCGAGCTGCTGCCCGACGAGATCGAGATCCGCCTCACCGCCAAGGAGGACTTCGCGGCCGCGTCGGAGTACGGAAAGGTCGTGGTCCTCGACACGCGGCTCACCGACGCGCTGCGGCACAAGGGCATGGCCCGCGAGGTCATCAACCGCGTGCAGCGCCTCCGCAAGGACGCCGACCTGGCCTACGAGGCGCGCGTCTCGCTCGCCTACGCGACCGACGACGACGGGCTCGCGGCCGCGATCGAGGCGCACTCGGCCACGATCCAGGCGGAGGTGCTCGCGACGTCGCTCGAGCGCGAGACCAAGAGCGGCTGGACCCACACCCAGGAGACCGACGTCGAGGGCGCCAAGCTCAGCCTCTACCTGGAGCCGGCGTCGTGAGCGGCCGGCTCCTCGACGGCCGCGCGGTCGCCAAGGCGGTGCGCGCCGAGGTCGCGACCGACGCGGCGCGGTTCCTCGCGGAGCACGGCCGGCCGGTCGGGCTCGACGTGGTGCTGGTCGGTGAGGACCCGGCCTCGCAGGTCTACGTGCGCAACAAGGAGAAGGCGGCGGCCCAGGCCGGGATCCGCGGCCGGGTGCACCGCCTCGCGGCCGACACCTCGCAGGCCGCGCTGCTCTCGCTGCTCGCCGAGCTGAACGCGGACGACGCGGTCGACGGCATCCTCGTCCAGCTCCCGGTGCCCCAGGGGCTCGATGAGCTCACGACGACGGACGCGATCGATCCCGCAAAGGACGTCGATGGCCTCCACCCGCTCAACGCGGGCCGCCTGGTCGCCGGTCGCCCGGGCCTGCGCCCCTGCACGCCGCGCGGCTGCATGCGGCTGCTCGAGGAGACCGGCGTCGCGCTCTCGGGCAAGCGGGCGATCGTGATCGGCCGGAGCAACCTCGTCGGCAAGCCGATCGGGCAGATGCTCCTCGCCGCGAGCTGCACCGTGACGATGGCCCACTCGCGCACCGTCGACCTCGCCGATCGGGTTCGCGAGTCGGACGTCGTCATCGCGGCGGTCGGTCGGCCGCACCTCGTGCGCGGCGACTGGGTGAAGCCCGGGGCGATCGTGATCGACGTGGGCATCAACCGGCTCGACGACGGCTCGCTCGCCGGCGACGTCGACTTCGACGGCGCGATGGAACGGGCCGCGTGGGTGAGCCCGGTGCCGCGCGGGGTAGGGCCGATGACGATCGCCATGCTGCTCAGGAACGCGGTCGACGCGGCCTTCGCGCGCCGCGCGGCCTGATCCGGCGGGCGGCCCGATTCGGCGCGCGCTGCGCGCGACCGGCGCTGGGGTACCCGCGCCAGGCGGGCTCAGCGGCAGGTGCGGGCCTGACCGACGCCGTCGCACCAGCCGGACAGGCAGTCGGAGCCGAACCAGCAGGGCGCGCCCGAGCCGCCGTAGCCCATGCAGACGTTGCCGACGCCGCCCCACTGGCGGCAGTGCATCGAGTCGCCGCAGTCCGACGAGAAGGTGCACGCGACGAGGCCGGGGGTGCCGCCGCCGACCACGACCTGGCCGCCCGCGGTCACCGTCGGGCCGGCCACCACCACCTGGGTGTCCGCGTACTGGATGCCCTGCTGATAGCCCGCCTGGTAGGCCTGGTACTGCGCCGGCTGGAACTGCGGCGGGCACTCCGCGACCCAGCCGCTGTCCATCGAGTGGCGGCGGAGGCCGTCGTTGTGTCCGCGCTCGAACGCCATCTGATCGTTGGCGCAGCGCGCGAAGTTCTCCTCCTGGCGGCGCTGGAGCTGCGCCTGGCGTCGCTGCTCCCGGAGCATCATGCGCTCGTCGCGGCGCGCCTGCCGGCGGGCGTAATACTCCGCGCCGCAGCCGGTGGCGAAGAGGGTCACGACGAGGAGGGCGAGGAGGGGCCGGAGCGCGCGCATGGCGGTTCGGATGACACCGCGGCCGGCCCGGCGCAAGACGGCGCGCGCGCGGCACCCGCCCGTGGGGCGCGGCGGGTCCCTCCACGGCGGCAACGCGCGATGTGATCTATAGTTTCCCCATGCGAATCTCGACTACGCTCCCCGTCGTCGTCCTCGGGCTCGCTCTCGCGGTGGGCTGCGGCGCCACCCATGAGGTGGACGGCGGCATGGACGCGGGCCCGCCGGACGCCGGCGCGGGCGTCGACGCGGGGCGCCGACTTCGGGACGCGGGCCCGCCGGACGTCGGCGCGCCGCGGTGCGACGACGGCGTCCTCAACGGTGAGGAGGCGGGCATCGACTGCGGAGGGCCGGTGTGCCCCGCGTGCCCGGTGGGCGTGCCGTGCCGCGGGCCGATCGACTGCGTGAGCGGCGTCTGCGTCGGCGGGCAGTGCGCCGAGGCGAGCTGCGAGGACGGCGTGCGCAACGGCGACGAGGGCGACGTGGACTGCGGGCCGAGCTGCCCCGCGCTCTGCCTCGCGGGGCAGACCTGCGACGAGGGGATCCAGTGCCTCAGCCGGCGCTGCGTCGCCGGTATCTGCGAGGGCGGCCACTGCGAGGACGGCCGCCGCAGCAACGACGAGACCGACGTCGACTGCGGCGGCGCGCTCTGCTCCGGCTGCGCAGTCGGCCAGCGCTGCGAGCGCGGCCGAGACTGCCTCAGCCTCTCGTGCGTGGCCGGGCTCTGCGCGGCGCCGACGTGCCACGACTGCGTCCAGAACGGCGCGGAGACGGGCGTCGACTGCGGCGCGCCCGGCTGTCGGCCGTGCGCGGGCAGCGCCGTGGGCGGCTGCATCGTCGACGCGGACTGCGCGTCCGGCGCCCGATGCGTCTGCAGCGGCTGCGTCTCCTGCGCCGACCGGATCCTCAACGCCGACGAGACGGGCGTCGACTGCGGTGGCTCGGTCTGCGCGGCGTGCCCCGCCGGCGAGACGTGCCTCCTCGATCGCGACTGCCTCTCGGGCCGGTGCGACGGGGCGACCGGGCGCTGCGGGTAGCGCTCCGCGCCGCAGCGGTCAGGCGCGGAACCGCGCGATCTCGAGGTCGCCCGGCCCGGTGAGCTCGGTCAGGGTCGCGATCGCCTCGGCGCGCCGCTCGGCGGCCTCGTCGCGGCGGCCGAGCGCCTCGAGTAGCTCCGCCGCGCGACCGTGCAGCTCCGCGACGTACGGGTGAAAGTCGAGGTCGGGGTGCGCCTCCGCCAGCGCCGCCTCCACGCGGCGGAGGGCCGCCGCCGGGTGGTCGTCGGCGAGCAGCGAGGCCGAGGCTTCGAGCAGCTCGGCCGCGCCGAGCCCACCCCCGAGGGTCGCGCGGGCCACCGCGACCCCGGCGTCGAACGCGGCCACCGCCCCGTCCCGGTCGTCGCGCGCCATGAGCTGCTCGGCGATGCCGTACGCGGCCTGGAGCGCGATCATCACCGCTGGCTCGCCGAGGCTCCGGGCGCGGTCGGCCACCGCCCGCAGCGCGCCCAGATCCTGGGCCTCGCTCGCCGCCGAGAGGCGGGCGTCCAGCCCCTCCGGCGCCGGCTCGAAGATCGGCAGCGCGCGCCGCCGGCTCGCCTCGGGCGGGTGGAACAGCACCACCACCTCGCCGTCGAGGGCCGGCCGGAAGAGCACCGCGAAGTCGGCCCGCTGGTCCTTGCCGAGCATGAGCCGGAGCAGCCCGTTCTGAGGCTCGTTGGTCGGCGCGTGCTCGAGGTTCGTCATCTCGCGCAGCCGCGCGGCGACGTGCGGGCGGATCGCGGGGGGGACCTCGATGCCGGGCGACCACGGCGAGGGCGGGTCGCGCTCCTCGACCGCGCCGGACGGAGGCATCCGCATCAGCGACGCGGGGCTCCGCACGAGCTGCAGGAGCAGCGCGTTCGTCAGCCGCACGACCGGCGAGTCCTCGGTCGTCATCGCGCCGCCATCGCTCAGCCCATCATCTGGGCGAGCAGCCGATCGAGCTCGTCGTAGCTGGAGTAGCTGACAACGAGCTTACCTTTGCCCTTCTTGTCCTCGACGCTCACGCGGGCGCCGAGGTGGCGGCTGAGCCGCTGCTCGAGGTCGCGGACGTTGGCGCTCTTGGTCGCCTTCGTCTTCGCGTCGCCCTCGCCGCGGGCCGCGGACCGCACCTGCCGCTCCGTCTCGCGCACGCTCCAGCCCTTGGAGGCGGCCTCGCGCGCGAGGCGCTGCATCACGGGGGCGCTCGGGGCGCCGAGGAGCGCGCGGCCGTGGCCCTCGCTGAGCTGGCCCTCCTCGAGCATCACGAGCACCGGCTCGGGCAGCTTCAAAAGGCGCATCGCGTTGGCGATCGTCGAGCGATCCTTGCCCACGCGCTGCGCCACCGACTCCTGCGTGTAGTCGTGCTCGTCGACGAGCCGCTGGAACGCGCGCGCCGTCTCGATGGGGTTGAGGTCCTCGCGCTGGAGGTTCTCGACGAGGGCGGCCTCGAACGCCTCCTCGGTCGAGAGCTCGCGCACGAAGATCGGCACGCGCTGCAGCCCAGCCCGCTGCGCGGCCCGCCACCGCCGCTCGCCGGCGACGATCTCGAAGCCGCCGGTCGCGCGTTTGCGGACGAGGATCGGCTCGAGGACCCCGAGCTCGCGGATCGACGCGGCCAGCTCGTCGAGCGCCGCGTCGTCGAAGCGCGTGCGGGGCTGCTCGCGGTTGGGGTGGACCTCCTCGATGGCGGCCTCGAAGCCGGCGGTCTTGGGGGTCGTCTCCGGGGGCTTGGCCGACGGGAGCATTCCGTCGAGGCCCCGGCCGAGTCGCTTGCGCGCCATGGGTCTCTCCCTACGCGGCCTCGTCCGCCGCGTCGAGGATCTCCCGCGCGAGGTTCAGGTAGCCGTGGCTGCCGCGCGAGCTCGCGTCGTAGAGGATCACGGGCTTGCCGTGCGACGGAGCCTCGGCGAGCCGGACGTTGCGGGGGATCTTCGTCTCGTAGACGCGGAAGTGCTTCTTCACCTCGCGCGCGACCTCGTGGCTGAGGTTGCTGCGGGCGTCCCACATCGTGAGCAGGACCCCGTCGAGCTCGAGCCGGTCGTTCAGGCCGTTCTTGATGCGCTCGATGGTGTTGGTGAGATCGCCGAGACCCTCGAGCGCGTAGTACTCGCACTGCATCGGCACGAGGACCGCGTCGGCCGCGGTGAGCGCGTTGATCGTCAGCACCCCGAGCGAGGGCGGACAGTCGATGAGGATGTAGTCGTACTCGTCCCGGCACGGCGCCAGCCCGTCCTTGAGCCGGCTGAACCGCTCCGGGTCGTCGACGAGCTCCATCGAGGCCGCGGCGAGATCGGGGGACGACGGCGCGACCCAGAGCAGCGCGAGGTCCGTCCCGCGGCGCACGTCGGCGATCGACGCCTCGCCGAGCAGGACCTCGTAGGTGCCGCGGTCCACCTCGCGGTGCGGGTGGCCGAGGCCGCTCGTCGCGTTGCCCTGCGGATCGAGGTCCACAAGCAGCACGCGCTGCTCCGCGATCGCGAGGCTCGCCGCGAGGTTCACCGCCGTCGTCGTCTTGCCGACGCCGCCCTTCTGGTTGGCGATCGCTACCACTCTGCCCATGGGGAAAGCCGGTCTACCAGGGCGGGCCGCGGCGAGCAACGCGCGCCGACCGCGCCTTTTTTGGTGAGCCCACATTCGAGTGGTAGAAGGTGCTCAGATGTAGGACAAGGTGGTTGCCAATGACACCACAGAACACTTTGCAGCACAACCCCTATTCCGCGCTCCGCGACGCCCTGTCCGACGCGCGCGAGCTAGGGCCGGGCGCGTCCCGGGTGCTCGATGGGGTGTTCTGGGGGGCGAGGCCCGTCCCGCATCGCGCCCCCGTCGTGCCGCTCCGCCGGCGCGAGGACTGACTTGAGGAGGAGCCCGCGATGTCACCCAAGCACTACCGCAACCTCGAAGAGTTCACCCGCGAGGAGATCCGTTCGCACATCAAGCTCGGCTGGTCTCTCGACGACCTCGAGGCCGAGGCGAACATCCACCGCCGCCACAGCTCCGAGGAGGCCGACGAGCCCCAGGAGCTGAACTTCGACTTCTGAGATCTCCGAGGCGCGCCCCATCGCGCGCCCTCCGTTTCCTTGGCTTCGGGCTCGCGACGTCTGCCTCCCTGGACGAACCGAGCCCCGTCGAGCGGGCGTCGCCCCGCGCGCTCGACCCTGGCCCCGCGCGGTCGCCCCCGCGCGGGGCCGTTCCTTTTCCGTCGGCTCGAGTTCGCTCCGCCCGGGCGCCGGCTCACGGCGGGATGCCGTAGGCGTTCATCACCGAGCGGCACGTCTGGTTGTAGGGGCTCGCGGGGTAGTGTCGGGCGATGTCGGCGCAGGCGCTGCGGATCGCGTCGTGGTTCCCCGACTGGATCGCGCAGTTCATGCGCGCGCTGAGGAGCGCCTCGCTGCGCGGGTGCCGGCGCGTCTCGCGGATGCAGCCGGCCCAGTCGCGTCGGCTCATGTAGGCCACGGACTCCTGTACGCCGGCGGGCGGCCCCGACGCCGGCGCGGGAGCGGGCTGCGGCGGCGGGGTGGCCTGGGCTGATGAGGGTGGGGTGGCCTCCGCGGGGGGCTCGGTCCTCTCGGTCGTGGCCACCGAGCCGCGCTGCCCACCGCTGCGCGCCCGGCGCCGCCTCGGGGCCTCGCTCGCCTCGACCTCGCTCGCCTCCACCTCGCTCGCCTCGACCTCGCTCGCCTCGACTGCGGGGCCCGACCCGGCCACGACCGACCCGACCGAAGTGCCCGGCGACGCGCCGTCGGCCAGGGGCGTAGGATCCGCCTCGGGGTCCGCCGGCTCGTTCATGGCCACCTCGCCTAGCGACGGGGGCGCGCCCGCGTCGCCGGTCAGGGCGCTCGCCGAGCCCTGGAGCGGAACCGGCGCGACGCCGGCGCCCGCGGCCGGGGCGGTCTCGTCAGGGCGTCCGCCGCCGCCCAGCAGGTACGCCCCGACGAAGAGCGCCGTGCCGAGGAGCGCCGCGGCGACGAACACCGCGCCGAGGAGGAGCTTCGTCCGCAGCGCGCCGTCCGAGGCGCGCGGTGTGCTGACGGGGGTCGCGGCGGTCGCGGCCAGCGGATCGACCGGGGCCCGATCCGGCCACGCCGCCGCGTGGTTGCCGATCGGGGTCGAGGGCCCGAGCGGGCCGGCCGCCTCCCGCAGCGCGCCCGCCAGGCTCGCCGCGTCGGGGAAGCGATCCGCGGGCGACTTCGCGAGCGCGCGCTCGAGCACCGCCTCGAGGGTCGCGGGCAGATCCGGTCGGAAGCGGCGGATCGGCGGCGGCGGCGCGGCCGCGAGCTGGGCGAACAGGGCGGGGATGGTCGGCGCCTCGAACGGAGGACGGCCGGCGAGCAGCTCGTAGGTCACGGTCGCGAGGGCGTAGAGATCGGCCCGCCCATCGACCGGGAGCCCCGCCGCCTGCTCCGGAGACATGTACTGCGGCGTGCCCATCACGAGCCCCGACGCGGTCAGCGCCAGCTCGTCCTCCTGGGTGAGGGACTTGGCGAGCCCGAAGTCGAGCAGGACCGGGCGCTCGGGCATCCCGGGCTGGCGCGCGAGGAACACGTTCGCGGGCTTGAGATCCCGGTGCACCATCCCTCGCGCGTGCGCCGCGCCGAGCCCGGCGGCCATGCCGTCCACGATCGGCAGCGCCTCGGCCACGCTCATCGGCCCGGTGCGCTCCATCCGCGCCGACAGGTCCTCGCCCTCGAGCCGGTCCATCACGAGGTACGCGAGCGATCCCTCGACGTGGAAGTCGTGGATCGCCACCACGTTGGCGTGGTGGAGCGCCCCCACCGCCTCGGCCTCGCGCGCGAAGCGGCGCATCGCGTCCGCGCGCACCGCGACCTCGAGCTTGAGGACCTTCACCGCGTAGGGCCGGCCCGTCCGGGTGTGGGTCGCGGCGTAGACCGCCCCCATGCCGCCCTCACCGAGGAGCGCGTCGATCCGGTAGACGCCCCCGAGGGTGCGGCCAGCGAGCGAGGAGTCCACGTCGCCTGGAGGGTGACACGCTCGAGCCCTCAGGAAAGAGACGTCGGTCGACTCTGTCCACCGATTGCGTTAGGAACCCTGCTCCGGAGGGAGCGGCCGATGGGCGTCGAGATCATGAACCCCAGGATGCTCGAGCGGATGCGCGAGAGCTGTCAGCTCGCCGCGCGCTGCCTGGTCATGGTCGGCGAGCACCTGCGCCCCGGGATGCACACCGACGAGATCAACACGCTCGTCCACGAGTGGATCGTCGGCCACGACGCGATCCCGTCGCCGCTGAACTACGGCAACCCGCCGTTCCCCAAGAGCGTCTGCACCAGCGTCAACGACTGCGTGTGCCACGGCATCCCGAGCCCCAAGCAGGTCCTCAAGGACGGCGACATCATCAACGTCGACGTCACCACCTACTTCCCGCGCGAGTACGGCTTCCACGGGGACACGAGCGCGACCTTCTACATCGGCGAGCCCTCGGAGGAGGCGAAGCGCGTCGTGGAGACGGCGCGCTGGTCGCTCGAGCTCGGCATCGCCGCGGTGAAGGAGGGCGCGCGCGTCCGCGACATCGGCAAGGCGATCCAGGACTACGCCGAGGCCCAGGGCTGCTCGGTGGTGCGCGACTTCGTCGGCCACGGCGTGGGGCGTGAGTTCCACATGCCGCCGCAGGTGCCGCACTACTTCGACCGGCGCGCGACCAAGCGCCTGCGCCGCGGGATGACCTTCACGATCGAGCCGATGATCAACCTCGGCGACTTCCGCACCGAGATCCAGAGCGATCGGTGGACGGTCCTGACCCGCGACCGGAAGCTCAGCGCCCAGTTCGAGCACACCCTCTGCGTCACCCGCGACGGGGTGGAGGTGCTGACCGCGCGACCGGCCCTCCTCAAGAACAGCGAGGACAAGCCCTGGTCGAAGCTCGGGCCGCTGTCGGTCCCCGCGGCGGTCGGCGCCGTACCGGCGCCCGGCGAAGACGCCGAGGGCGCCGTAGCCGGCTGACGATCAGTCCTCGACCGGCGCGTCCACGACTCGGTCGCCGACGATCCGCAGCGGGGTGAGGCGCGTGCCCGTGCACGGGCCGTCGACGCAGACGCCGTCGTCCAGCCGGTACCTGGCGCCGTGCGTCCCGCAGACGAGGTAGCGGCCGTCGGGGCTGAGGAACTCGCGCGAGCCTCCGTCGAGCGGTACGGGCAGGTGCCTGCAGAGGTTGAGGTAGGCGCGCCGGCTCCCGTCATGGAGCGTGACCACGATCGCCTCGCGCGGGCGGCCCCGCTCGTCCGGAGCCAGCGGCTGCACTGTAGGCTCAACCGGAGGGGGCTCAACAGCGGGCTCAGCTGTGGGCTCGACAGCGGGCTCGACGGGGGGCTTTCGGCTCACCCGCCGGGCTCCTCGTAGGTCGCGCGCGCCTGGACCGAGACGACCTCGCGCTCGGGCAACACGTACGCGCTGAGCGCCCCGCCGTAGACACAGCCGGTGTCGAGGCCGATCGCGTGGGGCCAGCGCTGCAGCCCGCTGATCGCGTCGTGGCCGAACACGACCTCGTCGGGGCCGCCCCATGACGCGGCCCAGAGCGGACCGTCCTCGAGCCGCTTCGACGGCGCGCCGTCCGCGGCGATCGTCCTCATGCTCATCAGCCACGCCGGCTCGTGCGCCTCGAGCGGCACCTCGGGGAGCCGGCCCGCGTGGAGGACCGTCACCCCGTAGGCGTCGAGGCGGATCCACAGCGGCAGCGCGTCGAGCCAGGCCCAGTCGTCGTCCGAGAGCGCCACCGCGTGGACGAGGTGCATCCCCCGCAGCTTCTTCTTGCTCTCGCCGTGGTGCCAGCGGAGCAGCCGGTCCTCGTGGTTGCCCCGCACCGCGCGGTGGCCGCCCTCGCGGAAGAGGCGGACCACCTCCGCGCCGTGGGGGCCCTTGCCGACCAGATCGCCGACCGACACCAGGGCGTCTTCGCCCGGCTCAAACGCGACGACGTCCAACAGGGCCTCGAGCTCCTCGAGGCACCCGTGGACGTCGCCGACGATCAGGGTCCGTTCAGGCATGTGATCGGGCCGCGGCCCGGCGCGGCTCAGCGCGCCGTGATCGAGGCCGCGATCGCGGAGACGAGCGCCGCGCGGTCGAGCTGCACGCTCATCAGCTCGGTCGGCTCGAAGCTCGGCTGGAACGGCATCGCCGCCATGAAGCAGGTCTGGGTGACGCCGCAGCGCATCGCCATCTGCGCCGAGGCGGTGCAGGTGTCGAACGCCATCGCCTGGGTCGCGCACGCGCCGCCGGCCGCGAGCGCTCCCTGGATGCACGCCTGATCCGCGGTGGGACAGGCCATCATCGCGCAGCACTGGATGTCGCCCCACTGCTGGGCGCAGCCGCCGCTGGGGCTCGTGCAGGTGAAGAACACGTCTTGCTGAATGCACGCGCCGCAGTTGGCCGCGTTGGCGTCGGCCATGATGCAGGCCTGCTGCGCCATCGCGGTGCCCGCACCCATCAGGCAGGTCAGGGTCGAGGCCGCGCAGGCCATGGGCATCTGAGGGGCCGACGACTGCATGGGCGCGCAGCCGCCGGGGCCCGCGTCCACCGTCGCCGGGGGGCCCGCGTCCGAACCGGGCCCGCTGTCCATCAGCACGATCCCGCCCGCGTCGTCTCCACCTCGGCCGTCGTCGCAGCCCGCGAGCATCGCGAGACAGGCCATCACCACCATCGCTCTGTTCATCCGTACCTCCACCAAGCCCTCAGCCCCCTCGAAGGGCGCGAGACTATGTCGGGAGGGTGACGGGTCGTCAAACGCGGAGCGCGGCGGTCGCGGCGGCGCGGGGCGAGGCTCAGCGGATCTGCAGCAGCAGCTCGCGCGACGCGTCGGGGCGCAGGTGGAACGCCGCGTCCACGACGTCGGCCCAGGCCACCGAGGACATGTAGCGCAGGGCGGCCGGCTCGGCGGCGCCCGCGGCGGTGCGGCGCGCGAGGCCGGCGAGATCGAAGTGGAGCCCGTCGCCGTCGCGCACCCGCGGCATGTCGATCAGGTGCGTGCCGAGGTGGATCGAGTAGCCGCCGAGCCGGATGTACACGGAGGCCGGCGCGCCCTCGTCCTCGCCCACCAGGCGGATGTGCAGCTCGCGCGCCTCCCCCTCGAGCCCGCGCGCCACCAGGGTGGGGGTGGGCAGGCCGGCGCGCTCGAGGCTCACGAGGATCCGGGACATCTCGATGCCGGTGACCTCGCCCGAGGAGGCGACGCCGACGGTCCCGTGGGGGCGCTGGCGCTGGAGGGCGGCAAAGTGCGCGGTGACGTCCTCGTAGGGCACGACGGCGGCGCGGTGATCGTCGCGCACGTCGAAGCTCGCCCACCGGGGCAGCGTGGGCTCCCCGGCGGTGGTCACGACCACCCGCTCGCCGACCACGCGCGCGGCGGGGACGTAGGCGTAGCGGACGCGACCCGGCTCGACGACGACGAGCAGCTCTGGGTGCGCGGCGACCCCGCGGCTCCCCACGCCGCGGATCGCGAGGCCCTCCGCGAAGGCCGGCGTCGGGTGGATCTCGGTGGTGCGGAGGATCGCGCCGTCGGCGGCCACGATCCCGGCGAGCGATCCCATCAGCGGCTCGCCCGAGGCGGCGATGCGCTCGAGGCGGGTGAGCGCCCGGCTGGCCTCGCGGAGCGCGTCGACCGCCCGGCGGCCCGAGGGCGCGAACATCGACAGATCGCACGGGGCCCCGGAGGTGGCGTCGGCTTCTGCGCACGGATCGGCGCCGAACTCCGCGAGGCGCTCGATGTCGCCCTCGCGCCCCAGCGCGTCGACGACCGCGTGCACGTAGAGCATGTCGCGGCGCTCGCCGTGCCCGTCGTGGAGCACGTGCGGATCGACCTCGCCGCTCTCGATCACGTCGAGGGCCCAGCGGCTCTCCTCGGCGACCGGCTGGTACACCCCGAAGCTCACGCGCTGGAGCTCCTGCTGGAGCCACGGGACCAGCTCGGGCTCGGAGACGCCGAGCGCGCTCGCGACCTCGGCGCGCAGGGTCGGGGTGGTGCCGCCCATCGAGAGGAGCACGAGATCGGTCGCGGCGGCCGCGCGCAGGAAGCGGGCCTCGCGCAGGTCCGCGCCCTCGGCGCCCTCGATGAAGCGCGACAGATCGCTGAGCACCGCCACCGTACCGCCGTGGACGTCGTACGCCTGGAGCTGCTGGCGCGCGCGGGTCAGCTCCTGGGCGGTGAGATCGGCGCGGGCCGGCGGAGCCACGGCGGCCATCGCGAACAGGGCCATCGCGAACAGGGCCAGCGCAGCGAGGAGGGCGTACCGGGGGCGACCTGCTCGGGTGTGCATGCCTGGTCCGAAACGGAGGGCGCCCCGTCGCCTTGAGGGGTAGGCTGCCCGGCCTGATGACCCAGAGCACGATCGAAGAAGGCAAGAAGGCGCCCGCGTTCACCCTCGCGTCGAGCCACGGCGGCAAGGCGAAGCTGAAGGATTTCGCCGGGAGCTGGCTCGTCCTCTACTTCTACCCCCGCGACAGCACGCCCGGCTGCACGACCGAGGCGGTCGACTTCCAGGCAGCCAAAGCCGAGCTCGAGGCCCGCGGCGCGGTGGTGGTCGGGGTCAGCAAGGACAGCCTCGCGTCCCACGAGAAGTTCTGCGCCAAGCACGGGCTCGAGTTCGCGCTGCTGTCCGACCCGGAGGGCACGGTCCTCGAGAAGTACGGCGCGTGGGGCGAGAAGAACATGTACGGGCGCAAGTCGATGGGCATCATCCGCACGACCGTCGTGATCGACCCGGCCGGCAAGGTCCGGAAGATCTTCCCGAAGGTGCGGGTCAAGGGCCACGTCGAGAAGGTCCTCGCCGCGCTCGACGAGCTGCAGGCCTGAGCCGCGCGGGGCCACCGGGGTTCGCCTGACAGAGGCCTTACAGGTCCTCCGGGTCGGTCCGCGTGGAGCGGGGGGGCCGACCAAGCGCGGAGAATGACTCGGGAACGCTCGGGTGTGAGCCCTCTCACCGGCATCGGGGGAGGGCGTTCACGCGTGAGCCGGTTGCGCTAGTCTGACCGCCGGCGGGGTGGGGCTTCTGCCCTGATGACTTCTCGAGGTGCTGCATGGTGAGGAAGATCCAGGGGGCTTGGTTTGCGATGGCGATGGGGCTGACGGCCCTGCTGTCGGGCTGCGCGAACAACGACGGCGCGGCGTGCGACCCCGCGTGCGGCGACTTCGAGGTCTGCTGCGAGGGGACCTGCGTGTTCACGACCGCGGACCCGAACAACTGCGGCGGTTGCGGCATCACCTGCCCCTCCGGCATTTGCAGCACGGGCACCTGCATGCCGGGCGGCGGCGTCGACGCGGCCGGGCGTGACGCCGGCGGCGGCAGCGGGATGTGCGGCGCGGGCTGCAACGACACCGGCGAGGGCGCGACCCACCGCTGCTGCGGCGGCACCTGCCTCGCGCGCGCGGTGCCCCAGGGCACGAACGGGACGACCGATCCCTCCTTCAACAACTGCAACGGGTGTGGCATCGGCTGCGACCCGATGCGGGCCAACTCCTGCAGCGTGCCCGGTGGCGGCGCGGGCACCGCGCGCTGCATGTGCGGCGACTTCGACGCCTGCGTGGCCGGGGACGTCTGCGTGAACGAGGGCGGCACCTACAGCTGCGTGAACACCAGCACCGACACGATGAACTGCGGGGGCCTCGGCAACGCCTGCGCCCCGGGCGAGGCCTGCCTCGGCGGGATGTGCACCTGCGGTGGCGGCGCCCGCTGCGGCGGTGGCGAGGCCTGCTGCGCCGGCACCTGCATCGACGTCAGCAACGACGTGATGAACTGCGGCGGCTGCGGCGTGGCCTGCGGCCCCAACGCCCCGAACTGCAACAGCGGCGTCTGCGGCTGCGGCACCGGCCCGGCGTGCCGCGCGCCGAGCTCGATGGGCGGCGGCCTCCCGATCCCGATCCCGATCCCGGGCACCGGCGGTGACCCGGGCCAGCTCTGCTGCGCGGGCGCCTGTGTCGACCAGACGACGAGCAACTGCGGCGAGTGCGGGAATGCCTGCATGGGCGAGGAGATCTGCGGCGTCTCGTCGGGCATCTTCGGGATGGGCGGCGGCGGCGTCGAGGTCTGCTGCATGGAGGACGGCATCGGCGGCATCCTCGGCTGCGGGACGGGCGGCGGCTTCCCGTTCCCGTTCCCCGACGGCGGCGGCTTCCCGATCGACGCGGGCATCTGAGCCCACCCCAGGTTTCACTCGCGCGCGGCGTCGAGCTCGGGGCATCCTGAGCGCGATGCCGCGCTTCGCAATTCTGGTTGGCGCCCTCGGGCTGACCTTGGCCTGCTCCCTGATCGTCCCCGGACCGGATGACTTCGGGTACGGGGGCCCGCGCGACGCAAGGACCTCGGATCCGGACTCTGGAACGGTGCCAGCTCCTTCGCCGTGACGGGATGAACGCGGACGGTCTGTCCGGTTGGGGCTCTTGACCTCAGCGCAGGATCGCGAAGAGCAGGGTGCCGAGCGCGAGGAAGGCGACAACGCCGAGGATCGCGAGGCCTCGCTGGACCGAGGGGCGGTCGGCGAGGCCGAGGGCGATCTCGTGGAGCTCGGTCTCCCGGTCCCGGGCGTCGACGGCCTGGGCGCGGTGGAGCGCCGACTTGGCGAGCTCCGGCAAGAGCGCGGCCGCGACGCCTCGCTTGAGCGCCTCCTCGGCCAGCTCGCTCACCGCCGCGTGGTAGGCGTCCTCGGCCGCCTGGGCGCCGCCGGTGAGCGCGGCCGCGGCCCGCTCGCGCGAACGGTCCACCTCGCGCGCCTCGCTCTCCATGTCGGCGATCGTCTTGGTGTGCCCGGCGATCTCGCGGCGCAGGGCGGTGAGATCCGGCTGCAGCGCCTCGACCTCGGCGCGCGCGCGGTCCGCCTCGGCGGCCCGGGCCTCGCGCTCCGCCTCGAGCGCCTGGCGCTGGACCTCGTCGGGCGTCGGGAGCTGGGCGAGGTTGCGCAGCTCGATCTTGGTGCGGGCGAGGCGCGCGTCCGCGCGCGAGAAGGCCGTCTTGCGGGCGTCGAGCGCGGCGGCCAGCTCGGCCTCACGCGCGCGCAGCGGCGCGAGGCGCTCCTCGGCCGCCGCCACCTGGGCCGCGATCGCCTCGCGCTGCGTGCTCGCCGCCTGTCGAACCCGCCCGAGCTCGGCCGTGTGCTCGCCCGCGACCTCACCCGCCTCGTTCGCGCGCTTCACGTGCCCGGAGAGGGTGGCGAGCGCCTCGTGATCGCGCCGCGCGTGGAGCGCCCGACCCAGCTCGATGAGGGTCTCCGATCGGTCGCGCGCGGCCGCGTCGCGGAGGCGCTTGAGACGCGCCAGCTCGGCCTTCAGCGCGCGTCGGCGCATCACGACGTGCAGCGCGTAAGGCACCGTCAGGAGGATGGACGTCGGCGCGGGCCCGAAGTCGGCCAGGGTGATCGCCCGGGGCGGGATCGGCGCGGGCTCGTGGTCCCGGACCGGCTCGCGACTGCCGGAGGCCACCCGCGCGCGAGCCGAGGGCGGCCCCGAGCGCGGAGCCGGGAGCGGGGCGGCGAGCGGCGCGCGCGAGACGGGCGCGGAGG
>JAUHXR010000135.1 GCA_030426845.1 Polyangia bacterium | reverse complement strand
GGCGGCGTGAGGCGCGTCGCGGTCCGGGTCCTGCTCGTCGTGGCCGGCGCGGTCCTGTCGTACATCGGCGTCTCCGCGCTGCTCTCGCCGCGCGCCTTCTACGCGGCGAACGGGATCCTCCTCGCCGACGATCCGAGCCTGCTGTCGGAGGTCCGCGCGCCGGCCGGGCTCCTCGTGGTGGGCGGGATCGTCGCCTTCCTCGGCGCGCTCCGCCGCTCGCTCACCCGGCCCGCGCTCGCGGCGACCGCCGTCGTCCATGGCAGCTACGGTCTGTCGCGACTCGTGGGGGTGGCGCTCGACGGGATGCCCGCGCAGGGGCTGGTCGCGGCGACGCTCATCGAGCTCCTCGTCGGGGGGCTCTCGCTCGCCGCGCTGGTCGGCGCGCCCCGTTCCGCAACGCGGGCGCGACCAGGGGAGGGATGGGGATAGAGTCGGTACATGGCGCGTTCCGACACGCCGCCCCCGATGCCGGAGGACCCCGCGGCTCACCCCCTCGCGCTGCTGCTCGGGGCGGGCTTCGCGCTCGTCGGCCTGGAGACGGTCGCGATTCCTCGGCGGCGTCGCGGCCTTACGCGGTAAAGGCGACATGCTCGTCTCGGGCCAATTCGTGGTCGTCCGCGGCGGGGCGCAATCCTGGGTCCTCGCGGAGGACGTCGCGGTGGCCGCGGTTCGCACGAGGCCGGCGTGCGTGACCTCCGCGAGTCGCTTCGACACGCGCGCGATCCGCGCGTGGAGGTCGCTCTCGGTGGAGGTCGCGCTCGATCGCGCGCTGGCCGGCCGTCGAGCCCCTGGATGACGCATGCGGGAGGCCGTCTCGAGGTCCCGCGGTCTCGTCAGTGGGCCGCGTCGTGCTCTCCGTCGCTCGCCGCACGGACGGAGTCGGGCCGGCCCAGGCAGAGCGTGAGCTCGATCTCCTGGGGTCGATTCGCCGGGGTGCACGGCCACGCCAGTCCCTCGAGCGCGCGCCGAACACACCGGGCGGCCTCCTCGTCCGCGTTGGACCGCGGGGTGACCTCGACGCGGCTGGTCTCTCCGATCGCCGAGACGCGCCACGACACGTCCACGCTGAGGGCCGCGGTCTCGTCCGGCGGCGCGCAGCCGTCGAAGACCGCGTTCGAAGAGGAGAGGAGCTGCGGGACACGCAGCCACGGGTCGGTGGAGGACGCGCCGATCGCGCGCACTCGCACCGGTCTCGACGCGGCGAACACGCCGACCATGCCGCCGAGAGGGACCTCCCGATCGGCGAGCCGCGCGGCACCCGCGAGCCAGGCGTCTGGATCGTCGCCTGGCTCGACGGCCGCGAACAGCGGGCCCGGCAGGCCGGTCGGGTCGTCGGTCCCGGGCCGACGGAAGCGCACCGCGATCCGGCAGCGATCGACCGCCTCCTCCGGCACCGCGGGGCAGCTCGTGTCGACCTCCGCGAGGACGACGTCCCGGTGCGCGGCGGTGAGCACCCACGCCAGCGGCGGCGGCTGGCCGCAGGTGGGGCCCCGGGAACGCACGCGGCGCGCCTCGCGGAGGGCGACCGCGCGATCGACCTCGGCGGCAGACAGGACTCGGACGCCGGTCCGCGTCGCCACTCGCGCGCGCACCGTGTCGAGGAGCCGCGCGCGATGCGACGCGGGCACGCGGTCGCCGGCGTAGAGGACCGCGATCGTCGAACCCGCGGGCGCGGCGCTCGGCGCGGGTGCCTCCACCTCCGCCGGGAACCGCTCGGCGGTCTGGCACTCCGACGGCCAGGCGATGTCCCGAATGGACGTCGAGGGGCGCGACGGCGACTCCGGCGCGGGGGCCGAGGCCAGCGCCTCTCGCAACGTCTCCGCGCGCGACGCGCACTCACCGGCCCAGTCGGCCAGCGGAGGGGTCAGGCCCGTCGCGAGCTCGGCGCAGCGCGCGTAGTGCTCGGCGGCGACGCGCCCCAACGGCGTCACCGCCCCGGTGAGCGCAGCGCGATAGATCGCGAGCATCGCGTCGTCGCCCGCGATCTCTCGCGGGACGGGCACATCGTCGAGCAGCCGCCGGAACGAGGCGTGCGACGACGCGAGGACGAGCGCGGCCAGGAGCTGCTCTCTGACCTCCCCCGTCGAGGCCAGCGCCCGCGCCCGGGCCGCCAACGCGTCGAGTTCCTCGCGATGAGCCTCCAGAAATCCGGCGAAGGGTCCCTCGGCCCAGGCCTGCACCTCCGACAACGAGTCGCCCTCGTGCGGCGGGAGCTCGGCGGCGGTGAACCGCTCGTACGCACGGAGCAGCTGCACCACCCGGGTGGGCGCGAGCTCGAGGGGCTGGTCGAACGCCACGCGCCCGTCGATCGCGGGGAGGACCGGGGCTGGCGCGGCCGCGACCTCCGGCGGCGTCGCGGTGCCGCCGCCACATCCGACGAGCAGAGCGGACAGCGCGAGGGGGGCGGCGAGGCGTGACATCGAGGCGCTCATCCTACAGCACAGCGCGCCAAGCTCGCGCGGGAGGTTTCGACGCGCGGCGCGTACTCCTCGTCACTCATGCGCGCCCACGTCTCGGCCCTCGCTGTCGCCGCCGTCTTGCTCTGCTCGGGCGTCGCGCACGCCCAGCTCGTCTCGGTCAGCGCCGGTGGCTCCCACAACTGCGGCCGGACGCAGGACGGCCAGGTCCGCTGCTGGGGGCTGGCCGCGATGGGCCGGCTGGCCGTCCCCGAGGGGCGCTACCGCCAGGTGAGCGCCGGGGGCGGCAACGCGTGCGGGATCCTCGACGATGGCTCGCTGCGCTGCTGGGGCGTCACGATCAGCGGGATCCCGCGGACGACCCCGCGAGAAGGGCGCTACCTGCACGTCAGCGTCGGCACCTACGCGGCCTGCGCGATCCGCGACGACCACCGGCTCGTCTGCTGGGGCGGGGACCCCGGCCTGCTCGTCCAGCACGGCAGCTGGGGCCGCGAGGTCCTCCAGGGCATCCCCGAGGGCGCGTTCTCCCAGGTGTCGGTCGGCTACTCGCACGCCTGCGCGCTCCGCGCGGACGGGCACGCGGTCTGCTGGGGTGACGAGGACCGCGTCTCCGGAGCTCCCGACGACTCCTTCGTCGCGCTCACCTCCGCCGGTCGTCACAGCTGCGGGCTACGTCGCGACGGGCTCGCAGTCTGCTGGGGGACCGGCAACGTCACCGCGCCCGCCGACGTCCGCTTCTCGGCCATCTCCACCGGCGCCTACGCGCTGTGCGGCGTGGTGCGCGGGAGCGGCGCGCTCCGCTGCTTCGGAGGCAGCGCGGTCAGCCAGGACGTCCCCGAAGGCCGGTTCGTGAGCGTCGCGGTGAACCCTGCGCTCGTCGACCCGCACGCGTGCGCGATCACGGCCGCCGGCGCGACGGTCTGCTGGGGTGATCGCGACAACCGGGGCGCCAGGCCGCCCGACTGAGCGCCGGGTTCGACGAGGGTCGAGGAGCCGCGACCGCAGGGGCGCGCGACGAGTCGACGCGCCCCGGTGCCGCGACGGGCGGCGCGGCCAATCCGACCTGGACGAGCGCGTCAGCGAGCGCCGACGCGCACCGCAACCTCTCGTGCGATACGGATCCCGTCCAGCGCAGCGCTGACGATGCCGCCCGCGTAGCCCGCGCCCTCCCCCGCCGGGTAGAGGCCGCGGCAGCTCGGGGACTCGAGCGTCTGCGGGTCGCGGAGGACCCTCAGCGGCGCGCTCGTCCGCGACTCGACGCCCACCAGGACCGCCTCCTCGCTCGCGTAGCCAGGCATCCTTCGCTCGAAGGCGCGGAGCGCGCGGCGCAGCCGATCCGCGATGGGGAGCCCCGCCGCGTCGAGGACCTCGCGCAGGTCGCCGGCGCTCAGCCCGGGCCGGTAGCTCGCGGGCGGCACCGTGCTCGAGCCGCGAGCCGACAAGAAGTCGTTCGCCCGCGTGGCCGGCGCTCGCAACGCACCGCCACCCGCGCGCATCGCGGCGCTCTCGATCGCGCGCTGGAACGCGACGCCACCGAGCGGCCCACGGAACCCGAGCCGCTCCCAGTCCTCGACCTCGATCGCCACCACGAGCCCCGAGTTCGCGTGCGGCGAGTTGCGCCGGGACATGCTCATCCCGTTCACGACGAGGCACTCGGCGTCGGTGGACGCCGGCACGATCCAGCCTCCCGGGCACATGCAGAACGAGAAGACACCCCGCCCTTCGACCTGCTCCTTGATGCTGTAGTAGGCGTTCGGGAGCCTCGGGTGCTCGGCCTGCTTGCCGTACTGGATCCGGTTGATGAGCGGCTGGGGGTGCTCGATGCGCACGCCGAGCGCGAACGGCTTGGGCTCGAGCGCGATGTCCGCCCGCTCGAGCAGCTCGAAGACCCCGCGGGCCGAGTGCCCCGTAGCCACGATCACCGCGTCGGCCTCGATCGAGCGCCCGTCGGCGAGCTCGATGCCCCGGACGCGTCGGTCGGCGCCCTCCCCCCGCGTGGTCAGCGCGACCATCTTCGCGCCGAACTCGAAGCGGACCCCGCACCCCTCGAGGCGCTCGCGCATCGCGGTGATCACGCGAGGGAGCTTGTTCGAGCCGATGTGCGGGCGCGCGTCGATGAGGATCTGCTCGGGCGCCCCGTGCAGGACGAGGAGCTCCAGCACGTCGCGCACCGGACCGCGCTTGTGCGCGCGCGTGTACAGCTTGCCGTCGCTGTAGGTGCCCGCGCCGCCCTCGCCGAAGCAGTAGTTGCTCTCCGGGTCCACGCGGCCCTGCGTCTGCAGCCCCTTCAGATCGAAGCGACGCGGCCGCACCGGCTTGCCTCGATCGTAGACCGTCGACGCGACCCCGGCGCGCGCCAGCTCGTACGCCGCGAACAGCCCCGCCGGCCCGTCCCCGACGATCGCGACGCGCGGCTCACCGCGCACCTCGCGGGGGCTCGGCCCGCCCAGCGGCGCGTCGCGAGGCGCGCGCAGATCCACCACGACGTGGAAGGACACCCGCCCCCGCCGCGCGTCGATCGAGCGGCGCCGGATCGCCACGTGCGGCAGGTCGTCGGGCCGGACGCGGAGCCGCTTCGCGACGCGAGCGCGCAGCGCCTCCTCGTCGTCGGCCTCGTCGAGCCCCAGCGAGAGCGTCACGTCGGTCGGGATCTCCGGGGCTCGTCTCACTGGCGAATCCTACTTCCCCCCGCGCCCACGAGGAGCGCGCATTTCCACCCGAGGCGCTCGCCCCCGAGCTCCTTCGCCCCGCCCACCGGCGAGCACTTTGGCGACGGCCTCGTCGCCGTCGTCCACGCGGGCCGCTACCACCCGCACTTCGAGGGCCGACGCGCGAGCCTCGTCCCGCGGGCACCGAAGCTCGCGCCCCGCTCCGCAGCGCGCTCTCGCGGCGGTCGTCGACAACAGCGCGCGCGACCACGCAGGCCCGCCCGTCGAGGCTGCGCGTTTCGAGGCCGGAGCCGGAGCCGGAGCCGGAGCCGGAGCCGGAGCCGGAGCCGGAGCCGGAGCCGGAGCCGGAGCCGGAGCCGGAGCCGGAGCCGGAGCCGGAGCCGGAGCCTTCGCCCGCCGTGCCATCGTCGCTCGCGAGGCTGGTTGACGCGGGGCGGTCGCCGTCAACGGCGAGGTGTGGGTCGCGGACGAGGATGGATCGGCCGGAACGAGCCGCCGGGCGGCCGACCCCGGGAGCCGGCCGCGCGGGGGTCACGCGGTGGGCGGGTCTTCGCCCGGCGCCGGGTCGACCAGGGGCATCGGATCCTCGAGGTTCACGTCGTCGTCCGCGGGCGGCGGCGCGTCCTCCTGGCCCGCGCGACGGCGCGAGCTGCGGAGCGCGCGCTGGCGATCGAGCGGGGCGACGGCGTCGCGGAAGGCGGCGACGCTGCGCGGGACCGGCGCGCACCTCGAACGACCGCTCGGCCCGAAGTAGTCGTCGGGCTCGACGTCGGGCGCCGTGGCCGCGCGTGTCCTGCGGCCGTCTCGCCCTCGCCCGTCTCGCCCTCCCCGCCGGATCCCGCGCTCGCGGCCGCGAGGCGCAGGACTTCGACCCGCGCCTCCACGTCGCGCCGACGCGGGTGCGCGGGGACCTGCGCGAGGAACTGCTCGAAGGCCTCGAGCGCCTCGGTGTCGCGGCGCAGGCGGTCGGCGGCCACCCCGACGTTGTGGAGGAGCACGGCGCGCCCGCTCGGCTCGTAGGCGCGCGGGAAGTACTCGACCGCGTCGTCGTAGCGTGCGTTGTCGAACGCGAGGCTCCCCGCCTCGAACATGTGACGCGCCTCCTCATCGTCGGTATCCGGGGCTTCGTCACCCTCGGCCTGCGCCGCCGCGGAGGCTGGCGCGAGGAGGGCGGCGAGGAGCAGGCAGGTCGGGCCGTGGGCTCGCACGCGCAGAGCTCCGCGGAGCCTCCCGGCGCCTATGAGCCCACGCTCGAGCGCGCTGGCCTCAGGCGTCGGTTCGCCAGCTCTCCCACTCGCGGCGAAGGCCCGAGTGTTTGCCCGCGACGAGCGGCATGACCACGCCGTTCGTGAGCTCCACGCCCTCGTGGTAGCTGCGCGCGCTGCTCCCGCCCGAAGTGCTGAGGGTGCGGAAGACCGCGATCTCTTCGCGCGCGTGGCAGGCGCAACGTCCCTTGCGAACGACTACCAGCCCCTCGGGCAGCAGATAGAGGCCATCGGTGCGCTTGGCCAGCGGGCGCGACCCCCCGACGACGAACGCGAACGAGATCGCGATGGCGGCCGCGCTGGCACCGATGGCCGCGTAGGTCCAGCTGGCCACCGCCTCGGTCGTGGTGAGCTGGACCACGGCGACGATCACGAAGGCGCACAACGCGACGCCGCTCAGCAGCACGCCGATGACGCCGCCTCCGAGCGGCTGCCCGACGTTCGGGTAGTAGCGCGCCGCGCCGTCGACGAGGAACGCGCTGGGGCTGGTCCCGGTCCCCTCGGGCTCGCCCGCTTGCAGCTCGCCGAACCGCGCGACGCCGCGCCGCGCCCACGCGGGCGCCTCGGCGACGGTCAGGGAGAAGTCGTGCTCACGAACGGACACGCCAGAGGCCTAGGGCTGGGCGTCGACGAAGTCCACATGGCGGATGCCGGTCCAACCGGGATCACACCTGCGCCGCCTGCTGCACGGTGTGGGACGGCGCGCTGCGGCTTCGGCGACGCACGGCACCTCTCTCGAGCGGTACATCAGCGCGGCGCGCCAGCTGACGATGCCCACCGGAGCCCTCGCCTCATGATCGCGCGCTGGCAGCCCCTCCCCGACGCGCCGCCGTCCGTGCGCGTCGTGGGCTCCTTCTACGACCTCCCCGAGGAGGTCCAGGCGCGCGCCGCCACGCTGCCCGAACGGTCCTGCCTCCACATGTTCGTGACCGAACGCTCGTCCGGCTTCACCACCCGCGGCCGCGGCGTCGTCTTCCCCCGCGCCGGCGGCTCCTCGCCGCGCGTCGTCCTCGAGCACATGGTCGAGCGCGGCTCGTCGAGCAGCGCCATCCACGTCGACGGACGAGTTGTGCTCCGATGGCACGAGAACGCGAGACCCCACGCGCGGCGGGTCGCCGAGGCGCTCGCTTGGGAGCTCGGGGCGGCGATGGAGGAGCGAGACCTCGGGGTGATCCCGTGAGGGAGTAGGCGGAGCCGGGAACGTCAGCCCGCGGGCACTCGTGCTCGTGCGCGCGCACGTACCCTTGCACATCCACATCCCGGACCCCGACCCCGACCCCGACCCCGACCCGGACCCCGACCCGGACCCCGACCCGGACCCGGACCCCGACCCGGACCCGGACCCGGGTCCGGACCCGGACCCGGACAAGGACGCCGAGCGCCACTCGTGCACGTGGACGTGCACGTACTCGTGGACGTGCACGTACTCGTGGACGTGCACGTACTCGTGGACGTCCACGTACTCTTGCTCGTCTAGGCGCACGACTCGACCTCCAGCCGGAACCCGAACCGCATCCGCCACGACCGCCACAGGCCGCACAATCGACACCCACCTTCTCGCGCCCCGCCTCCTCCAGCGACACCCGTCCAAGCCCCCACCCCCGCCTCACATGAGGCATCCGCCGGGTCAGCATGGTGTGGCTCGCGCGAAGCGCGGCCGCGACGTGCGCAGTACCTCTAGCCCCCGCGGACCGTCACGTCCCCGAGGGGGTGGGCCGGCGAGGCACCGTCTGCGATCCCGCGACGCGCCCAATCCCGCCGGCTCGAGCCGCTCCGCCCTCTCCAGCCCCGCTCGACCACTCGATGCGCGCGCGGTCCCAACAGAAGTCCCGCCGATATCGCGTTAACGCGTCCCCGGCCGACTCCCACCACCCCGCCAGCATCCCGAAGAATCGCGCACCGCAACCGTCTCAATGCTCGGGCGCATCGGTGCAGCGCCGGCCCACCCCCTCGGCCCCTCGAGCGACACCCCCTAGACCGAAGCCACCCCAGGAACAGCCCACGAACCAGCCCGCTCAAGCCGCTTCAAGACAGCAGATGAGCGAGCCACTGGTCAGACAGCTTCTCTTGCATCGAGCTCTGACGCAGCCGCTGCCGAAGATGACCGAAGTCCACCCGGTCCAGCACCTGATCCTGATCGAAGCACGAGTACACCAGCGTCTCCTCGCCCGTCTCCGGGTCGACGTGCCGCTGCAGGCACTGCGCGCAGATCTCTTTCATCATGCACTGCATCGGCGAGTTGATGCTCCCGATCGCCCGGTGACCCGCCGGCAGGTGCTCGGCGAGCACGCCGTGACGCGCCTTGGCCACCGCGTTCATCATGCCGTCGCTCCCGATCGCGAGGACGCGGTCGATGCCCGAGAGCGGGACGCGGATCTCGCCGAGCTCGCCCCGCGCGTAGGCGAGCATCGCCTCCACGATGTTGCCGCGGAAGTGCGCGTCCTGCGGGCGCGACGGCGCGATCTCGACGCCCGCGTCGGTCGCCCAGATCACCTGGTCGCACGCGCCCTCGATCTCCTCGCGCTTGAACAGGCCGTCGCCCCGCCGGTAGCCGGCGAAGTAGAGGACGCGCGAGCCGGCCGCGCGGAAGGCCTTGGCGATCGAGAAGAGCACCGCGTTGCCGAGTCCGCCGCCGACGAGGAGGACGTCTTCGCCGCCCGCGATCTCGCTCGGCCGGCCCGTCGGGCCCATCACGACCACCGGCTCGCCCTCCGTCAGGTGCGCGCAGAGGCGCGAGCTGACGCCCATCTCGAGCACGATCATGCTCAAGAGGCCTCGCTCCGGATCCGTCCAGGCGCCCGTCAGGGCGATGCCCTCGGTGGTGAGGCGCGAGCCGCTCCGCTCGGGCGCGTGGGCCTCGTAGGTCTGGAACCGGTAGAACTGGCCCGGCTCGAAGCCGCGCGCGGCCGCGGGGGCGCGGACCACGACCTCGACGATCTCGGGCGCGAGGCGGCGCACGGCGTGGACGCGCGCTTCGAGGTCGTCGGCGAGATCGGCGAGGAAGCGATCGCGCGCCTCGACGTCGCCGCGGGCGTCGAGCGCGGCGCCGAACAGATCGACGACCGCGCGGTGGCCGTGCTTGGCGCTCGCCATCGCCTTCACCACGCTGCCCGCGTAGGTCGGGTGGTTGTCGCCGTAGAAGCTCACCGTCTGGCCGGCCGGGCCGAGCGCGCTCGCGAAGAAGCCGGGGCCCTCGGTGAGGCGCACCGCGTCGCCGTCGCGCGCCGCGGCGTGGGTCTGGAAGTAGCCGCGCGCGTCGAGCGCGAAGCTGCCCGGGCGCTCACGCTCGTAGGTCACGTTGGGCTGGGTGCCCGCGGCCACGAAGACCGATCGCGCGGGCAAGCGGACCCGCTCGCCCGTCGGGAGGAGGGCGCGGCCCTCGCCCTGTTCCTGCCGCTCGAAGGTGACCGCCTCGACCGCGCCGAAGCGGTCGACGTGGACCTCGACGGGGCTCAACAGCTCGAGGTAGCGGACGCCCTCCTCGAGGCTCTTGGTCACCTCCTCGTGGTTCAGCCGGTACGCCGGCGAATCGACGAGGCGGCGGCGGTAGGCGATGCGCACGCCGCCCCAGCCGTCGACCAGCTCCTGCAGGCGGGGCTCTCGGCGCTCGTAGGCGGCCCGCTCGCGCTCCTCGCGCAGCGCGCGGCCGTGGGCCAGCGCCTCGTCGAGGATGATCCGCTCCTCCTCGTCGAAGGGCGCGCGCACCGCGTCCTCGCCGTGCTCGGCGACGAGGGACTCGTAGCGGGCGAGCGTCTTCTCGGCCTGGACGACGTAGTAGGCGAGCGCCTCGGTCGCGGTGTCGATCGCGGTCAGGCCGCTGCCGATGACGATGGCGGGCAGGCGGAGCTGGAGGTTCGCGAGGGCCTCGCGGCGGAACGCGCCGGAGAGCTGGAGCGCCATGAGGAAGTCGCTCGCCTGGCGGACGCCGCGCGCCAGGCCGTCGGAGTGGCCGTCCTTCATGCGGACGAGGTTCGGGCGTCCCGCGCCGGCCGCGATCGCGACGTGATCGAAGCCGCGCGCCCACGCGTCGTTGAGGTCGATCGTGCCGCCGAAGCGCACGCCGCCGAACGCGCGGAAGCCGGGGCGGCGCGCGAGGTTGAGGTAGAGCATCGTGAGGAAGCTCTTGTCCCAGCGGACGGTGATGCCGTACTCGCTCACCCCGCCGAAGCCGAGGACGCGGCGGCGCTCGAGCGGCTCGACGAGGGAGCGCGCGTCGTGGATCGGGCACGGCGGCTCGCCAGGCTTGCCGACGAGCGCGGCGGGGAGCGGCTCGATCTTCAGGCCGTCGATCGCGACGACCGCGAAGCCCTCGTTGAGGAGGTAGTGCGCGAGGGTGTAGCCGGCCGGGCCGAGGCCGACGACGAGCGCCTTCTTGCCGTGGTAGGGCCGCGGCGACGGACGGCGCAGGTCGAGCGGCGACCAGCGCGACAGGAGCGACCAGATCTCGAAGCCCCACGGGAGGCGGAGCACGTCGTCGAGGATGCCCGTCTCGACCCTCGGGACGTCGACCGGCTCCTGGGTCTGGAACACGCACGACTTCATGCAGTCGTTGCAGATGCGATGGCCGGTGCCCGGGCACAGCGGGTTGTCGATCGTGACCGCGGCGAGCGCGCCGAGGATCTCGCCGTCGCGGTGGAGCGCCTGGGCCTCGCCGATCTTCTCGTCGAGCGGGCAGCCCGACAGGGTCACGCCGAGCGGGTTCTGCTTGAGCTCGCCCTGCTTGTCGCGGAGCCCGACGCTGCACGCGTCCTTACCGCGGGTGTGGCAGTAGAGGCAGTCGTGGACGTGGGCCGCGACCTCGCGGCGGCTCCCGCGGTCGTCGGTGAGCGCGAAGGGCTCGACGCGCTCGCGCGGCGCCACATCGCCGACCTGATCGTCGACCGCTTCGGCGCCGTCCCGACGGCGCAGGGGGACGAGGCGGTCGAAGCGCTGAGGGTGCACCGGGCGGAGCGAGACCCAGCCCGAGGCGGGGTCGGCGGCGTCGTCACGGCGCGCGGCGAGGGTCGCCTCGATCGCGTCGACCACGCGCGTGAGCCAGGCCTCGTCCTCGTCCGCCTCGCCGGTGTCCGGGAGGGTGAGCTGCGCGCGGAGGCCCGCGAGGTCGCTGCGCTGCGCCTCGGTCCAGCTCGCGCCGCCGCTCCGGGCGACCTTGCGCGCGACCTCGAGCAGGTCGAGGAGCCTCAGCGTCGCCACCGCGACGAAGCGCTCCTCGTCCGGATCGCGCGCCGCAGCGGCGGCCCACGCCGCGGCGGCGAGCTGCCGGGTCGCGTCCTCGAGAGGCGGGCGCTCCTTGGGCTTGAGGAGCCTCGGCTTCACGAAGCGCTTACGGAAGTGGAACACCGGGTGCTCGGCGAGCGCGGCCTGGCGGGCGGCCTCGACCTCCGCCTCGACGGCGAAGAGGCGGGCGACGAACGCGCCGAGGTGCGGCGCGAGCGCGACGATCGACGCGGAGCGCTCGGCGGCGGGGACCGCGTCGGGGTCGGCCCGGTGCTGGCGCAGCGTCGCGAGCGCGTCGGGGTCGAGGGCCTCGACGTGGGCCTCGAAGGCGGCGGTGAGCCGCGCGAGCCCGTCGGGGTCGTGCAGATCGGGCCACGAGAAGGCCTCGAGGCCCAGGGTGAGGGTCGGCTCGGAGTCGGCGGTCATGGTCGGCTTCAGACGGAGTGCTTCTGTGGATCGTGAAGGTGGGCGCAGCCAGGGCCTTGTTCGCCCCGCCGGGTCACGGGGTCACGGGCTCAGAGGGTCACGGGCTCAGAGGGTCACGGGCTCAGAGGGGGTCGGAGCATGGGTCACGTGGCGGAGGGGCCGCGATGGGGTAGCTTCCCGCCACGATGAGCGACGGGCTGACCTACGAGGACGCGGGGGTCGACATCCAGGCAGGTGAGCGCCTGGTCGACAGAATCAAGCCGCTCGCCGCCGCCACCCGCACGGCGGACGTGCTCGGGGGGGTCGGCGGCTTCGCCGGGCTCTGCCGCGTGCCCCCCGGGATGGACGAGCCGGTGCTCGTCTCCGGCACCGACGGGGTCGGGACCAAGCTCCGGGTCGCGTTCCTCGCCGGCCGCCACGACACCGTCGGCATCGATCTGGTCGCGATGTGCGTGAACGACGTCATCACGGTCGGCGCCCGGCCGCTGTTCTTCCTCGACTACTTCGCGACGGGCAAGCTCGACGTCGACGTCGCGGCCGCGGTCGTGGCCGGCATCGCCAAGGGCTGCGAGCTCGCCGGCTGCGCGCTCCTCGGGGGCGAGACGGCCGAGATGCCGGGGAGCTACCCGCCCGGCGAGTACGACCTGGCCGGCTTCGCGGTCGGCGTGGTCGAGCGCAGCAGGATCCTCGACGGCCAGGCCGCGCGGGTCGGCGACGCCCTGATCGGCCTGCCCTCGAGCGGGCTCCACTCCAACGGCTACTCGCTCGCGCGCAAGATCCTCTTCGAGCGCGCGGGGCTCGGCGTCGAGGACACGATCGAGGGCGTCGGCGCGGTCGGCGACGCGCTGCTCACCCCCACCCGCATCTACGCGAGGGCGGTCCAGGCCGCGCTCGCGGCCGGCCCGGTCCACGCGATCTGCCACGTCACCGGCGGCGGCCTCGTCGGCAACCTCCCCCGCGTCCTGCCCGACGGCGTCGGCGCCGAGGTCGACCCGAACGCGGGCCCGCGCCTGCCGCTCTTCGACGCGCTCCAGCGCGCGGGCGGCGTCTCCGACGAGGAGATGCGACGCACCTTCAACCTCGGGGTCGGCCTCGTCCTCGCGACGCCGCCGGACGCGCGCGCGGCGGTCGAGGCGGCGCTCCGCGACGCGGGCGAGGAGCCCTTCGCGCTCGGCGCGCTCGTCGCGATGCCCGGCGCGGAGGGCGAGGACCGCGTCCGCTACGTAGGCTGAGCCATGCCGACGCCCGCCAGCTCCTACGACGTCGTCGTCGTGGGGACGCAGCTCGCGCCCCTCACCGCCGGCGCCCTGCTCGCCAAGCGCGGCTTCCGCGTGCTCCTCGTCGCGCAGGACGAGCTGCCGAGCACCTACCGCGTGGCCGAGGGCGTGCGCCTGCCGCGCGCGCCGTTCCACTTCACCGCGGCCAGCTCGCCGGTCACGCGCCGCATCTTCCTCGAGCTCGCGCTCGGCCAGCACGTCCGCCGCCGCGCGGTCCACCTCGACCCCGCGCTCCAGGTCTGCCTGCCGCGCCTGCGCTTCGACTTCGCGCGGGAGCCGGCCGCCCTCGAGCGCGAGATCGAGCGGGAGATGCCCGAGATCAAGCGGCCGGTGGAGGACTTCTTCCGCCAGCTCGATCGCCACGGCGCGCTCCTCGACGAGCTGGTGGAGCGCGACCTCACCTGGCCGGCCCAGACGTTCTTCGAGCGCCGCGACAGCGCCCGCGCGATCGCGGAGCTGCCGTTCGGCAAGCACGGCGAGGCGGTCGACCCGCTCGCGGAGCTGCCCGAGCGCCACCCGTTCCGCACCCTCGTCGAGCTGCCGGTGCGCTTCGCCGACGGGATGGACCCGGACCACGTGACGGGCCTCCGGATCACGCGGCTGTTCGGCGCCTGGGCCCACGGCGCGGCCGCGCTCGAGGGCGGCTACGAGGGGCTCAAGCGCCTCCTCGTCGAGTCGATCACGACCCACGGCGGCCAGGTCCGCGAGCCGGAGAAGATCGACGCCATCCGGGTCAAGCGCGGCGCGGTGAGCGGGGTGCGCGTGGCCGCGTCGGGCGAGGAGATCGGCGCGAGCTGGGTGCTCAACGGCGAGCCGATCGGGTCGCTCCTCCGCTGGGTGCCCGACCGCGGGCCCTTCGAGGAGCTGTTCGAGCGGATCGGCGAGCCGGTCGTCCGCTACTACCGCTACACCCTCAACCTCCTCGTGCGCAAAGAGGGCGTGCCCGAGGGGATGAGCCGCGACGTCTTCTTCGCGGTCAGCCCGGGCCGCCTCCTCGCCGACGCCAACGCCCTGCGCATCCAGCAGGAGCCGTTCGACGAGGGGCGCGTGCTCGTGTGCGTGGAGGCGCTCCTGCCGCGCCGCGGCATCGAGGACATCCCCGACTACGCGCACTCGCTGCGCGAGCGGGTGGTGGCCGCGCTCTCGGAGCTGATGCCGTTCTTCGGCGATCACATCGAGCTCATCGACTCGCCGCACGACGGCCGCGGGCCGCAGGACCTGCTCGCCGGGATGAGCCTGACCCCCGAGGAGCCGTGGACTCGCGGCACCTCCACGATGCGCGCGGTCTTTGGCTACCCCGTCTCGACGACCCTCGGCGTCTGCGCGCTCCCGGTGCGCACGCCGGTGAAGCGGCTGCTCATGTGCAACGAGCAGATGGTCCCCGGCCTCGGGATGGAGGGCCTCTTCCTCGCGGCGTGGAGCGCGGCCAAGGTGGTGAGCCGCTCGGACTCGAAGCGCGAGTGGATGCGCCGCGGGCGCTGGGGGAAGCTCGAGCTGTAGCCTCGCGAGCTGGGATAGAATCGCCGCATGGACGGCACCCAGCCCCGCTTCACGATCCACCAGCTGCTCAAGGTCATGATCGACCGGGGCGCCTCCGACCTCCACATCACCACCGGCTCGCCGCCGCAGCTCCGGATCGACGGCTCGCTCGTCCCGCTCAAGACGCCGCCGCTCGACCCGGTCGAGACCAAGCAGCTCTGCTACACGGTCCTGAGCGAAGAGCAGACCGTCCGCTTCGAGAAGCACAACGAGCTCGATCTGTCGTTCGGGGTGCGCGGGCTCAGCCGCTTCCGCGCCAACATCTTCATGCAGCGCGGCGCGGTCGCGGGCGCGTTCCGCGCGATCCCGTTCAAGGTGCTGACCTTCGAGGAGCTCGGCCTGCCGCCGATCTGCAGCGACCTCGCGAACCTCCCGCGCGGGCTGGTGCTCGTCACCGGCCCGACCGGCTCGGGCAAGTCGACGACCCTCGCGGCGATGATCGACAAGATCAACCGCGAGCGCCGCCAGCACATCCTCACGATCGAGGACCCGATCGAGTACCTGCACCCGAACAAGCTCTGCGTGGTGAACCAGCGCGAGATCGGCGCGGACACCACGAGCTTCAAGATCGCGCTCAAGTACGTGCTGCGTCAGGACCCGGACGTGGTGCTCGTCGGCGAGATGCGCGACCTCGAGACGATCGAGTCGGCGCTCACGATCAGCGAGACCGGCCACCTCGTCTTCGCCACCCTGCACACGAACGGCGCCATCCAGTCGATCAACCGGATCATCGACGTCTTCCCCGCGCACCAGCAGCCGCAGGTGCGGGCTCAGCTCTCGTTCGTGCTCCAGGGCGTCCTGAGCCAGAACCTCATCGCGCGAGCCGACGGCCCCGGCCGGGCGCTCGCGCTCGAGATCATGATCCCGAACCCCGCCATCCGGAACCTCGTCCGCGAGGACAAGGTCCACCAGATCTACTCGATGATGCAGACCGGGCAGGCCTCGAGCGGGATGCAGACGATGAACCAGAGCCTCTACGCGCTCTTCGCCCGCCGGATCATCTCGCTCGAGGAGGCGCTCGGCCGCTCGTCGGACCCGGGCGAGCTCGAGAGCATGATCCGCGAGGCCCAGAACCGCGCGGCCGCCCAGACGCCCCGCCGCGGGCGCTGATCGCGGGCTCCGGCGTGAGGCCCTCTCGAGCGCGCCCGGCGACGGGCCGCTCAAGCAGTAGTTTGCCGCGCCGTTCAACGGGTTGGTAAGCTCACCGAACCAGCGGATGGCGGAATTCGTCTACGAGGCCCGGGCGCGCACCGGAGAGACCCGCAAGGGCGTGATGGAGGCCGAGGATATCGAGGCCGTCCACAACCGCCTGAAGGCTCAGAACCTGAGCCCGGTGAAGGTCAAGAAGAAGCCGAAGGAGCTCTCGCTCTCCATCGGCTCGCCGGTGTCCGACAAGGAGCTGGTGATCTTCACCCGCCAGTTCGCGACGATGATCGACGCGGGCCTGCCGCTGGTGCAGTGCCTCGAGATCCTCTCCAGCCAGGGCGAGAACAAAGAGCTCGCCAAGATCCTCAAGGACGTGAAGAGCTACGTCGAGCAGGGCGGCACGTTCTCCGACGCGCTCAAGCGGCACCCGAAGGTCTTCGACGAGCTCTACGTCAACCTCGTCGCGGCCGGCGAGCTGGGCGGCATCCTCGACACGATCCTCCAGCGGCTCGCCGTCTACATCGAGAAGCGGGTCAAGCTGAAGAGCCAGGTCCGCGGCGCGATGATCTACCCGAGCATCATCGCCCTCGTGGCGGTCGCGGTCCTCGTCATCCTGCTGACCTGGGTCATCCCGGCCTTCCAGGCGATGTTCATGGACTTCGGCGGCGAGGACGCCCTGCCGGGGATCACGAGGTTCGTGATCAACGTCAGCGAAGGCTTCGTCAACAACCTCCCTCTGCTCATCGTGGTCACCATCGTGTCCACGATCGCGTTCATCGTCAGCTACCGCACCAAGGGCGGCAAGCGCTTCTGGCACAACGTGCTGCTGACCGCGCCCTTGCTCGGGCCGGTGATGCGCAAGATCGCGGTGGCCCGGTTCACCCGCACGCTCGGCACCCTGCTCGCGTCCGGCGTGCCGATCCTCGACGGCATGGCGGTCGTGGCCAAGAGCGCGGGCAACGTGGTGGTCGAGAACGCGGTCAACCTCGTGGCGGAGAAGATCCGCGAGGGCCGCACGATGGCCGAGCCGCTGATGGAGACGAAGGTCTTCCCGCCGATGGTCGTGCAGATGATCGGCGTCGGCGAGCAGACCGGCGCGCTCGATCAGATGCTCAACAAGATCGCCGACTTCTACGAGGAGGAGGTCGACGCCGCGGTCGCCGCCCTCACCAGCCTCCTCGAGCCGATCATGCTCGTCGTGATGGGCGGCATGGTCGGCTTCATGCTGATCGCGATGTACCTGCCGATCTTCTCCATCGCGGGCAACATCCAGGCGGAATAGCCTCCCCGTGGGCGCGGGCGAGGCGGATCGCGACGAGGGCGCGCGCGCGGTCGCGGGGCGTCAGCTCTGGCTGCTCGGCGGACGCCTCGTCGCCGCGACCCTGCTGCTCGGCGGCAACCTCCTGGTGGGGCCGATGCAGGGCTCGGTCACCCAGGACGCGCTGCGCGCGCTTATCGCCTGCACGTTCGGCATCAGCCTCGCGGTCGCCGTCACCCTCCCCCGGACGAGCCGCCCCGAGCGGCTCGCGTGGCTCCAGATCGCGTGGGACCTCGCGCTCGTCAGCGGGCTCGTCTACCTGTTCGGGGGCGCGACGAGCCAGTTCAGCTTCCTCTACGGCGTCGTGATCCTCGCGGCCGCGCTCGTGGTCGGGCCGCGCGAGACGCAGGTCACCACGGCGGCGGCGATCGTGCTCTACGCGGCGGTTGGCCTGAGCGTGGCCAACGGCTGGGTCGGGCCCCCGGCCGGGGCGCCGGAGTACGAGGTGAGCCAGCAGGAGCTGACGCTGAGCCTCCTGCGCAACGTGGTCGGCCTGGTCCTCGTGGGCCTCCTCGCGGGCGCGCTCGCCGAGCGGCTCCGGCGCGCGGGCGGGCAGCTCCGCGAGGTCGCCCAGAGCGCGGCCGGCCACGCGCGCTTCAACGAGGACATCATGCGCTCGCTCGCCTCGGGCCTGCTCACGATGAACGTCGAGGGCGAGATCCGCCGCATCAACCTCGCGGGGGCGGCGCTGCTCGGGGCCGACGAGCCCGACGCGCTGCGGGGCCGCGACGCGCGCGCGCACCTGCCGATCCCCGCGACCCCGGCCGACGGCGAGCGCGGCGACGGAGACGCCACCCGGCTCGACGGAACGCGCTTCCCGGTCGGCTTCAGCTGCTCACCGCTCCGCGACGCGGACGACCAGGTGCTCGGGACGCTCGTGCTCTTCCAGGACCTCACCGAGCTCAACCAGCTCCGCGACAAGGCCGAGCGCGCGGAGCGGCTCGCGGCCCTCGGCCGGCTCTCCGCCGGGCTGGCCCACGAGATCCGGAACCCGCTCGGCTCGATCGCAGGCTCGGTGGAGCTGGTGATGGACGCGCCCGAGCTCGACCCGGAGGACCGGCGGCTGCTCGAGCTGGTGCTCGGCGAGACCGACCGGCTCAACGACCTCGTCACGACGATGCTCGACGTGGGCCGCCCCCGCGAGCCGGAGCTCACGAGCGTCGACCTCGGCGCGCTCGCGACCGAGGTCGCCGGCCTCGCGCGCGGCCCGGCGAAGGTGGTGCTCGAGGTGCCCGACGACCCGGTGCGCGTCCACGCGGACCCGGGCCAGCTCCGACAGGTGCTCTGGAACCTGGTGAAGAACGCGCTCCAGCTCTCGCCCCAGGGCGCGACCGTGCGGCTGGTGGTGGGGTGGGACGACGCGTCGCGGCCGTGCGTGTCGGTGCACGACCAGGGCCCGGGGATCCCCGAGGAGGATCAAGCGCACCTGTTCGATATGTTCTTCAGTAAGCGCCACCACGGCGTCGGCCTCGGCCTCGCGCTCGTCCGCCAGATCGTGGACGCGCACCGCGGCGAGATCACGGTGGAGTCCACCCCCGGCGAGGGCGCGGCGTTCCACGTGCACCTGCCCCCGCCCCCCGGCGCGTCGGCGAGCGAGCCCGCCGCGCCGTAGCGGAACCTGTAGAGCGCGGGAGCGCGCTCGCGCGATGCGGGGCGCCCTACTCCTCCAGGGCTTCGCGCACCGCGTCGTGGACGTCGTCGTCGAACAGCATCGCGTTGTGGCCCAGGTCGTCGAACCACCGCACCTCCGCCTCGGCGAGCGCGGCCGCGCTGGCCGGCGGCGTGACCATGAGGTCGGCGCCCGCGACGAGCGCGGTGTGGGCGACCGAGGCGGCGCGGTCGCGGCCGGCCGCGAGGCGACGGATCACCGGGCTGCCAGGCAGCAGGACCTCGCGGGCCGGGCCGAGCGCGAGGCGGGCGCTCGCGGTGCCGTCGTGCGGGGTCGCGAGGAGCACCGCGCGCGAGACCGACCGCGCGCCTCCGAGCTCCTGGAGGTACCAGCGCGCGACGAGGCCGCCCATCGAGTGGGCCACGAGGTCCACCTCGACGCCGTCCGCGGCGAGGGAGTCGAGGCGCCGGGCGAGGCCCTGAGCGATGCGCTCGAAGCCCCAGCCCGAGCGGTAGGTGTAGTCGAGCGTGCCGACCCCAAGCGCCCGCTCGAGGCGCTCGCGGAGCGGGTCGAACACCGCGCCGGCTGCGCCGTAGCCGTGGATGAACGCGACGACCCGCGGGCCCGGCGTGTGGCGTGGGGCGCGCCGGCCGAGCATGAGCCGGCCCTGCTTCGCGATCGCGAAGGCCTCGCTCCCGAGCTGCCGAAGGGTCCGCCGCACGACTCAGGAGTGAAGCATAGCGGGATCAGGCGTAGCGGGGGACCCAGCGCTCGGCCTGATACCAGCGCAGCACCTGCCGCCAGCCCTCCGAGAAGCGCGGGTAGCGCGGGAGCCAGCCAAGCGCGCGGAGCCGCGACGCGTCGACCACGAGGTCGTCGTGCAAGAGCGTCAACGCTTCTTGATCCAGGCGAACCCGCAGCGCGCTCTTCAGCCCGTGCCGCAGGACGACGAGGCGCCACGCGGTGAGGCCGACCCGATCGGCCGCGTGGTAGGCGCCCGGCTTGGTGAACAGGCGCGCGATGCGATCGAGGACCGGGCGCGGCAGGGCGCCCCCACCCACCGTGGGCAGGCCGTAGGCCCGCAGGGTCGCGCTCACCCGGTCGCCGAGGGTCATCGCGTCCTCGTCGGCGACGTTGAAGACCTCGCCGCCGCAGTCGTCGCGGTCGAGGACGAAGACCGCCGCGCGCGCGACGTCCTCGGCGTGCACCAGCGTCGCGACCGGCCCGCCGGCGGGGCGCGGCAGGATGGGGCTGGCCAGCCGCATGATCGGGCCGACCGCGAGGAGCGCGGCCGCGTAGTGACGACCGCGCCGGCCGTAGAGGGGCGCCGGGCGCAGGATCGTCCAGGAGAGCGGGCCGTCCCCGGCCGCGCGCAGCACCGACTCGGCCTCGAGCTTGCTCTGCCCGTAGTCGCCGCGCGGCGCGATCGGCGCGTCCTCGGTGAGCGGCTCGGACCCGCTCGCGCGGTAGAGGGTCGCGGTCGAGACGTGGACGAGGCGCTTCACGCCGGCCTCCGTCGCCGCCTCCACCAGGTCGGCCACCGCCTGCACGTTCACCGCCCGCAGCGCCGCCGCCGGCGCGCCCACGTCGAGCAGGGCCGCGGTGTGCACCACCGCGTCGCAGCCCTCGACGAGCCGGCGCACGAACGCGCGGTCGCGCAGGTCGCCGGGGCGGACCTCGCCGCGCACCGGGACGGGCACGCCCTTGGCGGTCAGGTCGCTCGCGATCACCCGCAGGCCCTTGGCCTCGAGGAGCGGGACGACGTAGTTGCCCACCGTCCCGGCCGCGCCGGTCACCGCGACCGTCTTGATCGCGCTCACCCGTCTCTCCCGGGCAGCGCAGCCCTCCCGAGCAGCGCGGCGAGGCGCGCCCCGGGATCGGGCGCGCGCATGAGCGAGGTCCCGACGAGCACCGCGTCGCAGCGGGTCCCGGCGAGGGCGAGCAGGTCGTCTCGGTGGCTCACCCCGCTCATGTACACCGCGACGCGGTCCGGGGGCACCCTTTCGATGGCCCGCCGCGCCCGCGCCGGGTCGACCTCGAACGTGCGGAGGTCGCGGGCGTTGATCCCGACGACCTCCGCGTCGGTCCGGAGCGCGGCCTCCACCTCGGCCTCGTCGGCCGCCTCCACCACCGGCAGGAGCCCCCGCGCGTGGCAGCGCGCGACGAGGCGGGCGAGCGCGTCGGCGTCGAGCGCGCGCACGAGCAGCAGGACCATCCGGGCGCCGGCCGCGGCCGCGAGGTCCACCTGGGCCTCGTCGAGCACGAACTCCTTGAACAGCACCGGCAGCCCGATCGCGGCCGCGACGCGGCGCAGCTCGAGCACCCCGCCGCCGAAGCCCTCGCGATCGCAGAGCACGCTCACCGCGCTCGCGCCGGCCGCCTCGTAGGCCCGCGCGACCCGCCGGCCCTCGCCCGGCCGCCACGCGCGGATCGGGCCCGCGCTCGGGCTCTTGAACTTCACCTCCGCGATCACCCGCGGCAGCGCACCGTCCGCCCGCCGCAGCGGGCTCGCGTCCACGCCCGGCGCGCGCGCGCCGCGCGGATCGTACAGACCGCGGTGGGCGTGGCGACGCGCGATCTCGCGGCGCTTGCGCGCGAGGATCGAGGCGAGGCGGTCGGTCACCCCGCGGCTCCGGACGCCGCCGCCCAGTCGGCGAGGAGCGCGCTCGCCCTCCCCGCGTCGATCGCCTCGGCCGCGCGCGCGGCGGCGTCGCGCGGGGCGAGCGTCGGATCGCATGCGCAGAGCGCGGCCGCCGCGTTGAGGAGGGTCGCGGTCCGGGGCGCGCCGGGCTCGCCGCGGAGCACCGCGCGGGTGATGGCCGCGTTGCGGGCCGCGTCGCCACCGACGATCGCCTCGAGGGGGACGGGCTCGAGCCCGAAGTCGCGCGGCTCGACCGTCCGCTCCGTCACCTCGCCGTCGATCAGCGCGGCGACGTGGGTCGGGCCGGACGGATCGACCTCGTCGAGGCCGGACGCCCCGTGCACGACCCAGGCGCCGCGCACCCCGAGCCCGCCGAGGACCTCGGCGATCGCGCGGACGCGCGCACCGTCGTAGATCCCGAGGAGCTGGTGACTGGCGCCGGCCGGGTTGGCGAGCGGGCCGAGCAGGTTGAAGAAGGTGCGGAGGCCCAGCTCGCGGCGGACGGGCGCGGCGTGGCGGAGCGCGCCGTGGAAGGCGGGGGCGAAGAGGAACGCGATCGAGCGCGCCTCGAGATCGGCCGCGGCCCGCGCGGGGTCTCGCTCGAGCCGGACGCCGAGCGCCTCGAGCACGTCGGCGCTGCCCGAGCGCGAGCTCACCGCGCGGTTGCCGTGCTTGGCGACCCGGACGCCGCAGGCCGCCACCACGATCGCGGCGGTGGTGCTGATGTTGAAGGTGCTCGCCCCGTCGCCGCCCGTACCGCAGGTGTCGAGGACGACCCGGCCGTCGCCCGCGCGCGCGGGCCAGGGCGCGGCGTGACGGCGCATCACCCGGGCGGCCGCGACGAGCTCGGCCGTGCTCTCGCGCTTCATCCGCAGCGCGACCGCGAGCGCGGCGATGCCGGCCGGGCTCGCGCCGCCCGAGAGGATCCGCTCCATCGCGGCCTCCATCTGGGCCGGGGCGAGGTCGCGCCCGCGGACCGCCTCCGAGAGCGCGACCGCGAGGGGATCGGTCATCGCGCGCCCCGCTCGGGGAGCCGCCCGAGCCAGCCGTCGAGGAGCGCGTGGCCGTGCTCGGTGAGGAACGACTCGGGGTGGAACTGCACCCCTTCGACGTCGAGCTCCACGTGGCGCAGGCCCATGATCTCGCCCTCGGCCGTCCACGCGGTGCGCGCCAGGACAGCCGGCAGGCTGGCCGGCTCGACGATCAGCGAGTGGTAGCGGGTCGCGGTGAACGGCGACGGCAGGCCCTGGAACACCCCCTCGCCCGCGTGGAGGATCGGCGAGGTGCGCCCGTGCATCAGGCGGTCGGCGCGCACCACGCGGCCGCCGAAGCGCTCGGCGATCGCCTGGTGCCCGAGGCAGACCCCGAGCAGCGGGACCCGGCCCGCGAGCCGCTCGATCACCGCGAGGGTGATCCCGGCCCCGGTCGGCTCGCCCGGCCCCGGCGAGAGCAGCACGCCCTCGGGGTCGAGCGCGGCGACCCCGTCGACGTCGATCGCGTCGTTGCGGAACACCTCCACCCGCGCGCCCAGCTCGGCGAGGTACTGGATGATGTTGTAGGTGAAGGAATCGTAGTTGTCGACAACGACGATCACGGCGCGGGCCCCGGTTCGCCCTCGGCCGCGCCCTCGATCGCGCCCTCCATCGCACCCTCGCCCTCGCCCTCGAGCTCCTCGTCGGGGCCGGGCGGGGACGGGGGGCGCGGCTCGACGCCGATGACCTCGCCGACGTCGCGCATCACCTGGAGCAGCTGCTCCTCGGCCTCGCGGCGGGCGCGGATCGCGCGCAGGGTGTCGAGCGGATCGGCGCTGATCCCCTGGTCGAGCACGTCCTCGTAGGACTCGAGGGCGCGCTGGCGCGCGGTGTAGGCGCGGACCGCGCGGCGGGCGAAGCGCCGCCCCTCGGGGGTGCCCATCTCGAGCGCCTCGACCTCGTCGAGCTGGCGCTGGGCGGCGGGGATCGCGCCGGTGCGCATGAGGCGCGCGGCGTGGACCGGGCGGTCGTCGGCGATCGCGTCGACCGCGTCGAGCGCCTCCTCGGCCGGGTCCTCGGCGATCGCCTCCTGGAGCCGGGTGAGGTCGGCCACGAGGTCCG
>JAUHXR010000134.1 GCA_030426845.1 Polyangia bacterium | reverse complement strand
GCGCCCAGCGGCGGGTAGGCAGGTCCGAGCGGCACGCGCAGGCTGGCCTCCGCGAGGAGGCCGGCGTCCGCGATCGGCACGACCGCGCGAAGGAACGGTTCGACGCATGCCCGGAGTCGGAGTCGGAGCGTGTACTAAGCACGACACGCTGCGCCTCGCGTCCGGGTCACGGCACCGAGCCACGAGCGCACCCCATCAACCGCCCGGCCCGGAGTAGGATCCCCTCATGCTGACGCCGCCGCCCAACACGAGGGAGCCCTCCGAGCGCCACCGCTTCGACGCCGATCGCCTGCGCGACTGGATGGCGCCGAGGGTCGGGCCGGTCGGTCCGCTCACCGTGCGGAAGTTCCGCGGCGGGCAGTCCAACCCCACCTTCTGGGTGGCCGACGCGGAGCGCGCGTTCGTCCTGCGCAAGAAGCCGCCGGGCAAGCTCTTGCCGAGCGCGCATCAGGTCGAGCGCGAGCACAAGGTCCTCGCCGCGCTCGCGTCCACCGACGTGCCGGTGGCCGAGGTCTACGCGCTCTGCGAGGACCCAGACGTCATCGGCACGCCGTTCTATATGATGGCCCACGTCGAGGGCCGCATCTTCTGGGACGTGCGCCTGCCCGACCTCGCGCGCGACGAGCGGGTCGCGATCTACGAGGAGCTCGCGCGGGTGCTCGCCGCGATCCACACCGTCGACGTCGACGCGGTCGGGCTCGGCGACTACGGCAAGCGCGGCGACTACGTCGCGCGCCAGACCCGGCGCTGGAGCGATCAGTACAAGAAGAGCGAGACCCAGCCGATCGCCTCGATGGACAAGCTGATCGCGTGGCTCCCCGAGAACGTCCCCGCGCGCGACGAGACGACGCTCGCCCACGGCGACTTCCGGCTCGACAACCTGGTGTTCCATCCGACCGAGCCCCGCTGCCTCGCGGTGCTCGACTGGGAGCTGTCGACCCTCGGCCACCCGCTCGCCGACCTCGCCTACACCTGCATGCTCTACGACATGCAGATGCCGAAGGTCGGGGGCCTGCTCGGCGTCGACTTCGAGGCGACCGGCATCCCGAGCGAGGAGGCCTTCGTGGCGCGCTACTGCGCGCTGACCGGCCGCGACGGCGTGGAGGCGTGGCCGTACTACAAAGCGTTCAGCCTGTTCCGCATCGCCGCGATCGTGCAGGGCGTCTACGCGCGCAGCCTCCAGGGCAACGCGTCGAGCGACGACGCGGCGATGTACGGCGCGGCGGTCGGCGCGATGAGCGGGATCGCCTGCGAGCTCGTCGGGATCTGACGCTCGCTCAACGGGGAGCCCCGCGCCCCCCGAGCCGATCGAGCGCGGCCCAGTCCTGCTCGGGCTGGTGGGTGTCCGGGTCGAGGGTGAGCCGGAGGCACGCCCGGCTCGGGCCGACCACCACGCTCGCGCCGTCGACCCCGCCGTGGCTCACCCCCTCGCTGTGCAGCCGCTTCAGCGCAGCTCGCACGTCGCGCACCGCCGCTGCGCGCCGCGGGTCGCCGTCCGGCAGGTTCGACAGCAGCACGCCGCTCGGGCTCTCCAGGATCGCCTCGCCGGTCTGATCGTCGATCGCGTAGACCGCCTGGAGGTACGGCCCGTCGGCTCGCGCGAAGCCGCGGAGACGCGTCGCCTGAGCCGCGGTCACCCGTACCAGCTCGACCTCGCGCTCGAGCAGCTCGTCTTGCGCGATCGCGCTGCCGTCGAGGTGCGTCTTGAGCACCGTGAAGCGGCTCGATGCCTCGCCCTCCGCGCCCGGCGGGAGGCTCGCGGGCCGGACCGAGGGCGCGCCGCTGGCGGTCGCGGCGGGGAGCTCGAGGGTCGACCACGGCATGGGGCGCAGCGCGTCGAGGAGCGCGGTCGCCGAGTCGAGGCGCTCGTCCGGCTCCTTCGCGAGGAGCCGCGCGATCAGCGGGTCGAACGTCGTCCCGAGGTGCGGCGCGACCTCGCTCGGCGCCGGCGGGGTCGCCTCGAGGTGCTGGGCCACGAAGTCCGGACCCTCGAACGGGAGCCGCCCCGTGAGGCAGCGGAACAGGATGATCCCCATCGCGTAGAGGTCGGTCGACGCGTCCGGCCGGCGGCTGCCCGTGATCTGCTCGGGCGCCATGTAGGCGAGCGTGCCGACCATCGCGCCGGTCAGCGTGGCCCCGAGGTCGGTGAGGTGCGCGACGCCGAAGTCACCGAGCTTCACGTTGCCCGCCGCGTCGTAGAACACGTTCGCCGGCTTGAGGTCGCGGTGCACGACGCCGCGCCGGTGGACCGCCTCCAGCGCCGCGAGCACGCCCTTGGCCATCGCCCAGACCTCCAGCGGGGCGAGCGCGAGCGGGCGCTCGTCCGGCCCGACGAGGCGGTCGGCGAGGGTCCCGCCGGCCATGTGCTCCATCACGAGGAAGGGCCCGTCCGGGTTGAACTCGAAGACCTGCACCACGTTGGGGTGCGAGATGCCGGCCGCGACCCGAGCCTCGCGCCCGAAGCGCACGAACGCGTCGCGGCCCGCCGCTCCCCCGCCCACGTGCAGCACCTTCACCGCGACGTCGCGCTCGTGGAAGGCGTCGTGGGCGAGGAGCACACGGCCGGTGGCCCCCGCGCCGAGCGGTCGGATCACGCGGTAGCGCCCCGCGAGGAGGCGCTCCGAGTCCGCCTGGCCGACGAGGCCTGCGACCCCGCGTGCGTCTCCGTAGACCTCTGCGAGCATGTCCGGGACGGTCAGCGGCAGATCCGGCTCGAACACCCGGAGCGCGTCGAGCCGGCTGCCGGCGGCCTCGTCCATCCCCATCGCGGCGAAGCACGCCACCAGCAACCGGAGCGCGGCCGCCTCGTGGCCCTCCGACTGCGCGGCCCGCTGGAGCGCGCGCACCGCGTGATCCCACCGGCCGAACTGCGCGAGGATGCGACCGAGCTCGAGCCCCGTCGCCGCGTCGTCCGGGTCCTCGCGCAGGCGCCGCTCGAGGAGCATGCCGGCCTTGCGCTGCTCGCCGAGCGTCAGGAAGCAGCGCGCCGCGTCCCGCAGCTCGCCGCCCCGCTCGTAGAGCTCGGCCGCCGCCGCGGTCTCCCCCGCCGCCTCCCGCAGCCGCGCCGCGTCGAGGAGCATGCCCTTGGCCTCGGCGAGCAGGGCTGCGCGCACCGCCTGGTCGGGGTTCTCTTCGAGCTGGATCAGCACCCGCCCGGCCGCGTCGCGGTCGTTGGCCGCGAGCGCGTGGCGGTAGGCGTGATCGAGCAAGCCGTGCTGCTCCGTGATCGAGATCGCCTCGTCCCAGCGCCACACCGCGGCGTAGAGCTCGGCCGCGCGCGCGGGGTCGCCGGCCGCGAGGCAGAGGTCGGCCGCCTCGGCGTGTCGACCGGCGCGCTTCAGCCCCGCGACGCGCTCGTCGAGCTCGCTCACCCGGCGTCCTCTTCGCGCTCGAGCGCGTCCCGCGCCGCGCGCTGCTCCGCGACCGCCTTGGAGCGCCCCGAGCCGCGGCCGACCTCGTCGTCGCCGACCATCGCGCGCACGTGGAAGACCCGCGCGTGGTCAGGCCCCTCGGTCTCGATCAACGCGTAGACGGGAGGCGGCCTGCGCTGGCCCTGCATGCGCTCCTGGAGCCTGCTCTTGAAGTCCTTGGCGCCGGGCGCGATCTCTTCGAGGCGCGGGGCGAGCAGCTCGCGTGCCACCTCAAGGGCGCGGCCCGGCTCGTCGTCCAGCGCGATCGCGGCGAGGATCGCCTCCACCGCGCAGGCGAGCAGCCGCGGCTTGTCGCGACCGCCGCTCCGCTCCTCGCCCTTGCCCAGCCGCAGCGCCGGTCCGACCTCGAGCGCGCGCGCGATCTCGGCCAGCGCGCGCTCGTTCACGAGGTCGGCGCGCCGCCGCGTCAGCTCGCCCTCGCGCGCGTCGGGGTACTCCTCGAACAGCAGCGCGCTCGCCGCGAGGTCGAGGAGCGCGTCGCCGAGGAACTCGAGGCGCTCGTTGTCGCGCCGCGCGACCTCGGGGTGCTCGTTCAGATACGAGCGGTGGGTGAGCGCGTCCTTGAGGCCCGCCCTCGCGTCGAAGCGGTAGCCGAGCCGGTCCTCCAGGCGCGCGAGGGCCTCGTCGGGGTCCATCGGGGCGAGGGTAACGTTCGAGCTTCGTCAATTCCCAGCCCCTCGCTTGCGCGGGCCCCGCGGCCCCGCTTCAGTGGAGGCGTGGAACGGATCGGCGCCAGGGCTGTCGGTAGCGGTATGCGCCGCTGTCTGCTCCCCGTGCTCGCCGCGATCCTCGCGCTCGCCGCGGCCGCCCCGCCCGCCCGAGCCGACGGAGAGCGGCGGCGGCCCTGGCCCGAGGACTGGCCGATCGAGCTGCCCCCGGTGGAGGGGCCGCTCCCGCCCGCGCCGCCGCCCGCCCCACCGACCGACCCCGCGACCGGGGCCGCGAACCGCGTCATGGACGTGATCCGGGGGATCCGCGAGACGCTGCAGCGCACGCGCTACCAGCACCACCGCGTGGTGCGCGAGCGCGACGGGACGTACTACTGGGACTGCTCGCTCATGGCCTACTGGGTCCTCGAGCGGGCCGCCCCGCGCTCCGTCCGGCACCTCGCGACGACCCAGCGCCCGCTCGCGGAGCACTTCGTCCGAGCGATCGAGCGCGCGCCGGAGGACCGGAGCCTGCGGGGCTGGCAGCGCATCGCCCACATCGAGGACGTGCGCCCGGGCGACGTCTTCGCCTGGCGCCGCCCGCGCGGCTTCCCGAGCCGCAACACCGGCCACGTGGGCTTCGTCGTCGGCGCGCCGCGCCCCGTCCCCGGCATCCCGAACGCCTACGCGATCCGCGTCGCCGACGCGACGCGATCGGCGCACCAGAACGACACCCGCCCGTGGCCCGGCGACGGCGGCTTCGGGATCGGCACGCTCGTCTTCCTCACCGACGGGCGCGGCCGCGGCACGCACTACGGCTGGGCCGGCACCTACAGCGGCGGCTACGTCGTCACGCCGATCCTGTTCGGCCGCGTCAGCCGCTGATCGCCATCAGCTGATCGTCATCAGCGCGCGGTAGGCGAGCTGGTCGTCGAACATCCGGTGGAACACGCGGTGCTTCGCGTCGTGATAGGCGCGGACCTCGCCGGACGCCGGCGACACGGTGGACGCGGCCGCGCTCATCGATCCCATCGCCGCGCGCAGATCGGCCACGTCGCCGCTCGCGGCCGCGCCGAGGATCGCCGCGCCGAGGAGCACCGCCTCCGGCTCCCGAGGGAGGACCACGGTGAGGCCGCCGACGTCGGCGTGCTCGCGGACGAAGAGCGGGTTCTTGGTGTCGCCGCCGCAGGCGATCACGGTGTCGATCGCGTAGCCCTCGCGGTTCATCGTCTCGACGATGTGCCGCGTCCCATGCGCGACCGCCTGCACGGTGGCGAGGTAGAGCAGCGCGAGCGCGTCGACCGAGCCGGTGAGCTTGAGCCCGCTGATCATCCCGCGCAGCGTCGGATCGGCGCGCGGGCTGCGGTTGCCGTGGAAGTCGGGCATCACGTGCAGCTCCCGCGTCAGCGCCGCCTCGAACCGCTCGCTCGCCGCGAGCGCCTCGAGCCGCGCGTTGAGCAGCGCGTAGACGGTCGTCCCCTCGCGGGTCGCCTCGGCCGACAGCTCCGCGTAGCGCGCGTGGCTCTCGATGACGTGGTCGATCAGCGCGCCGGTCGCCGACTGGCCGCCCTCGGTCAGCCACATCCCCGGCACCATCGCGGACCAGTAGGGCCCCCAGATCCCGTCGATGAACCTGGGCTCGCGGCTGACCGCCATGTGGCAGCTGCTCGTGCCGCCGATCAAGGCGAGGCGACGCTCCAGCGCCGCGTCGTCGAGGTCGCCCTCGAGCGCGCCGAGGAGCCCGAGCCCGCCCGCGTGCGCGTCGATGATCGACACCGCCACCGGCACGCCCGGGCGCAGCCCGAGCTCGGACGCCGCGGCCGGGGTGAGCCCCCCGATCCGCTCGCCCATCGGGCGCACGTCCGTGCCGATCCGCGCGAAGCCCTCGGCCGCCAGGTCCGAGAGCCCGACCTGCTCGAAGAACGACGCGTCCCATCGGCCCTCCGCGCCGACGTAGGTCCACTTGCAGACCGTGGTGCACAGCGAGCGCGCGTCGATCCCGGTCGCGCGGTACGAGAGGAAGTCGGGCAGATCGAGGAACCGCGCCGCGCGGGCCCAGGCCTCGGGCCGGTTCTCCTTGAGCCAGAGCAGCTTCGGCGGCTCCATCTCGGGCGACATCGTGCCGCCGACGTAGCGCAAGACCTCGTGCTCGGTCGCGTTGATGCGCGCGGTCTGATCGAGCGCGCGATGATCCATCCAGACGATCACGTTCTGCGCGTCGTCGCCGTCGGGGCTCACCGAGACCGGGCGGTCCTCGGCGTCCAGCGCGACGAGCGAGCAGGTCGCGTCGAAGCCGATCCCGACGACGTCCTCCGGCCCCGCGCCCGCCTCGCGCAGCGCGCCCCGGACCGCCTCGCCGCAGGCGTCCCAGATGCCGTCCGACGACTGCTGCACGAAGTCCTCGGCCGGGCGCCACAGCGCGAACGGGCACACGCCCATCCCGCGCCGACGGCCCCCCGCGTCGAACAGCCCCGCGCGCGCGCTGCTCGTGCCCACGTCGATCCCCAGGTACAGGCGCTCCGGCATGGCCGGAGACTACCTCACGCCGCGCGATCAGAAGGGCAGGCCCTGGCCGGTGAGGTACAGCGCGAGCACGACGCCGCCCACCCCGAGCGCGAGCGCGAGGATCGCGACGAGGGCGAGCGTCCCCCACGGCGTGCCGCCGCCCTCCTCCTCGGCGGGCGCGCTCGGCGCGGGCGACGGGGTCGGTGAGGCCGGCTGGGTGGAGAAGCGGATCGACGGGGGCCGGACGTCCTCGCGCTCGGCCGCGTGGGCGACCTGGGTGGGGGCGGCGCTCGGGCGCGACGAGGCCTGGCGCGAGTCGTCGAGCTGGGTCGGCTCCTCCTCGCTGAGGAGCAGCGCCTCGGCCGCGGGCGCGCGGGGGGCGGGTGGGAGGTCGAGGGGCGCGGGCGGCGGCGCCTCGTAGACCGGCGCGTCCACGTCGACCTCGATGTCGAACGCGCTGATGCTCTCGTCCACCATCACCAGGCTCGACAGCTCGACGAACTCGTTCGAAGTCGGGGCCGAAGCGATCGGGGGCGGCGCCGACAGGTCCGGGGGCACGCTGATGACCGTGGCCTCGTCCTCCTCGAAGGGCAGCGGCTCGGGGTCGCTCGCGGTCGGGCCGTCCTCCGAGAGCTCGACGCCCTCGCGCTCCACCGCCGCGAGCCGCTCGAGCTTGGCCTTCTCGACCGCGTAGTCCTCGGCGAAGGCGATGCGGATCCAGTCGCGCAGCGCCGCCGCACCGAAGCGGACCCCCGGCGCCGCCACCGCCGCGATCAGCGCCTCCTGCATCTCGCCTGCGGTCTGCCAGCGCCGGGTCCGATCGCGCGCGAGCCCGCGCATCACCACCCGGTCGAGCGCGGCCGAGACCTCCGGTCGCCGGGCGCTCGGCGGCGACGCCTCGGCGGCCCGCACCTTCTCGGTGACCTCGAAGTCGTTGTCCCCGCCGAAGAGCCGCTCGCCCGTGAGCAGCTCGTGGAGGATGACCGAGGCGGCGAAGACGTCCGAGCGGTGGTCGATGTCGTGACCCATGAGCTGCTCGGGGCTCATGTACGCGAGCTTGCCCTTGATGACGCCGGCGTGGGTCTGCACCGCGCGGCTCGCGGCCTTGGCGATGCCGAAGTCGACGATCTTCACCAGGCCGTCGTAGGAGACGAGCACGTTCGGCGGCGAGACGTCGCGGTGGATGATCCGCATCGGCCGCCCGCTCGGGTCGCGCTTGCGGTGGGCGTAGTCGAGCCCCGCGAGGAGCTGCGACGCGATCCACGCGGCGAGCGACGTGGGCATCATCCGCCCGCTCGCGCGCTGAGCGTCCATGATGTCGCGGACGTTCTTGCCGAAGACGTACTCCATCGCGATGAAGTGCACGTCGTCGATGATCCCGAGCTCGAAGATCGCGGCGATGTTCGCGTGCTGGAGCTGCCCCGCGATCTTCGCCTCCTCGATGAACATCAGCGCGAACTCGTCGTCCTCCGCGAGGTGCGGCAGGACGCGCTTGATCGCGACGACCTTCTCGAACCCCTCCACCCCGAGCGACTTCGCTCGGTACACCTCCGCCATGCCTCCCACCGCGAGGCGGTCGAGCAGCAGGTATCGGCTCGCGCTCGGCACCGCCCCCGAGGGTATCAGGGCTCGCGGACCCAGATGTGCCAGACGCCGTCGAGGAGGCCGCTCGTGCCGCACTTTCGCGTGCCGTCGTCCTCGCCCCAGTCGGTTCCGTCGCTCTGGTTGCTGTCCATCCCGCGGTCGACGAAGTCGACCGTGAAGTCGGTGGTCGCGCCGCAGGAGTCCTCGCCCTCGAGGTAGTCGTAGGGCGCGATGTAGGTGTTGAGCCAGTTGGTCCCCGCGACGAGCATGACGCCACTGACGTTGTCGCGGCGCGCCGGCGCCGGGCGGTCGTAGCCGGCGCCGTTGTTCTCGCTGAAGCAGCTGTCCGCGTCCGTCCCGGTGGTGAGCTCCCGGTACCAGTCGACGTCGTAGAACGAGAGATCCACGTCGAGCCCGGCCCCCGCCGGATCGGCCCGGCAGGTGAAGCGGACGTCGGAGCGCGCGCTCACCACCGCGCGCATCCCGCTCCAGATGCCGGTGTGGCCGCCCGCGGGCGTGACCGTCGCGAGGTCGGCGTAGTAGGCGCTCGCCTCGTCCCGCAGCGCGGTCGTCCGGGTGGACGCCACGAGGGTCCAGCCGCCGCCGTCGGTCGTCATGTCGCAGTAGACGAGCTGGGGCGCGGCGGCGGGGTCGGGCTGGATCATGAACGCGCCGTTGGCGGCGCCGCCGTTGGCGGCGAGGACCGCGCGGCAGCTCGGCGGGAGGGCGCACGCGCCTCCGGTGCAGGCCCCGCTCTGGCAGTCGGACGGCGTCGCGCAGGCCTGGCCTCCGGCGCAGCCCGGGCAGACGCCGCCGCCGCAGTCGACGTCGGTCTCGGCCCCGTTGCGCACCCCGTCGTCGCAGGCCGGCGCGGCGCAGGTCCCGGCCGCGCACCGGCCGGAGAGGCAGTCGGTGTCCGCGGCGCAGCCCTGCCCGTTGGCGCAGGGCGGGCACATGCTGCTGCCGCAGTCGACGTCGGTCTCGTCGCCGTTCCGCAGCCCGTCGAGGCACGACGCGGCCGCGCACACCATGGACGCGCAGACCGCTGTCTCGCAGTCCGTCGACGCGACGCACGCGCCTCCGATCGCGCAGGCCGGGCAGTCGGGGCCGCCGCAGTCGTTGTCCGTCTCGGCCCCGTTGGCCACGCCGTCGGTGCAGCTCGCGGCCGCGCAGGTCCCCGCCGCGCACACGCCGCTCGCGCAGTCCGCCGGGCTCGCGCAGCCCGCGCCCACCGCGCAGTCGTCGCAGACCACGCCGCCGCAGTCGACGTCGGTCTCGTCGCCGTCCTGGCGCCCGTTGTCACAGGCGACCGGCGCGCCTCCGTCGGGTCCCGGGCCCGCGTCGAGCCCCGCGGGCGGGCCCGCGTCCTCGTCCTCCTTGGCCGCGTCCTCGAACTGCGCGCCCCCCTGGGCGCAGCCGAGGGCGAGCGCGAACGCCAGGCTCAAGGCCCCGGTGCGTCTCATGCGCGCCAGGGTAGCAGGCGGCCGGGCCGCGAGGGTCGGTCAGCTCGGGTCGCGCAGGACGCGGACCTCGAAGCCGAGCTCGGCGCTGAGCGCGACCATCTCCTCGAAGATGTCCCCGTAGGCCACCGCCACGTGGTTGCTCAGGTAGTGCGCCATCAGGGTGTCACGGCCGATCTGCATGTCGGCGGCCATGAACGGCCACTGCCGGGTCGTGCCCTCCCACCACGCGTCGCGCACGTCGGGGGGCAGCTTGACGACCTCGCCGCGGCCGACGTCCATCCAGAGGCGCCCGCCGCGGATGTAGGCGCGCGCCCAGGTCATCTCGCCGGGGAGGCTCTCGCCCGCGAAGGTCCCGCCGGGGGTCGGGAAGTAGAGGCGCGGCTGCCGGTAGGTGTGCGCGCCCGCGAGGCTGTCCGGGTCGTGGTTGAACGCGTAGGCGCCGCAGCTCCCGCTGTTGAGGAGGACCCAGAGGAAGCGGCCGTCGTGCTCGGCGCCCCAGCGGACGTCGTGGAACATCACGGCCGGGTGCAGGCCCTTGTCGGTGAGGAGCCGCTTCATCATCTCCATCGGGATGACGTTGCCCTGGTCGGCCTCCGTCGCGGTCGCGATCGGCTCGCCGTTGGTCTCGGGGCGGCACGCGGAGTTGAGCAGGCCCTCGGCGAAGTCCGACGGCGGCCGCAGCGGGATCAGCCCGAGCTGGTACTGCCAGCCGAGGCAGTCGGCCTTGAACTCCTCGAGGAGGTCCTTGACCACGAGGTAGTCGCGGAGCTGCTCGCGCGTGCTGTCCTCGGTGAAGTCGTGCGCGTCCTCCTCGCCCCAGTGGAACGTGACGCCCTTGTCCTTCACGAACGCGAGCGCGTCGTCGATGCGCCTGGCGTCGATCCTCTGGCCGCGGTCGAGGATCCACGCCTGGTCGACCTTGTGCTCGGCGAAGCCGTGGTCCTTGAGGAGGCGCGGGCCGAAGTAGCCGTTGATCATCCCCATCGAGGTGTCGCCGAGCATGAGGATGAGCGCGCGCCGGGCACGGAGCTGGGCCGCGACGCGCTTGGCGCGGGCGCTCGCGTCGCCACCGATCGGCGCGTGGCGGTGGATCGCCTCCTCGCCGTAGCGCACGCGCCCGCTCGAGCACCACTCGTCGAGCCGCGCCATGAACGCGTCGTCGGCCGTCCAGTCCGGCGCGTCGGTCCAGATGCGCGAGTGCGGTCGGTCGAGGCTCTCGAGGCACGCGCCGGTGTTGAGGAGGCCGACGAGCCCGGGCCACTGGCCGCTGAAGTTGCTCGCGAGCAGGAGCGGGTTGTCCTTGCCGACGACGCCGTCGGTCGTGTGTGGTCCGTAGAACCAGTGCACGCAGACGCCGACCATCGGGTCGTCGATCGGGCCGAGCGCCTCGATCGCCTCGTGCGGCTTCTCGAGGAAGCCTCCCACTCGGTAGGGCGCGCGTCCCAGCTTCTTGAGCGCGCGCTCGAGCTGCACGGTGGCCTCCTCCGCGTTCGGGGTGGCCAGCTCGTTGGGGATTCGGCGGGCGTCGCCGGGCCAGAAGATCGCGACCTTCTTCGTCATGCCGCGGACACTAAACCGTCGCGACCGAGATCGCGACGGTTCCGCGTGCCCCTGGGCTACACCTCGTCGAGCTACTGCTCGTCGAGCTGCTGCTCGTCGAGCTACTCCTCGTCGAGGAAGTCCAGCTCCACCGGGTCCGGGCCCCCGAGCGTCGTCTCGAGCTCGGCCATCCCGTCGCACGCGGCGTGGAACGTGAGCGTGTCGGTGCGGATGTTGGTCAGGCCGCTCTCGGTGATGCGCACCTCGCCCGCGACCGGGTTGGCGCGGCACTCCGCGGTGAGCACCACCATGTCGACGCTGATCACGGTCGCCGACACCCCGCCGGCCGCGGTGTTGGAGCCGTCGATCGTGTACGAGTCGTCGGACGGATCGTCGGGCGTGCCCATGTCGTCGATCATCACGTCCCAGACGGTGGCGCCGGCGAGCGCGACCCCACCGCGCGCGACCGCGCGGGAGCCGGTGAACTCGATCGTCGTGATCTGCCCGTTGCGGCTCGCGTCGATGGTGGTCGCCGACGCGACCACCGCGCCCCGGTCCCCGACGCGCACGTCGGTGAACGTGAAGTCGAGGCTCGCTTCCTCGCCCGACATCCAGGTCCCGGTGACCGTGGTCGTCCCGATCGCCTCCCCGCCCAGCGGCAGCGGGCAGCCCGCGCCGTAGGTGATCTGCACCTCGCCCTCACACGGGTAGTCCGCGCAGGACGTCACCACGTTCGCGCACTGGACCGACCCGCTGCCGCTCATCGCGCTCAGCGCGATCTGCGCGGCCTGCCCGAGCGTCGCCGCCGACGCGAGCGACACCTCGGTCGGCCTGAGGTCGTTGTTCCCCCCCGCGATCCCGCATCCCCCTACCAGGCACAGGCCGATCGTGGCCCACTGAAGCTTCCCCATGTCCCACCTCCCAAGCTCCGCCACCACCTCGGGGCGAAGGTGCGCCGGCCAAGTACACGAGTCGTGCCGAACTGCCCGGGCGGGGCGCGGTCCGTGGGTCCGGGGGGCTCGGGCGGTCGGACCGTGGCCCGGAGTTCACGATCAGCAGACGAGTTCACGCCCGGCGGTCGCCTGCTCCACGCCCTGGCGCGCGGCCTCGTCGATCTGCCGGTGGTGGGCGATCACGACCTCGAGCTCGCGGTCCTCGCAGGCGCGGAGGGCCCGCCCGATCGCGTCGTAGATCCAGACGGGCGAGTTGCCGAACGCGCCGCCGCCGAGGAACGTCAGCCACACCCTGCCCGAGCCCGCGGCCCGCGCGGCGTCGACGATCGCGGCGAGCAGCGTCGCCTCGTAGGCCGCCTCCAGCACCAGCCGGGCGATCGGCCGCCACTGGTGGAGCGCGCCGCTCGCGTAGCCGCAGGAGAGTGCCGAGCAGAACGCCTGCGAGACGCGGCGCGGCGTGGCGGGTCGCTCGAACCGGCGCGCGAAGGTCACCTCGACGTCGGCGTGCACCCCGATCCGCAGCGCCCCTCGCAGGGCGTCGGGGTCGGCGGCGGCGATCGCCCGACCGAGCGCCTCGAGGCGCTCCGGGCGCGAGAAGGTGTAGCCGTTGACCACCTCGATCAGCCCGCCCGCCTCGCCGAGCGCGGCCTGCACGCCCGCGAGGTTGTTGAGCTGGCGGTCCCGGGTCTGGCCCGGCTGGCCGTCGACCGGCACGAGGTAGTTGCGCGCCACCGTGGCCGCCGCGCACGCGAGCGAGCAGGCGGGGCCCTGCGTGGGGTCTTGCGCGTACTGCGTGATCCCGTCCTCGGGCGTGTCGGTCGGATCGGCGAACTCGAGGCAGTTGAGCTGCGAGGCGGCCTGGAACATCGCGCCCTCGTTCTCGGGCCGCGCGTGCACCTCGAGGATGTCGCCGGTCGCCACGTGGCTCACCCGCAGCGCGCCCGGCCGCAGCCCGCGCGCCATCTCGCGCAGCTCCGCGAGGGACGGGGTGGAGAAGCGCCCCGCGCCAAAGCGGCCCGAGGGCGCGACGAGGGTCTCTCCGTCCAGCGCGAAGCGCGCCTGGGTCTCGGCGTAGGGGCCCTCGGCGAAGCCGAACAGATCCTCGAACCAGCTCATGGAGCGAGTCTGCCAGACGCGCGACGAGCCGACGCCCCGAGAGGCGCCGGCTCGCGGCGGGGGGTACGAGGCGGCTCAGCCCTCGGCGAGGACGATCGCGGCGTCGGAGGCGCCGACGAACTCGCGCTCGCCCTCGGCGTCGATGACGAGGAAGTAGATCCAGCCGTCGCTGCGGAAGTGCGGGAACAGCGCGCGCATCCCGCTCTGCATGTTCGTGATCGGGTGGGTGGTGCCCATGAGCAGGTCGTAGAGGACCACGTTGGCGACGTCGCCGTCGTGGTGGTGGGTGACCATGAAGCGCTCGTCGAACGAGAACGACGTCTTGGCGCCGGGCTCGCAGATGCGCGCGACCGGGTCGCTGAGGGTGATGCGGTAGTCCTCGCCGAAGCGCTGGTAGTCGACGCGGCGCACCACGTAGCCGAGCGAGACGCCGTCCGGGCCCGCCATGCGGCTGCCGACGAGCTGGCTCGAGGGCGAGAGCACGGAGTCACCCTCGAAGGGCGCGTCGACGATCACCTCGTCGCGCCGCTCGTAGGTCGTGCCGTTGAACACCATCGGGTGGAACGTCATCGTCGCGTTGCTCGACCAGGCCGCCGTCGGGTGGGTGGTCTCGCGGCGGCCCGCGTTCGACTTGTTCTGGCTGTTGATGACGAAGTAGTCGCCGCCGTGGATGCCGCGCGCCACGTGCTGGTAGAGCGCGATGCCCGCCTGGCGCGTGCAGCCGACCTCGCTGAAGTCGATCCCGTCGTCGTTGCCCTCGAGCACGCTCTGAGTGCAGAAGCCGGCGCCGTTGCCGCCGCCCTGGAACATCCAGCCGCTGTTGTCCGGGAAGAACGCCGGGTCGTAGCTCGCGCTCACGCCGATGTTCCGGTCCGCCAGCAGGTCGGTGATCGTCGAGCCGAAGCCGTCGACCGAGCGGCCGCCGTTGCCGACGAAGCGGCCGTCGGCGGAGCTCCGCATCCAGAAGCTGGTGCGGAAGTCGAGCTGGCGGAGCTGCCGGATCGTGCCGACGCCGTTGCCCCACGAGGCGGTCTCGTCGGGGAACTCGCCCGAGGTGAAGCAGGTGCGCGGATCGGCGCCGGCGTTGCAGCCGAACATGCGCACGCCGTTGTCCTCGTTGACCGCCTGCCAGCCCTCGAACGCCATGTTGTCGAGGTGGGCCTGCATCGACGCGGTGTCGACGAAGTTGGTGCACGTCGAGGGCGCCGGGGGCTCCGGGAACGCCGCGCTCAGATCGTTGAGCCCGTTGCGGAACCAGCGGAGCACGATCGCGTACTCGCGCTGGCTCATCGCCGGGTGGCCGCCCTTGGGCATCGACACGCGCGAGCGGAACTGGCCGTAGGGGAGGGCCCAGTCGTCGCCGTAGGCGCGCTGGAAGAGCCGGCGGAAGTACGTGTACTGGACGCCGGTCGCGAGCACGCCGATGTGCTCGGCGCTGAACACGCTCTCGGGGTCGTCGCGGTCGACGCGCATGCAGTCGACGGTGCGGCGGGCGTCCTCCTGGCTGATGCTGAGCGGCGCCTGGACCGCGAGCTCCTGGATGCGCGCGAGGGTCGCCGCGCCGATTCCGTCGACCGCCTCGAGCTGCTCGAGGCTGCTGTAGGGAGCGCCCGAGGCGATCGCCGCGGCCCGGACGTCACCGACGCCGTCGACCTCCTTGAGCTGCTCCTCGCTCGCCTCGTTCACGAAGCGGAGCAGCGCGTCGATCGGGTCCTCGCGGCCCTCGGTGATGCCGCAGGTGTTCCAGCCGTGCTCGGTGAAGTCGAGCCACTCGCGGAGCCCGCGCTGGCTGACCGCGTGGCACGCCGCGCAGCGCCGGTTCGCGCACTTGCCGTCGGGGCAGCTCGGGTCGTCGATGTCCGCGCCGATCGCGATCAGCGCCGCGCGGGCGAGCTCCTCGCCCTCCAGATCGACCGTCGGCAGCGAGCCCGCGTCGTCGCCGTCGCCGGTCGGGATGGGCGCGGTCTCGCAGCCGGGGTCACCCTGGTTGTCCGCGCAGTGCTGGATCTGACGGATGGCGCGCCCGAACTCGGACTCGAAGAAGTTGCTCTCGTCGAGCCCCTCCTGGCCCTCGGGCATCCAGAAGACGTTCTCGAAGTCGCGGTGCGACTCGGTCGTGTCGTTCAGCCAGCCCTGGTCCTCGCCGATCATGTAGTCGAGGTAGCGGCGGCCCCAGCGGCCGGTGGCCGTCATGCGGTGGCAGCGGGTGCAGGCGGAGACCTCGTCGCTCACGAGCTGGTCATGCATCCGCCAGCCCTGGCCCTCGGCGTTGACGAGGGTGTAGGGCGAGTCGTTGAAGCCGAGCGCGAAGTCCTCGTCCTGGCCCATCCGCGGGACGACGGTGTCGCCGTTCGCGTCGCGCGCGCCGTCGATCCACGGGGTGTGGATGAACGGGTCGGCGTCGTGGCAGTCGGTGCACTGGATGCCGCTCCCGAGGCCGCCGTGGATGCCGCTCCAGATGTGCTCGGAGGTCTGCGGCGAGGCCTCGCTGTTGACCTTGTCGGCGGGGTGGGGGACGTGCAGGCCGTCCTCGCGCGAGCCGAGCGCGTTCTGGAAGAAGCAGGTCCGACCCGTGTACGGGTTGTGACCGATCATCGCGATGTCGTAGTAGGAGCCCGGCTCCTGGTTGGCCTTGCGGCAGAGCAGGACCCAGTGGGTGCCCTGGTCGTTGCGCGCGCTCGTCACGCGCGGGCCGTTGACGTCGGGGCGCTCGTTGCCGTTCTCGTCGACCGCGCTCGGCTCGCAGCTCGAGTAGATGTACTGCTGCTCGTCGCACTGCTGCGCGCGGCCGCTCATGTTGTCCTGGTGGCCCTCGGTCGGGGCGGTCACGGTGCCGTCGAGCGCGGTGATCCGGGTCGGGATCGGGGTGGAGTCGAGGCAGTTGTAGGTCTCGTAGTCCCACTCCTCGCCGCCCTCGACGGCCGGGAAGAACGGGATCTCGCCGAGCTCACCGACGCAGGCCTCGCCGTAGGCCTGGGTCGAGGCGATGCGCGCCTCGGCGCCGTCGAACTTGCCGTTGGTGCCGCGACGGTCGAGCGCGACGAGCGGGTCGAACTCGCGCTGCTCGACGACCTGGTCGCCGTTCATGAGGCAGACGTCGATGACGAGCAGGCCGTCCGCGATCATCGCGAGCATCTCGGGCGTCGGGTCCCCCTCGAGCCACTCGGTGCCCTGGTAGGGCGACTCGAAGTCGGTCGGGGTCATCTCGGGGCCCACGAAGCGGGCGTCCGCTGCGCCGACCACCGGCGCGTCGTCGATCCGCGCGATCGCGTCGCTCATCGTCGCGCAGTCGAGCGCGCCGACGTCGCCGCGACGCAGCCGGGCGTGGAGCGACTCCCCCCCGCGCAGGTCGCGCGCGACCAGCACGTGGACCCGCTGGCTGGTCGAGTCGTACTGGAGGTCGAGGGACGTTCGGTCGCCGCCGCCGTCGCAGGCGCCGAGCGCGAGCGCCGCGAGGAGAAGGGAGGTGCGTCGCAGGGTCATGCGCGCCCATCTGGCAACATCCATACCCGACGGTCGCGGGCTCGATCACGGGGGCGCGTGGCGACTTCGCCTTCCGTTTGTCCGGGACCTCCTCGGTCACCCGGCTAGCCGACTGGCCGCTTCGAGCTGGGGGCTCAGTCGTCGAGCGCGGACAGGTCGGGCGCGAGGAGGGCCGCGACGTCCGGCTCGTCCATGTTGTCGGCCGTGACCATCGTCGCGCCGGTGTCGATGCGGGTCTCGACCGTCTCCCCGTCGAGGTGGGCGACCGCGGTGCGGACGGCGAGCTCCCCCATGCGCACGGGGTTCTGGAGGACCAGGCCGTGGACGTGGCCGTCGCGGAGGGCCTGGACGAGGTTGTCGTTGGCGTCGAAGCCCACCAGTTTGGTCTCGCCGGCGCGGTCCGCGTCGGTCAGCGCGCGGAGCATCCCGAAGGTCGTCGACTCGTTGGGGGTGAAGACGCCGCCCACCTCGGGGTGGCTCACGAGGAGGTTCTCCGCCGTGGCGTAGGCCGTCTCGGTCGTCGCGCCGCCGTACTGGTTGTCGCTCACGATCGTGATCGAGGGGAAGCGCTCGCGCATCGTCTCGAGGAAGCCCGACTCGCGCCGGCTCGTGGACGCGGAGCCCTCCTGGTAGCGCATGACCATGACCGTCCCGGTCCCGCCGAGGAGCTCGTTCATCCGCTCGGCCGCGAGGACGCCGCCCTGGTAGTTGTCGGTCGCGACGAAGCTGGTGAGCCCCTCCCAATCGATCCCCGAGTCGAAGATCACGACCGGGATCCCCTCGCCCGCCGCCTCGGTCGCGACCGGCACGAGGGCCGCGCTGTCGAGCGGGGCGAGCACGATGGCGTCCACCCCGCGGCTGATCATGTCCTCGACGACGCGGATCTGCGCCGAGCGGTCGTCCTCGCGCACCGGGCCCTGCCACACGATCTCGACCCCGAGCTCGTTGGCCGCGCGCTGCGCACCCGCGTGGACGCTCCGCCAGAACACGTGGGTGGTGCCCTTGGGGATGACCGCGATCGTGCGGGTCTCCTCCGAGCCGCCGCCGCCTGGATCGGATCCCGAGGAGTCGCCCTCGCCGGCGCAGTCGCAGCCGGCGGCGAGCAGGGTGAGGGCCAGGGCGAGGAGGGTGGGGGCGCGCATCGCGGGAGGTCAGCGCGTCGGAGCCTCTGCTGTCAAGGCGCGGGAGTATGATGGGCCGATGCGCACCCTCGCCTCCTGCTGCCTCGCCGTGCTCCTGGTGACCGCCTGCGACGACGGGGGCGACGACGACGACGCCGGCCCTGCGCGCGACGCGGGCTCGCCCACCGACGCCGGCCCGCGGGTCGACGGCGGAGGCGGGTCCGACGCGGGTCCGGACGCGGGGCCCGCCTTCGACGCTGGCCCGGGGACCGACGCGGGCGAGGTCACGCTCGCCCTGCCGCCGGCCAACGGCGGGCTCGACTACCAGCTCGGCGAGGCCTATCCGCCGCCCGCGGGGGTGACCGTCGTCTCGCGCGACCGCGAGGCGAGCCCGGCGCCCGGCGTCTACACCATCTGCTACGTCAACGGCTTCCAGACCCAGCCCGGCGAGCGGGCGTTCTGGCTCGACGACAACCCGGACCTCGTCCTGCGCGACGGCTCGGGCAACCCGGTGATCGACCCCGACTGGGACGAGATCATCCTCGACGTGACCACCCCGGAGAAGCGCTCGCGCCTCGCCGCGATCGTCGGCGGGTGGATCGACGGCTGCGCGGACGACGGCTTCGACGCGGTCGAGATCGACAACCTCGACACCTACTCGCGCTCGGGCGGCCGCGTCTCGCAGGACGACGCGGTCACCTTCATGCGCATGCTGTCGGACCGGGCCCACGCGCGCGGCCTGCCGATCGCGCAGAAGAACTCGGCCGAGGTGCTCCCGCGCCGAGCCGACATGGGCACCGACTTCGCCGTGGCCGAGGAGTGCAACCGCTTCAACGAGTGCGGCGACTTCACCGCGGTCTACGGCGACCAGGTCTACGTGATCGAGTACCGGCGGGGCGACTTCGACAACGGCTGCCGCGACTTCCCCGAGCTGTCGATCGTCCTGCGCGACCTGCCGCTCGTCGGGCCCTCGAGCGGCGGCTACGTGTACGACGGCTGCTGAGCCGCCGACTTGCCGACGACCCGGGACGCTGCGAAGCCGTCGGCGATGCGCACGCTCTCGATCGTCGGCCTCGCCCTCGGGTTGCTCGCGTGCGGGGCGTCGACCCCGGCGCCCGCCCCTCCACCCTCGCCCGCGTCGCCCGCGGGCCCGGCGGAGCCCGGGTCGGACTGGCTCGTCACCCTCGACGACCCGGGCGCCGAGCCGCGGGCGGCGGTGCGCTACCCGATGACCGAGGCGGTCCGTGAGCTGCGCAACACGACGTCGATGTCGGGCGAGGCGGACGGCGAGCCGATCGGGCCGATGGAGATCGTGGACCTCGTTCGCGCGCGTCGCGTGAACCAGGGCGTCGGCTGGGTGATGCAGCTCGAGACCGAGGAGGACGCGCCGGACGCGAGCCCGCTCGAGCCGCGCGGCCTCGCGCTCGGCGGCGGCATGCTCGCCAGCCTCGGGTCCCTCGGATTCGCCGTCCCGGTGCCCGACGAGCCGGTCGGGGTGGGAGCGCGGTGGTCGTTCGAGCTGAAGATCCGCCCCGAGGGCGGCGCCGAGGTCGTCTACGCGGTCCGCGCGACGCTGCTCGAGGCCGGGGCGCGTCCGCGCGTCCGCGCCGAGGGGACCGTCCGCTCGATCGTCTCGCGCGATCCCGGCATCTCGGTCGAGGGCGAGGGGACCTTCGCGATCGACGTGACCTACGACGAGGGCATGGAGGTCGTGCACGCGCTCTCCCGCGCGCGCATCCGCCTCCACGTCGAGGGCGACGGCGAGGTCGTCGACACGGACTTCACCACCGAGACGACCTCCGAGGCGGTCGAGCCCGGCGCCCCCTGAGGCCGCGACGTCCGGGTGACGTCACTGCGCCGATTTCTGCGATGATGCGCCCGCGATGAGCGAGCCGCTCCTCAGCATGCGCGACGTGGTCAAGCGCTACGGCGCGGTGACCGCGCTCGCGGGCATCGACCTCGAGGTGCGGGCCGGCGAGGTCCACGCGCTCGTCGGTGAGAACGGCGCGGGCAAGAGCACGCTGATGAAGGTGCTCAGCGGCGCGGTGAAGCCGGACGGCGGCGTGATGCGCCTCGGCGGCGCCCCCTACGCGCCGCGCGGGCCCGACGACGCCCTGCGCCGCGGGGTGGCGATGGTCTACCAGGAGCTCAACCTCGCCCCCGACCTCACCGTCGCGCAGAACCTCCTCCTCGGGCGCGAGTCGAGCCGCCTCGGCTGGCTGCGCTCGAGCGAGGACCGCCGCCGCGTCGAGGCCGCGCTCGCGCGCATCGAGCATCCCGAGCTCGCCCCCGATCGCCGGGTCGCGGACCTCGGCCCCGGGGCGCGGCAGCTCGTCGAGATCGGCCGCGCGCTCGTCGAGGACGCCCGCATCGTGGTCCTCGACGAGCCGACCAGCTCGCTCTCCGCGCCCCAGGCGGAGACCCTCTACCGCGTGATCGCGCGCCTGCGCGACGACGGCGTCGCGGTGGTCTTCATCAGTCACTTCCTGGAAGAGGTGAAGCGGGTGGCCGAGCGCTACACCGTGCTGCGCGACGGCCGCACCGTCGAGACCGGCGACCTCGCAGAGGTCCCCGTCGCGGCGCTGGTCGAGGCGATGGTCGGGCGCAGCCTCGACGAGGTCTACCCGACGGTGCCTCACGAGCGGGGCGCGCCGATCCTGACCCTCGACGGCCTGGCCGGCGAGCCGTGGCCCCGGCGCGCGAGCCTGACCCTTCACCGCGGCGAGATCCTCGGCGTGGCCGGCCTCGTCGGCGCCGGACGGACGGAGCTCCTGCGCGCGCTCTTCGGCCTCGCCCCGGTGAAGGACGGCACGGTCACGGTCGCCGGCGTCACGGACCGCGGCCGCGATCCACGGGCGCGGATCGGCCAGGGCCTCGGCCTCGTGAGCGAGGACCGCAAGGAGGAGGGCCTCTCGCTGACGCGCTCGATCGGCGAGAACCTCACCCTCTCGCGGCTCCCCTCGCGGTTGGGCTGGCTGGACGTCGGCGCGGCGCGGCGCGCGGCGGCGCGCTGGATCGGCGAGCTGTCGATCAAGGCCCAGGGCGGCGCGCAGGTGGTGGGCGAGCTGTCGGGCGGCAACCAGCAGAAGGTCGCGATCGCGCGCCTGCTCCACCAGGACGCCGACGTGCTCCTCCTCGACGAGCCGACGCGCGGCGTGGACGTCGGGAGCAAGGTCGAGATCTACACGCTGATCGGCGAGCTCGCGGCGCAGGGCAAGGCGATCCTCATGGTCAGCAGCTACCTCCCCGAGCTCCTCGGGGTCGCCGACCGGATCGCGGTGATGCACCGCGGCGCGCTCGGCGAGGCGCGTCCGACCACGGAGTGGACCGAGGCGAGCCTCCTCGACGTCGCGGCGCGCGGGAGCGAGGCGGCGTGAGGGAGCGGCTCTCGCGCGCGCTCGACGTGGCCGGCCCGCTGATCGGCCTGCTGGTCGTCATGGTCCTGTTCGCGATCCTCGTCCCGGACCGCTTCCTCACCGCCTACAACTTCAAGACGGTCGCGACCCAGACCGTGATCGTCGGCCTCGGCGCGATCGGCATGACCTTCGTGATGATCAGCGGAGGCATCGACCTCTCGATCGGGTCGGTGATCGCGCTCGTCTCGGTCTGCACCGCGGTGCTCCTGCGCGACGGGAGCAGCGAGATCGTCGCGCTCCTCGGCGGCGTCGGGGTGGGCGTGCTCGTCGGGGCGCTCAACGGGCTGGTGATCACGCGCGCCAAGATCGTCCCCTTCATCGTCACCCTCGGCACGATGGGCGTCGCGCGCGGGGTCGCGAAGTGGCTCGGTGACGAGCAGACGGTGCGCGCGGACGCGGGGTGGCTCGCCGACCTGATGAAGAAGACCCCGGACCCGGGCTGGCTGCTCCTCGCCAAGGGCGTCTGGATCACCCTCGTCCTCGCCGGGGTGATGACCCTGGTGCTCCGCCGCACCGTGCTCGGGACGCACTGCTTCGCGATCGGCTCGAGCGAGCCGACGGCCCGGCTCTGCGGCGTTCACGTCGAGCGGGTGAAGCTCGCCGTCTACGCGATCGGCGGCCTCTTCGCGGGCGTCGCCGGCGTCCTCCAGTTCGGCCGGCTCACCGTCGGCGACCCGACCACCGCCATCGGCCTCGAGCTCGACGTGATCGCCGCGGTGGTGATCGGCGGCGGCTCGCTCGCGGGGGGCCGCGGGAGCATCGTCGGCGCGCTCCTCGGCGCCTTCTTCATGAGCGTCCTCGCCAACGGCTGCACGCTCAGCGGTGTCCCGACCTACGTCCAGGAGATCCTGGTCGGCGCGATCATCGTCCTCGCGGTCGGCCTCGACCGCCTCCGCCGCGGCGCGTAGGGGACGGACCGAGCTCTTCGCGCTCTCCGAGCAAGGACGCTCGAAGAGCTCGGTCCGTCCCCACCCGACTCGCGCGGCTACTCGCGAGACCCGGTGCGGGAGACGACCTCGAACTCGAGCAGCGACGCGCCGGTCGCGGCCGGGTGCTGGGGCTTGGCCTCGCCCCGACCCTCGTCCGCGTGGGTGTCGCGGTGCTGGGCCTGGAACGCGCGCCCCGCGCGCCACGCCTGGAAGGCCTCCTCCGACGCCCACCGCGTGAGCACGAAGTAGCGGTCGTCGCCCTTCACGGGGCGGAGCAGCATGAACTCCTCGAAGCCCGGCGCCGTCTCGACCTTGCCCGCGCGCGCCGCGAAGCGTCGCTCGAGCTCTTCGCCGCCGCCCTCGGGCACCGAGATCGCGTTGATCTTCACCACCGACATGCGCCGAATGTACCCGGTCCCCTGCGTACGGAACACGGCGGAGCCCTCTGCTGTCGGAGTCGGCATGTACCGACACGATCGCGTCGCCGCGCACGCCCAGATCGACTGCCTCCGCGCTCAGGTCGGCGACCTCGACGCGCGGCTCGCCGAGGCCGAGCGGGCGCGCGCGGCGGCGGAGGCGGAATCGGAGCGGCTCCGCGAGGGGATCGGCGACGACCCGGAGCTGCTGAGCGCTCCCTCGTATCGCCGCGTCCAGCTCGGCCTCCGAGGGATCGGGGCGATCGGCGGAGCGGCGTTCCTCGTCGGCGCGAGCTGGCTGCTCGCGGTGCGAATCGCGGACCCGCTGTGGACGATCCAGGGCCTGCGAAACCTGTGGTTCCACGTGCGCTTCGGCGACGCGATCGAGACCTTCGCGATCGCCGGCGGCCTCGCGCTCCTGCTGAGCCCCTGGCTCGCCCTGCCCTGGATCGGGGCGATCGGCCTGCGTCGCCAGCGCCGGTGGGGCTGGACGCTCGCGGTGGTCGCCGCCGTCCTCTACCTGCCCACGCCGCTGATGCCGGTGGCGGCGCTCGCCCTGGCGGTGCTGACCTCGGGCCGGGTCCGGGCGCTCTTCTTCCCGCGCTGAGCGGTTGACACCCCCAACGCGAACGCGCCCGCCCCCTCGACGAGGGAGCGGGCGCGCGGCTCAACCGGGGGCGGACCCCGGAACGCGAGCCTCAGAAGCAGACCGAGACGGAACCGATCGGGGTGCAGGTGTATCCCGTGCGGCAGTCCGCGGTGGTCGTGCACTCGTCGAGACACGAGACCGCGCCCCAGTCGATGCAGGTCGCGCCCGGATCGCAGGTCCCGCCGGCGCCGCACGCGGTGGTGCAGTAGCCGCCCGGCCAGTCGACGCCCGGCAGCAGGCAGATGCCGCCCATCGCGGGCACGCAGTCCGCGTCGACGGTGCAGGCCGCGCCGATCGGCACCGACGCGCTCACGCAGGTCCCGGCCATGCAGGTCGAGCCGGCGCTGCACGCCATCCCGCAGCCGCCGCAGTGCGCGTTGCTCG
>JAUHXR010000499.1 GCA_030426845.1 Polyangia bacterium | reverse complement strand
GAATACCAGGAAATCAGTCGATCAAGAGCGGCCTGAGGGCGAGCTGGTACACAGCCGCCAGCGCAACCAGCGCGATCAGGCCGAGCGAGATGCGCAGCAGCCAGTTCACGGGGGGCGGTCCGGGGTCGGTGCTCGGGGCCATCGTGCCGCCGCGGGTCCGCTCGTAGTCGAGCGCAGACTCGTCGAGGGCGGGCAGATCGCGCGCGTCGGGGCGCGGCATCCGCGGGGCCGGGCGCGCGGGGGCGGCGTGGGTCTCGCCGTGGCGGACGATCTCCTGGTCGAACCGCGGCTTGTTGGGCGCCGAGGCCCGCGGCGGCTCCGCCTCGAGGCGCAGCTCGCCGGGGGCGGGCGCGCCCGGCGCGGGCTGAGGCGCGGCCAACGGCAGCGGCGCGGGCGTGGGCAGCGCGAGCTCGTCCGGCTCCGCCGCGGCGGGGGCCGTCACCGGTGGGAAGGAGACCGGCTCGGGCAGGGCGAGCTCGTCCGGCTCGGCCGCGAGCATCTCGGGCGGCAGCGAGACCGGCTCGGGCAGGGAGATCGCGGCGGGCCGCGGGGCGGGCTTCGCCGGCGGGAGCGAGACGGGCTCGGGCAGCGCGATCTTGTCGGGCGCGCGCGGAGCCTGGGCCGCGGGGGCGACCGCCTTCATCTCCCGCTCCGACTCGCGCCGCGGGTCCCGCTTGCGCAGCACCGGCCCGAGGGCGCGGGTGAGGTCCGCGGCGCTCACCTCCAAGAGGCTCAGCTCGAGGAACTCGTCGATCGCCTCGGCGAGCTCCACCGTCGAGCCGAAGCGCTTCGACGGCTCCTTGTCGAGCGCGCGCGCCAGGAGCTTGTCGAGCTCGGGCGTGGCCTGGGCCACCCGGCCGACGAGCGACGGGATCTCGTCCTGGGTGACCGCGATCCGCGTCTCCAGCTCGGAGCCCCGCTGGAACGCGGGCCGGCCGGTGAGCGCCTCGACGAGCACCGCGCCGAGCGAGAAGACCGCCGAACGGGGCGTCGACCCCTCGCCCGCGAGCTCCTCGGGGGCGCGGTAGCCGTAGCTCGCGCCGGCCCGATCGTCGGCGACCCGCACGCCCCCGTCGCCGCGGATGCGCAGGTTGCGGGGCATCACGGACCGAGGCTGCGCGGCCATCGCGTTCGCCGCGCGGGCCACCAGGAAGCAGGCCTGGGGCAGCGGCAGCCCGGCCGGGTGCGCTTGCAGGGCTTCGTCGAGACGAGCTTCGAGCATGCCGCCTCGATCATACGGCACTATGGTGCCGCGCATGTCGGGAGAAGAGCTGACCCTCGAGGCCGCCGACGCCCACCGCATCCACACTTGGGTGTGGAGCGCGACCGAGCCGCGCGGCCTGGTGCAGATCGTTCACGGGATGGCCGAGCACGCCGCGCGCTACGCGCGGGTCGCGGAGGCGCTCAACGAGGCGGGCTGGACGGTCATCGCGCACGATCACCGCGGGCACGGCGGCTCGGCGCGGCGCGACGCGGACCTCGGTCACTTCGCCGACGAGCGCGGCTGGCGCAAGGTCGTCGACGATCTCCGCGCGGTGCGCGCCGAGGGACGCAGGCGCGCGCCCGACGGGCCGCTCGCCCTGGTCGGCCACAGCATGGGCTCCTTCATCTCGCTCTGGGAGCAGACGGAGTCGCCCGGCACGGTCGACGGGCTCGTGCTCTCGGGCTCCAACGTCGGCGGCGGGGCGACCGTCGCGGCCGGGGCGCTCGCGGCCAAGCTCGTACGCTGGCGCGGCGGCAAGCGCGCCAAGAGCCCGCTCCTCACCAAGCTGTCTTTCGGCTCGTTCAACGACGCCTTCAAGCCGGCGCGCACCGACTTCGACTGGCTCTCGCGCGACCCCGCCGAGGTCGACGCCTACGTCGCCGATCCGCGCTGCGGGTTCATGTGCACCAACCAGCTCTGGGTCGACCTGCTGGGCGCGCTCGGCGAGCTCGGCGACGAGGCCCGGTTGCGCCGCCTCCCGCCCGATCTCCCGGTGCTCCTCCTCGCGGGCGACCGCGACCCGGTGAGCGCGGGCGGCAAGGGCGTGCGCGACCTGGCGCGCCGCCTCAAGGGCGCGGGCGTCGCGCGGGTCGAGACCAAGCTCTACCCCGAGGCGCGGCACGAGGTCTTCAACGAGACCAACCGCGACGAGGTCCTCGGCGACCTGCTCGGCTTCCTCGACGGGCTGTGACCCCTCGACCGGCCTGCCGCGGCCGTCGCGCTCGGCCGATCGCGTCAGCGCGGTCAGCAGCTGGGTGAGGCGCTCGACGCGCAGACCTCTTCGCACAGCCAGCTGTTCATCGAGCACTGGCAGCCGGTCTGGATGCACATGCCCGTCGGACAGCTGCGCGAGCCGCACGGGCGCACGCAGCCCTCGGGCAGCGGGTCGGGGTCCGGGCAGAGCGCGTCCTCGACGCAGAGGCCGACGCAGCAGCCCGGCCCCGTGCATGCGCACCGCAGCCCCTGGGCGCAGGTCTCCGCGCCCCCGCAGTCCTCGTCCCGGGTGCACTCGCCGACCGGCGCGCACTCCTGCGTGGGGCACCCGTTGCGGAGGAACGGCTCGAGCGGCGGATCGCACGACGGCTCGGCGACGATCGGGCAGATGACGCACTCCTCCCCGACGCACCACAGCCCGATCGCGCAGTCCGCGTCGGCGGCGCAGGGGGCGCAGCCCTCGCAGCGCTCCTGCACGAGCAGCGCGCCGCTCTCGCAGAACGCGGTGGTGGTGCAGCACCCGAGGGTCTGCGAGCACCCCATCACGTCGGCGCCGGTGAACGCCTCGCAGGCGTCGCCGTCGCGGCCGCGGGCGAGCGCCTCCGCGCACGTCCGGAAGGGCGCGGGCGTCCCCGCGTCGGCGCCCCGCAGGACCTCGACGCGCTCGCCGCGGCAGGCGACGAGCGAGGCCGCGCACGCGAGCAGCGCGGCGAAGAAGCGCGCTCGAGGCGCGCGTCTCACGGCGCCCCCAGGTCGACCGAGAGCCGGCCCCCGAGCCAGCCCCCGCCCAGCGCGCCCACCTCCCGGCCGCCGGCCTCGACGATCAGGCCATAGCCCCAGCCACCCTGGAGCGCGAGTGACAAGCCGACGTGCTCCGTGCTCACCCACGCCTCGAGCTCGGCCGAGCCACCCGCGTAGACGCCGTCGCCCGCCGCGCCGATCGCCGCGTTGGCCGCGTCGGGGTCGGCGCGGGCGTAGCCGATCGTCGCGTAGGCGCCCGCGCAGAGGGCGGCGTCGGCCCAGCGGCCGCAGGCGATCCGCGCGCCGACCGACGCGCTGCCGAGCGAGAGCGTCACGCTCCCGAGCGTCGCGTCCTGCGCCACGCCGAAGCCGTAGGCGAGCTCGAGGCGCGCCGCGTCGTACGACAACGAAGCGCTCGGTCCTCCGAGCGGGGTGGCGGGCTCGAGGAACACTCGCGCGTGGGCCCCGACGCCGATCAGCACGTCGGGGGTCGCGATCGCGGCGTCGTCCAGGGTGAGGAGGCCCCTCGGCGTCGCCCGGCGGAGCGGCGGCGGGGCTGCCTCGGGGGCCTCGCGCGGCGCCCCGAGCTCGCCGCGCGCGTCCAGGGTGGGCGGCGCGAGGGGAGGGCTCGACGGCGGTGAGTCGCGACCCTGCGTCGTCGGGTCCTGCGTCGTCGGGTCCTGCGTCGTCGGGTCCTGCGTCGTCGGGTCCTGCGTCGTCGGGTCCTGCGTCGTCGGGTCCTGCGTCGTCGGGTCCTGCGTCTGGCGATCGGGCCAAGCGTGGACCCGCGCGTGCTCGGCCACGAGGAGGGCCACGATGCGTGCGCGGACGCCGTCGGGCATCGCGGCCAGCGGGTGGGAGGTCGCGCCCGGGCCGTCGCCGATCACGACCGCGTCCGCGTCGCAGCGCAGCCGCGCCTCGCACACGCCCTCGGTGAGGAGCGCCTCCTCGAGCCGCGCGGCCTCGAACCAAGTCTCGCAGCCGTCGAGCTGGAGCTGGACCGCGCCGCAGGGCTGCGCGCGCCCGGTCGCGGCGACCCCGAGCAGCGCCACGAGGATGGAGGCCGCGCGCACGGGGCGATGCTACTCAACCTCGGCGATCGCGCGCATCTGCGCGGCGTGGCGGCCCTCGGGGTACCGCGCCAAATACGCGCGCGCGACCGCCTCCGCGCGCGGGTCGCTCGCGGCCTGCCTCGCCCGCGCCTCGAGCGCGGTCGCCTCCTCGCGGAGCGGCGCGCCGCCCGCGCCGGCGGGCACCGCCGCGAAGCTCTCCGCCGCCTCGGCCGCGGCGCCGCGA
>JAUHXR010000133.1 GCA_030426845.1 Polyangia bacterium | reverse complement strand
TACGCTTGGGCCTCCTCGGCCTGCTCTGCATGCCGTGGCTCATGGGCGCGAGCTGCGATCTACCGATCGGCGCCGGCGAGGACGCGGGCATGATGCCGATGACCGACGCGGGCCCGGGGGCGCCGGACTCCGGTCCCGGACCGGTCGACGCGGGCCCGGGCCCCGTCGACGCGGGCCCGATGCCCGACGAGGGCGCGCTGGTCTGGCCGCTGATCCAGATCGACGTGTTCGACGGCGCCCGCACTCAGCTCACCCTGCGCCACGGCGTGTGGCTGCGTGAGCCCTCGCGCACCGCGACTCACGACGTCGTGCCCGTGCGCGTGGAGCTGCTCGCGGCCGACGGCTCGGTGCTCCACACGTTCACCCCCGACGCCGCGTCGATCCGCGAGGACATGCACTGGTTCACCGCGGGCGGCGCGCCCGACTACCGCAACTACGCGCGCACCGACTCGATGACGATCGACGCGGCGAGCGCTCCGCTGACCGCGGCCTGCGCCCGTGACGACTTCGCGGGGCGGATCTTCGAGGGGGACGTCCGCGTGGTGAACCGCGTCGATGGAGTCGAGCACAGTGTCTTGCTCTCCGATCCCAACCCGATCGACGCGCGCTCCCACGAGGCGATGGTCCTCTGTCACTCGAACGTCGACGTGGATCGTTTCAGTCTGGCCGAGCCCGAGTCCGCGTCGCTCCTCCTGGCGCGCTCCGCTCGAGGCGAGCTCGGGGCCGTCATCGCCACCCGGATTCCGCGGGACCCGACCCCGGGGGAGCCGCTCCTCGACCCGTTCAACGGAGAGGGCCCCCAGTTCCGCAGCGACTCACCGATCGCGACGCTCGATCCGATCGTGCGGATCGCGCTCAGGCCTCGCGCCGGCGTCGCCGCGGCGCCGTTCACGGTCGCGATGGCGGAGAACCACGTGATCAACGGCTGCGCGCCCGACTGCGGGCTGCGTCAGGCGCTCAACCGGCAGGTCCGCGGCCCGTCCGTTCCGTTCGCCCTCCCGGGGGGTGGCCACTGGTGTCCGGAGCCCGCCGGCACCGCGACCAGCGCCGACGGCACCGCCTGGGCGGACCGGGTGAGCAGCGTCGACAACTACTTCGACTGTGACGGCAGAGCCGCTGATCGGGCGGTCGGCCAGGGGCTCGTGCGCGCCTCGGGGTCGCTGACCGACGGGACCGCGTTCGTCGTGGAGGAGTACGTCCGGTTTGGCTCGTGGAGGCACGTCGGCGATCTGCTCGACGCGGGCTTCGAGTAGAGCGCGTCTCAAGAACGCCTCTCGTTGGCTCGTGGTGGCCGGCGCGCTTCGATGTAGACCGAAGCGCGCCGTCGCGCGTCTGGCCCCGAATCCGCGTCGAGCGGGGAGGAGGCGAGCATGAGGCGAGCGATGTGGACGGCGGCCCTGTGGACGGCCCTCGGGACGATGGTGGCGAGCCCCGCGCTCGCGCAGACCGGCTGGGTCGACGGCTCGCCCGTCCAGGCGCGCATCCGGGTCGGCGCCAACGGCGACACCTACGTCGGTGTGTGGGTCCAGGCGCCGCAGCAAGCGCCGCGGCAAGCGCGCGCTCCCATGGCGGTCTCGCTCGTCATCGACACCTCGGGCTCGATGGCCGGCGACAAGATCGAGAGCGCCCGGATGGCCGCGGCCAGCCTCCTCGAGAGCCTCGTCCCGGGCGACATCGTCTCGATCTACGGCTTCTCGCACCAGGTCGTGGAGCTCGCCCCGCCCACGACGGTCACGGTCGGCGGCCGCGCCGCGCTCATGCAGCGGCTCAGCATGCTCTATGCGGCCGGCGGCACGAACCTCTACGGCGGCGTTCAGGTGGCGGCCCAGCGCATGGCCCAGGCGCCGAGCACCCACCCCGTCCGGCGCATCTTCCTCATCAGCGACGGCCACGCCAACGTCGGGCCCTCCGACACGACGTCGCTGTCGAACCTCGCCGCGTCGGCCACCGAGAGCCTCACGCAGATCACCGCGATCGGGGTCGGCCTCTCCTACGACCAGGCGACGCTGAGCTCGATGGTCGTGCGCAGCTCGGGCCGGCTCTATCACCTGCAGCAGCCGCAGCAGATGGCCACGATCCTGCGCCAGGAGATGTCGCTGCTCGCACAGTCGGTCGCGCTCAACGGCGTCCTCGAGGTGATCCCCGCGCCGGGCGTCACGATCCTCGAGAGCGCGACCACCGGCGCCGAGGTCGTCGGCGGCCGCCTGCGGCTCCCGCTCGGCTCGGTCTACGCGGGTCAGGAGCGCGAGGTCCTGTTCCGCGCCCACGTCGACACCGCCACCCTCGGCGAGCGGCCCCTCGCGCAGCTCCGGCTCGCCTACCGCGACCCGGAGAGCGACGCCGCGCGCACCCAGTCGCGCCAGGTGACCTACCGCGTCACCCGCGGCGAGGCGGGGCTCGAGGCGAGCCGCGTGCCGCGGGTCGAGGCGATGATCGCGCAGCACCAGGCCACGACCGCCCAGCGCCGGGCGGCCGAGCTGCTCCGGCAGGGGCAGAGCCAGCAGGCGGCCATCCAGCTCGACGAGGCGCGGCGGACCCTCGCGCGCGCAGCCTCCGCCGCCCCGGCCGCGCCGTCGAGCGCCCGGCTCTCGGAGCGGGCTCGCGAGCTGGACGTTGCGGCCACCCGGGCGCGCGCCGCCCGGACCGAGGCGGAGCGGACCGAGGCGACCTACGACTTCGAGGACTCGGCGATGAGCGCCGAGGGCTACTGATCGCCGGTCTTGACTTGATGGTCGCGCCTTCCTAACGCTTCGAGGAAGAAGCGGAAGACGCGGTGGCCCACCCCACCACAGCACACCTGGACCTGCAGTTCCGGTCGCGGAAGATCCTGTACGCCGTCATCTCGGAGTACATCGCGACCGGGGAACCCGTCGGCTCGCGCCGTCTGTCCAAGCGGTACGGCATCAACCTCTCGCCGGCGACGATCCGCAACGTCCTGGCCGACCTGACCGAGTCGGGGCTGCTCTGCCAGCCGCACACGAGCGCGGGGCGGGTACCCACCGAGCGTGGCTTCCGGGTCTTCGTCGACGCGCTCCTGCAGCTGCGCGAGGTCGCCAACGACGACCGCGAGACGGTGATCGGCCGCATGCGCGCGCTCCGGCCCGGGGTCGACGACCTCGTGAAGGAGGCGGGGCGCCTGCTCGCCTCGGTGGCCGGGGCGGCCGCGGTGGTCACGCGTCCCCGCGCCGACACGGCCCCGCTGTCGCAGCTCCGGTTCATGCCGCTGCGCCCACGCGAGGTGCTCGCGGTCCTCATCACCGCGGGAGGCGCGGTGCAGAACCGCGTGATCCAGGCGCCGGCCGACCTCGCGCCCGGCGAGCTCGAGCGGCTCAACAACTACCTGCAGGAGCGCGTCAACGGCAAGACGCTGCCCGAGGTGCGGCACGCGCTCGCCGAGGAGATGGACGAGGAGCGCGACCTGCGCAGTCAGGCCAAGCAGGTGGTGGACGCCCTCGCCGAGCAGCGGGACGACGCGGAGGTGGTGATCGAGGGGAGCGTCCTGCTCTTCGATCGTCCGGAGTTCGCCGACCCCGAGAAGATCCGGCGCTACCTGCGCACCTTCGACGAGAAGGAGCGCCTCCTCGGCCTGCTCGACATCACGCTCTCGACCGGCGGCGTCCAGGTCCTGATCGGCTCCGAGACGCGGATCGACGACGTGATGGACATCAGCCTCATCAGCGCCGGCTACCAGCGCGGCGGCGTGACGGCGGGCAGCGTCGGCATCATCGGCCCGACCCGCATGGACTACGCGAAGCTCGTTCCGCTGGTCGAGTTCACGGCCCAGGTGATGGGTCAGATGCTCGACGGCGGAGACCCCGACCCCGACGGTCGCTGACTCCCGCGATCAGGGGTCGCGCGCGCAAGTTCTGACAACTCGCGCGCGCCTGGATTATTATCCCCCGCTACCGGAGCTTCATCCTTGACCGAAGACGAGACCACGACCCCCGAAGAAGGCGATCTTCCCACTGACGACGGCGCTGACGACGGCGCTGGCGGTGCCGACGCCGGCCCGGCCGACGAGCCGGAGCTGTCCGAGCAGGCCCGCGTCGAGGCGGAGCGGGACAAGCTCAAGGACCAGCTCCTGCGCACCGCGGCCGACTTCGACAACTTCCGCAAGCGCAGCCAGAAGGAGCTCGTCCAGGCCGAGCGGCGGGGCCGCGAGGCGATCCTCCTCGAGGTGCTCCCGATCGTCGACAACCTGGAGCGGGCGGTGCAGGCGAGCGAGAGCGCGGCCGACGCCGCCGCTGTGCGCCAGGGCGTCGAGATGGTGCTGAAGTCGTTCGCCGACATCGCCTCGCGGATCGGCCTCGAGGCGGTCGAGTCGGTGGGCCAGCGCTTCGATCCCAACATCCACGACGCGTTCCAGCAGCAGGAGACCGACGCGCACCCGCCTGGCACGATCGTGACCGAGTACCAAAAGGGGTATCGCCTGGGCGACAAGCTCCTGCGGCCCGCGATGGTGGTGGTCGCCAAGAAGCCCCCGGCGCCCCCCGCCGACGAGCCTTCCGAGGAGGCGTAGGCCACCGCTGACCCATGACCAAGGTCATCGGCATCGATCTCGGCACGACGAACTCGTGCGTCGCGTTCATCGAGAACGGTGAGCCGATCGTGATCCCGAACGCCGAAGGATCGCGCACGACCCCCTCGGTCATCGCGTTCCTCAAGGACGGGGAGCGGCGGGTCGGCACCGTGGCCAAGCGTCAGGCGGTGACCAACCCCGAGCGCACGGTCTACGCCATCAAGCGGCTCATGGGCCGCCGGTTCGAGTCCGATGAGGGCAAGCGCCACGCCGCGGCCGTGCCCTACCGCGTGGTCCAGGCGATGAACGGCGACGCCTGGGTCGGGGTCGGCGACAAGGAGTACAGCCCGCCGGAGCTGTCGGCGATCATCCTCGAGACGATGAAGGAGGTGGCGGAGGCCTACCTCGGCACCACCGTCACCGAGGCGGTGGTCACCGTCCCGGCCTACTTCGACGACGCGCAGCGTCAGGCGACCCGCGACGCCGGCAAGATCGCCGGTCTCGAGGTGAAGCGGATCATCAACGAGCCGACCGCGGCCGCGCTCGCCTACGGGCTCGACGAGACGAAGACCGGCAAGGTCGCGGTCTACGACCTCGGCGGCGGCACGTTCGACATCTCGATCCTCGAGATCCAGGAGGGCGTCTTCAAGGTGCTGAGCACCAACGGGGACACGCACCTCGGAGGCGAGGACTTCGACGCGGCGGTCGTCGACCTGCTGGCCGAGCGCTTCCTCGAGCAGAACGCGGGCCTCGACCTGCGCGAGGACAAGGTCGCGCTGCAGCGGCTCAAGGAGCAGGCCGAGAAGGCGAAGCACGAGCTGAGCTCGGCCCTCGAGACCGAGATCAACCTCCCGTTCATCGCCGCGGACGCGAGCGGGCCCAAGCACCTCGTCACCAAGCTCAAGCGGAGCGACCTCGAGATCCGCGTGCTCGACCTGATCGAGCGCACCCTCGAGCCGTGCAAGAAGGCGCTGGCCGACGCGAAGGTGGGCGTCGCGGACATCAGCGACGTGATCCTCGTCGGCGGCATGACCCGCATGCCGCTCGTCCACAAGAAGGTCTCGGAGTTCTTCGACCGCACGCCGCACAAGGGCGTGAACCCGGACGAGGTCGTCGCGGTGGGCGCGGCCATCCAGGCGGCGTCGCTCTCCGGCGAGATGGAGCAGGTCTTGCTCCTCGACGTCACCCCGCTCTCGCTCGGGGTCGAGGTCGGGGGCGGCATCTTCCACCGGCTCATCCCGCGCAACACCACCATCCCGACCGACGCCCTCGAGATCTTCACGACCTCGGTCGACAACCAATCTTTCGTACCCATCCACGTGCTCCAGGGTGAGCGCGAGATGTCCGCCGACAACAACACGCTCGCCAAGTTCGAGCTCGCGCCGATCCCCCCCGCCCCGCGCGGCGTGCCCGAGATCGAGGTCCGCTTCGAGATCGACGCGGACGGGATCGTCAACGTCAGCGCGAAGGACCTCGGGAGCGGGCGCGAGCAGAAGGTCCGCGTGGTGGCCTCCAGCGGGCTCACCCAGGAGCAGGTCGACAAGCTGGTCGAGGACGCGGAGAAGCACCGCCAGATCGACGAGGTGCGCAAGGAGCTCGCCGAGCTGCGCAACTCCGCCGAGGCGCTGCTCTACACGAGCGAGCGCGCGGTCGAGGAGTGCGCCGAGCTGGTGGACGCCGAGATCATCGACACGGTCTCGCGCGACATCGCGTCGCTCCGTGGCCTGCTCGACGGGGGCGACGCGGTCGCGATCCGCGAGGCGCTCCAGCAGCTCGAGCTGAGCGCGTACCAGATCGCCGAGTCGATGTACGGCTCGGGCGACGAGTGACCGCCTGAGGCCTCGCTCACGGGGCGCGCTCGGCCACGCCCCAGAGCGAGACGATGTGGGTCGCGGGGCTCGAGCCCTGGCGCCAGAACGACAGATCGATCTCCTCGCCCTGGTAGGTCGCCGTGTAGCTGTCGGCGTACTGGTGGGTCAGCGGGCTCTGCTCGCCGCGGTCGCGGAAGCGCGCGGTGAGCTGCGCGCCGCTCGCCGTGATCTCGACCCGCCCGAAGGACTGAGGGTCCACGTAGCTTCCTACGTATAGGTCGGGGGCCGGCTCCGGCGCGGGCCCGATCGTGGTGATCGAGGCGAAGGCCTCCTCGGCCTCGTAGGTGATCGTGTCGAGGTCGAAGCTGCCCGCGTTGACGAGCACCGCCACCCCGAAGCCCGCCTCCGGGATCGCCTCGATCTGCGTGAGGTAGCCGGGGGTCGAGCCGCCGTGGTGCACGATCGCGGGCGAGAGCCCGTCGTCGACGAAGTGCCCGTAGGCGTAGCCGCGGCCCGGGCTGGTGGTGCGGGTGACCGGGGCGTGGGTGCGGGCCACGATCGCCGGGTCGAGCCCGCTCGCCGCGCCGAGGTGGATCTGGATCCAGCGGGCGACGTCCTCCGCGCTGCCCCAGAGCCCGCCCATGGGTCCGTAGTAGCCGGTGTGGAAGTAGGCGCCGTTCGGCTCGATGACCGGCGGGAAGCGCGGGTCCGTGTCGTGGCCCGCCGCGTAGTCGCCAGCCATCACCGCGGTGACGTCGAAGGTCGCGCTGAGCCCGGCGGGGCCGAGCACGTGGGTCTGGACGAGCTCGGGGAACGGGCGCCCGGCCGCGCGCGCGAGGGCGGCTCCCGCGACCGAGAAGCCCGGGTTGCTGTAGTTCCAGACCGCGCCGGGGCGCGACCAGAGGGCCTGGCTCCGGTTGCGCTCGACGAGCCCCTCGAGGGTGTCGTCGTGTACGTCGAAGTCCGGCGGGTAGCCGGCGGTGTGGGCGAGGAGCTGCTCGAGCGTCGCGTCCCCCCACGCGGTGCCCGGAAGGTACGTAGACACCGGCGCAGAGAGGTCGACCGTCCCGGCGCGCTCGAGCGCGAGGCCCAGCACGCCGGTGAACATCTTGGTGGAGGACGCGAGCTGGAAGCGGGTCTGCGCTGTGATCGGCTCGGCCCCGCCGCGGCGCCGCACCCCGACCGCCTCGATCCTCACGGTCGAGCCGCCGCACACCACGACGAGCACCCCGCCCGGCACCGACTCCGCGGCGAGCGCTGTGCGGAACGACGCGGCGAGCGCGTCGAACCGGGCCTGCGCGTCGGCCGGGCAAGGCGCCCCCGTCGGCGGCGGCTGGACGCCGGGCCCGGCGTCCACGCGCGGGCCGGGCGGCGTCGGGGTGGGCCCCGGTCCCGCGTCGCCGGCGGGCGGGCGCGTGGGGGCGGGGGCGTCGCAGCCGAGGGCGGGGAGGGAGAGGCCGACGACGAGGCCGAGGAGGGCGAGGCGGGTCATGCCCCGGATCACGGCAAGGGGCGCGCCACACGCGCGGGCGCGGCTCCGGGCGCGGTGCGTCGGGCCCGGCCACACACCGGAGGACGGCAGGCCCCAGGACCGGCGGCACCCCCCGAGCCCGCGCCGATGTGACAGTCGGGCCCTGGCCAATTAGCGTTCGGACGTGACCCGACTCGCCGCCGCCGGACTCGCCCTCCTCCTCACCGCGGTCGCGGTCCCCGCCGAGGCCCAGCTCGGGCGCGAGCTGGACGATCCCGCGGGGCGCGCGACGACCCTCCGCCGCGAGCCTCCGCCGCCGGTCGACTACGGCGAGGTCGCGGTGCCGCCGCCCGGCGTCGCCCCGGCCCGGACGCCGGTGGCCCTGCGGCTGCGCGCGCTCGAGTCCACCTTCCAGAGCCTCGGCGCACGCGGCCCCGACTACACCGGCACGGTGCTCTCGATGCTCGGGGGCGGCATCACGGTCGGGCTCGCGGCCGTCCTGCTCGAGCTCGGCGAGCCGTGGAGCTGGCTCGCCCCCTACTACATGGTGATGGGCGGGGTCGGCGTGGTGCGCCCCGCGGTGGTGGACTTCTTCCTCCAGCCCGACGCCCGCAGCGCGGCGATCGAGTTCCAGCACATGCCGGGCAGCACCGAGGCGGAGCAGCGCCGCCGCCTCGCGTTCGGCGAGGAGCAGCTCGAGCGACTCGCCGAGCAGAGCTTCATCGCGCGGGTCGTCGACGCGTCGATGAACATCCTCGGTGCCCTCGCGGTGATCCCCGCCTACCTCGTGCCGCGCCTCGACGGGACCTTCGGCGCGATGGACTTCCAACCCCTCGAGGCGTTCGTCTTCGTGGGCCCCGCAATCACGCTCGTCAGCGCGATCATCGGGCTCGCGACCCAGAGCCCGGCTGAGCAGCGCTGGGACGCCTACCGCGAGATGCGCCGGCGCCTCGCCGACGACTGACCCGCGCCGGTCGGCTCTCTCGCCGATTGGCTCGGTCGCCGATCGGGGCGGTCGCCCATCGGCTCGGTCGCCTATCGCGGGGCGGTCAGAAGAACAGCCAGGCGGCCGAGAGGCCGTACTCGCCGTGGACGATCGGGAAGATCGGCATCGCGCCGTAGACGATGATCTCGACGCCGTCGACGACCTCGAACGCGACCTCGGCGCTCGGGCCGAAGTGGACCTCGGGCCCGGTCTGGGGATCGATCATCCCGCCGAAGCTGCGCGTGATCTCGGTCACGCCCAGCTCTGCCCCGAGCCGCATCGCCACGAGATCGCTGCCGAAGCCCACCGCGATGGGGAACAGGCGCGCCCCGAACCGCCACGGCGACTGGGTCCGGCTGAAGTCGAAGCGCTCGCTCCCCAACCCCGCGAAGGCCACGAGCCGCAGGTGCCAGTGCGACCGGTCGCCGTAGCGGAGGTCGAGCACGCCGCCGACCTCGATCGAGACGCCGAACCCGTCGCGGACGTTGTCCCCGACCAGCTGGCCGAAGCGGCCCTGGAAACCGAGGGCGAGGATCTCGTGGCGCTCGGGGTGAGGATCGAGCAGCGGGTACGCCTGCTGCGCCCGCGCCAGACCGGGCCACGCGAACGCGAGGAGACCGAGCGCACCGACGAGGATCCAGGTTCGCCGCATCGGCGGATTGTGGGCTACGGGTCGGGGAGCCGTCACGTGTCTTGCCTGGTGCGTGATCCGGGCCGCGCATTGCACGCGACGCTGTCGAGAGCGGGGAGAATCACCCGGCGCGGCTTTGCGGTCGTCGCGCGCCCGGCCCGCTACACTCGCGCCCTGGGGCCGCCCTCGCTGGCCCGCAGGGGCGCCTTCCAGGTGCCCCGGGGCCGAGATCGGCCCATGCTCCTGTCGACCCACGCCGCGGGGCCTCTCCTTCGACGCCGGTCCCCGCCCTCCTTGGAATCCACGCGCATGACCACTCTCTCTCGATTCTTCACCTTGCTGGCCCTCACGGGCGCCCTCACCGCCTGCGACGACGGGACCACGGAGATGGACGCCGGCAACCCCGAGGTCGACGCCGGTGACACCGACGCGGGCCCCCTGCCGTCCACCGTGCGCCCGACCAAGCGGAGCGACTTCTGGGCGGTGGCCGATCCGGCGAGCGGCACGATCGCGCTCTTCGGCGGCGACGACGGCCCGATCGTGAACCAGATCCCGCAGCCCAACTTCCTCGACGAGACCTGGGTCTTCGAGCCGGGGGTGGGCTGGGCCCAGGTCGAGGGAGCCACGCACCCGAGCGCGCGCGGGCGCTACGCCGCGGCCTACGACGCGGCCAACGAGCGCATGATCGTCTTCGGCGGCCGCTACCGCGCGACCGGCACGAGCGGGAACTACACCGTCTTCAACGACCTCTGGGCGTTCAGCTTCGCGGACCGGACCTGGACTCAGCTGCACGACGGCTCGGGCACCGCGCCGCCCGCCCGCTACTTCGCCGGGGTCGCGGTCGACAGCGCGGGCACGATCTACGTGGCCGGCGGCGCGACCAACAGCGACGCGCTGAGCATCACCCTCGCGGACGACCTCTGGTCGTTCGACGGCACCGCCTGGACCGAGCAGACGCTCACCGGCGAGACGCCGCAGCGCCTGTTCATCGCCTGGGGCTACGACTCCATGCGCAACCGCCTCCTCGCGTTCGGCGGGCAGAGCGGCGACTTCGTCTCGGCCTCGCTCAACGACCTCCACGCGCTCGACCTCGCGACGGGGACCTGGTCGGTCCTCGACGACGGCTTCACCGGCACCGCGCCGGAGGGCCGCTTCAACGCGATGCTCGCCTACGACTCGGGCCGCGACCGCTACATGCTCTTCGGCGGCCACGGCGACCTGATCATGAACAACCAGGTCTGGGCCTACGATCCGGCGGGCGCCGCGTGGTCCCTCGCCGCGCCCGGCGACACCCCGACCGGCAACGGCCTCGGCTGCCTCGGCAACCCGCGCGAGATCCCGAACAACTTCCTCAACCAGGACCTCGCCGCGCCCCAGGGCCGGCAGACCGGCGGCTGGGCGATCCTCGGCGGCACCGCCTACGCGCTGCTCGGCGAGTCCGACTGCTCCGACCACCTCGACGACACGTGGTCCTTCGACCTCGCGAGCTCGACGTGGAGCGAGGTGATCGAGGCGCGCACCGGTGAGAGCTGCGACCGTCGCGGCGACGACTGCATGTGCCTCTGCCAGTGAGCCCGGCGATCCCCGAGGCAGAGCCGCTCCCGACCCGAGCCGACGACCGTGCTCGTGCGCGTCCTCGTGCACGTACACGTGAACGTCCTCGTACACGACGCGCCTCGCTCCCCGACGCACCCGCCGCCCACGTCGCCGGCGACCGGACACGTTCGCGATCCACGCTCGCCCCGATCCCCCCGACGGCCATCGCTCCTCGCGCCGCGAGCGCGCTCCGTTCCCTCGGCCTCCTCGGCGCGACCCTCCTCGCCGCGACCCTCCTCGCGGCCTGCGACGGCACGACGCAGGTCGACGCGGGGGACATCGACGCACCGCCGATCGAGCCGTCGATCGCGATCGGGACGGGCGAGATCGAGTTCGTCCCGATCACCGACGGCCAGAACCTCCAGTTCGTTCAGGGCCCGCAAGGCGGCTATCACTTCCTCGCCTCGATGCGGGTCACCGGCGTCGACCCGGGCGACCGCCGCAACCGGGACGATCCGCGCAACCCGACCACCGAGTTCCGCGCCTACCTCGGCGATCAGCGCGTCGATCTGATGGCCTCGCGCTACGTCCAGGGCCTCGACGCGTCGCCGGGTCTGTCCGACACCTACGAGATGGTCGGGCGGCTGCTCATCCTCGACATCACCGACCCGGCCCAGCTGCGGGGCATGGACACGCGGCTCGAGGTGACGGTCACCGACGCGGACGGTGTGACGTTGACCGATTCGCGGACGGTCGGCGCGACGTTCTAGGAGCTTGATTCGCTACCGGCGCGATGCGGATCCCGGAGCGCCATGCGTTCGGATCGGCGTCGGACGTGACGAGGCGATGCTCGGGCATCGTCGAGGAGCGGCCGGCGGCCAGGCGGACGCTTGCCGCCCCCCGCGACGGTGGTGAATCAAGATCCTAGGACGGGGGCAGGGGCACGGGTCTGACGCAGAACGCAACGCGCTCTGCGTCAGGGGTCGCCGCGGCGGATACCCTCCGCGAGCTCCGGGCCGCCCTCGGCGAGCAGGCGCGCGGTCTTGCCCGCGAGGTGCTGGAGCCGGTCGATGAAGCGGTGATCGTGCTCCGGCGTCTCGAGGTGCGCGAGCTCGTGGAGCACCACCCCGAGGGTCGCCGGGTCGAGGATGTCGTCGAAGCGCAGCGGGCTGCGGACGTTGAACGAGATCTCCTTGTGGTCGACGTCGGTCACCGCGTCCTCGAGGAGCCCGGCGTCGCCCGGGTCGCGCGCGAAGAAGCGGACGCGCACCACCCGGCCGGCGACCGCGCGGGCGAGCCAGCGCACGCCGTCGGCGAACCGACGCTGGGCCTCGTCCGGCGCGACGTCCTCGCCGCCGAACTCGCTGCTGCGGCGGCGCACGTAGTCGTCCGACGTCTCGAGCACGCGGGCGAGCGAGACGTAGGCGCCATGCGAGATCGCGCTCGTCTCGATGATGTGCGCGCCGAGCTGGCGCGCGCGATCGTTGGCGCGGCGAGTCCCGCCGAGCACCGAGCCGCGGGGGAACACGCGCGAGACGTAGGCGTCGAGGAGCGCGCTCGAGAGCGGCCAGGCCGCCACCACCTCGTGCACCCAGTCGCCGCGCAGGTCGTGGCGGTCGAGGTAGTTGTGGATCATCGCCTCGAGCAGGGCGGCCTTGAGCGCGAGCTTGTAGCGGTCCGGGACCGAGTCGCGCCCCTCGCCGAGGGGCACGCGCTGGGCGATGTCGACGTGCCAAGGAACGTTCCATGCTTCGATCGGTAGGCCCATCTCGAACAGGTGCGGCCGCTCGCCGCGGCGCGGCGTGTACACCGCGACGTTCGTGTGCCCGATCGCGGCGCGCTCGACCCCGTCCTGGATGACGACCGTCTCGAGCGCGACCGACGAGAGCGTGATCACCGACCGCGGCCGTCGCGTGGCCTTGCCGTCGATCGTCAGGCGCGTGCCCTTGGGCGGGATGCAGAGCTTGAGGAGGTCCTTGGCCGCCGCGAGCTCGGGGGCGCCGAACGCGCGCTGCAGCACGATGCGCGTGCCGGCGGCGCGGTCGTTGGAGGCGCTGCTCCGCCCGGCGTCGGTGAACTCCACCGTGGTGCCGACCGTCTCGACGAGCGCCTCGTCCATCCCCGCGATCAGCTCCTTGAGCCCGCGGCCCATCCGCCCGCGGCGCGTCGGGTCGTCGGGCTTGTCGCTGAGGAAGATCGTGTAGACGAGCCGCTCGTCGGGGATGCCCGCGCCCGCGTCGTCGACGATCTCCACGCGGCTCGGCGTCAGGTCGACCGCGACGCTCTGCGCGCGCTCGTCGAAGGCGTTCTGGATCGCCTCGAGGAGCAAGCGCCCGAGGGGACGCGAGGCGCTCAGGCGTCGCCAGCCCTCGTCGGCCACCTCGAACCATCGCTGCTCGACGCGCTCGTCCCGGCTCACCGGCCCTCCACGGCGTGGGTCCAGTATAGGGGACGCTGGCCGTTAGGCCCCCCACATGGCTGTCGATCAGTTGCGTTCCCCAACTCCTGTTGAGAGACTGCTCGCGATGGCTTCGACCAAGGACCAGGTGGTCTGCCACGTCTGCGGCTTCAAGAACGCCCCGGGCGCGGATCGGTGCGTGTCCTGCGGCGCCAAGCTCGAGGAGCTGTCGGCCGACTACTCGGCCGAGGAGGAGGCGCGGCGACGGAATCAGCAGGACGGCTTCGCCATCAAGTGGGCCGTCGTCAGCTTCGTCGTCTACCTCGCGCTCCAGGCGATCGTCCTCGTCGCGCTCCCGCTCGCGATCGACGCCTACGATCCGCAGGGCTTCTCCGCGCTGATGATCTCGGTCGCGGTCTGGTTCGTCGGCGGCATCCTCGTCGGCTGGATGTCCCCGGGGAAGACCTTCCTCGAGCCCGCGATCGGCGCGCTCGTCGCGGTCGGCCCGACCATCTGGTGGGTCATCAGCACGACCCCGTCGGTGCCCGACGAGATGGAGCTCGGCGACGGGTTCCAGCTCACGATGCCCGCCTACATCATCGGCGGTCTGCTCGGCGGCATGATCTCCCTCTTCGGCGCCTTCATCGGCGAGAAGATCCAGGAGATGACCCAGGGCAAGAAGACGCGCTGACGACGAGCCGCGCCCTCCGAGGCGCGGGTGCTTCCGAGGCGCGGGTGCTTCACAGCCGCGTGTCTGTCACAGCCGCAGGCGCACCGCGAAGCCGGGCGTGAGCGCGAGCCCGTTGCGCTCGATCGAGCGGCCGGCCAGCTCGCCGAGCCAGAGCTCGTGGTCGATGCCGAGCTCGACCAAGACATGGAGCCGGCGGAAGCCCGCGGCCACGCCGACGACGCCGCCCGTGCGCACGCCGGTGAGGGAGACCGTGTCGCCGCCCGCCAGCTCGCCCCCGAGGTGGTCGATCGCGCCGCGCACCCCGAGCCAGATCTCGAGGACGCTCAGGACATCGAAGCCGACGACCACCGGGAGGGTGCCGCCGCCGCGGACCGCGGCGCTCCCGTCGTGCGCGACCCCGAGGTGCGGCACGATCGCGCCCATGAGGCTGGCGAAGCCGCCGAGGCGAAGCCGGCCGCGGAGCATCGCGCGCAGCGTGGTACCCGAGGCCTCGACCCCGAGATCCGCGTCGTCGCCGAAGCCGTAGCGGAAGAACGCGACCGGGACCGCGCCGCCGGGGGCGCCGTAGCGCAGCGCCTGATCCGCGTCGTCGCCCATCGCCTCGGGCGCGAGGTCGCCGGTCGGCACGCGGACCGCCCCGCCGAGCGCGAGGTCGGAGCGGCCGATGGGCACCGTGCGCCCTCCCGCGAGGCTCGGCATCGCGGGCGCGCAGCCGACGCTCCACGCCGCGAGGGCGAACACCGAGCCAAGCGCCGCCCAGCGTCGAAGCAGCGCCCGCCGTCGACGCGGCGCCCGCCGCCCGCGGAGCCTCGAGGGCTCCCTACTTGCGGAAGCGGGAGGGGTAGTCACCCGAGTCGATGCGACCCTTGAGCTCCCCGTCGTCCGGGTGCAGCTGGATGGCCTTCTGCGCGAGCTCCGCCTCCTCCTCGCGGTGCTCCGGGTTGGGCAGGCAGCATTCGACCGGACAGACCGCCTGGCAGGCTTCGTGGTCGTAGAACCCGACGCACTCGGTGCAGAGCGCGGGGTCGATCACGTAGATCTCCTCGCCCTCGCTGATGGCCTGGTTCGGACACTCGGGCTCACAGGCCCCGCAGTTGATGCAGTCGTCGGTGATGTAGGTGCTCATGGTCGCGCCTGGATTACAGCAAACCGCCCGCGTCGCGGGGCCGGACGCGGGCGACTATAGGGCCGGCGGCTGGCATGCGCCAGCCTCTGGGCAGAGGGGGCTCAGCGGCCTCGCTCGACGGGCAAGCCGCCGAGCACGTCGTCGCCCGTCCCGAGGTCGAGCTGAGACGCGAGGTCGTCGGCCGGGCGCGGGCGCGGGCGCGGGCGGGGCCGGGGCGACGGCCGGGTGGCCGCCGGCTCGGTCGGCTGGGGGGCGGTGATCGCGACCGCGGGCCCGGTGACCTCCGGCGCGACCGGCTCGGCGACCTCGACTGGCTCCGGCTCCGGCGCGGGCGCGGTGAGCGGCGCGCCCGCCAACGGCGCGCTCGGCGGGGCGACCGGCGCCTCCGGCCACGACACCGCGATCGCACCGAGCGCCGCCACCAGGCTGGCCGCGGCCATCGCGGTCGCGAACCAGGCCGCCCGGTGAGGACGCGCCGGCGCGCTCGGCGCCGCCGCCGCCGCGAGCCGGGCCTCCTCCCGCTCCTGGCGGACCTGGTCGAGCTGCGCGCGGAGCCCCGCGATCCGGGCGTCGAGCGCCTCGTCGCGCTGCCGCTGCTCCTCCGCGTGCCGCCTGCGCTCCGCCTCGCGCGCCTCCGCGATGGCCTGCTCCCGGGCGCGCCGCTCGCGCACGACCTGGGCCTCGGCCTCCGCGCGCTCCCGCTCCGCCCGTGTCGCCTCCTCGACTCGCCGGTCGGTCTCCATCGCGAAGAGGTCCTGCAGGTTCATGAGCACGCTGTCGTCCTTGGTCGTCGCCATCTCGCCTCCTGAGGATGGACAACGCACGACGCATGCCGGCGGAATTGCCTCGTGATCACAGGGGCAAACGCCAGCTCCGTGACCCAGCGGATGCTCAGAGTAGATCCGGTTGTCTACTCAGAGGATGTTGGGGACGGTCCGAAGCCCGGCTCAGACCGTGGGCAGCCGGAGGCGTCGCTTGGGCCGCGGGTCGGCGCCGGGGGGCGGCTCGGGCAGGGTGCCGTCGCGCTCGTAGAGGTCGGCGACGAGGTCGTAGTCGGCCGCCTGGGTGACGAAGGCCTTGCGGAGCTCGCCGGGGCGCGCCTCACCGTTGGCGAGGTAGACCTTGCCGTCGATCTCGGGCGCCTGTCCGTACCAGCGGCCCTGGAGCAGCAGGTCGCTCTCGTCGGAGACGCCCTCGACCAGCACCTCCAGGTCGGTGCCGACCAGCAGCTCCTGCTTGGCGCGGCTGATCGGGCGCTGCACCGCGAGCAGCTCGCGGCGCCGGGCCTCAGCGACCTCCTCGGGGACCTGGTCGTCCATCTCGCCCGCGGAGGTCCCCTCCTCGACCGAGTAGCGGAACACTCCGACGCGATCGAACTCCGCCCACCGGACGAATTCGCAGAGCTCGTCGAAGTCCGCGTCGGTCTCGCCGGGGTGCCCGACGATGAAGGCGGTGCGGAACACGAGGCGCTCGCCGACCTGCTCGCGGAGGCGGTCGACCACCCGCCGCAGCCGGTCGCCGCCGTGCCCGCGGCGCATCCGGCGGAGCATCGCGTCGGACGCGTGCTGGAGGGGCATATCGACGTAGGGGAGGACGCGCGGATGATCCGCGAGCAGCGCGATGAGCCCCTCGGGGAGCCGCTCCGGGTACAGATAGAACAAGCGCAGCCAGCGCAGCCCGTCGACGTCGGCGACCGCGCGGGTGAGCGCGGTGAGGTCGGTGCCGTCCTTGAGGTCGCGGCCGAACGCGACCGTGTCCTGGCTGATCAGGTTGATCTCGGTGACCCCGAGCTGGACCCACCGCTCGACCTCCTGCACCACGTCGGGGACCGCGCGCGAGCGCTGCTTGCCGCGGAAGCTCGGGATCGTGCAGAAGGCGCAGCTCCGGTTGCAGCCCTCGGCGATCTTCACGTAGGCGCTGTGGAGGCCCTGGCTGAGCTGCCGGGGATCGGACGCGCGCAGGGTGTACTCGGCGGGGTTGCCCACGAGCATCCGCGGGGCCTCCGAGGGGCGCGCGAGGACCTCGGCGAGCTTCAGCATGTCGCTCGAGCCGAGGAAGTGGTCGACCTCCGGCATCTGGGACGCGAGCTCCTCCGGGTAGCGCTGCGAGAGGCAGCCCGCGACCACGAGCCGCTCGCAGCGGCCGCCGCCCTGACGCAGCTCGCCCATCGCGAGGATCGTCTCGACCGACTCCTCTTTGGCTGCGTCGATGAACCCGCAGGTGTTGACCACGATCACCTCGGCGTCCTCGGGGCGCTCGACGAGGCGGTAGTCGTGGAGCTCCGAGACCCCGAGCATCACCTCGGTGTCGACCCGGTTCTTGGGGCAGCCAAGGGAGATGAAGTGGATCGTCTTGCCCGCGTCGGAAGGCACCCGGGGACCGTGGCACGCCGGGTTCAGGGGAGCCACCACGCGTCGTTGATCGGGCCCGTGGGCGCGGATAGACGACGTAGCCCCCGCGTGCGGGCCTCGCTGGAGCTCCAGGTCGTGGGGATCGAGCGGAGGGCCACCATCCGGGAGGGCGATCTCAGCTTGAGCGGCCTCCACGTGCGGCTCGACGCCGCGGTGGGCGAGCCGGGGCAGATCTACGCGCTGCGGCTGCGGAGCCGCGACAAGGCGATCCGGCTCGAGGTGCCAGCCCGGGTCGTCCGGGTGGAGCGGACCGACGACCTGCTCAGCGGGACGAAGGTGCGCGCGGTCGCGTTCGAGTTCCTCTGCTACGAGCCCGGCAAGCGCGAGGAGCTCAGCGCGCTCGTGCTCCACATGGCGCGCGAGAGCGACGCGGAGCCGGAGGCCGACGCCGAGCCGGACGTCGGCGGGCTCAGCCTCGAGACGGGCTGGCAGCTCCGCAAGGGCGAGCGCGTGCGCATCGAGGTCCCCTCGCCGAGCGGCGGGACGATGCGGTTCGAGGGGCGCGCGGTGCGCAGCCGCCGCAAGCCGAGCGGCGCGTTCCGGACCCAGGTCGAGGCGATGGGTGAGGCGCCCCCGCTCGAGCGCCCCGAGCCGATCACCGGGATCCGCGAGTCGCTCTCGGGGCTCGACGCCTCGGCGCTCCGCGCGCGCCCCCAGCCGGTGCACCTCAGCGGCGACCTCGCCTACCTGTCGATGCCGGGGGTGTTGTCGATCGTCGCGCTCGAGCGCTTCACCGGCGAGCTGCGCGTCACCCGGGAGCGGGACAGCGCGCGCGTCTACGTTCGCGACGGTCAGGTGGTCGACTGCGTCGGCGGCGCGGGCCGCGCCCCGCTCGACGAGCTGGCGCGCTTGTTCAACTGGCGGGAAGGACGCTTCGAGCTGTCGATCGGCGCGTGCGATCGTGCCGACCGCATCGAGACCTCGACGACCGCGCTGCTGCTCGACCTCGCCCGCGAGCTCGACGAGAAGAAGCGGGTCGCCTGAGCGGCGCTCAGCGCCCCGCGCCGGCCCGCCACCGGGCGGCGGCCGCGCTGCCCGCGACGCCGCCGTAGTGGGCGTCGACGCTCGCGAAGGCCTCGGCGTACCAGTCGATCCACGCGCGTCGCACGCGGCGCTCGGTGGCTGCGTCCGAGCCGCCCTCGGCGACGAGGGCGCGGGACGCCGCGTCGACGTCGAGCAGCCGCGCGCGTGAGGCGTGCTCGAGGATCGCGATCGCCTCGGCCGCGTCCTCCGGCGCGTCGCTCGCGAGGGTGAGCGCGACCGCGCCGAAGGTGGCCGCGACCCGACGCATCTCGGCCGCGCTCACGCGGTCCATCCGGTCGCGGGTGGTGTGGTAGGCGTCGTCGGTGAAGTGCCACCCGAGCACCGCGGGGAGGTCCCGGCGCAGGAACGACATGTGGTCGCTGCCCCCCTCGTAGGGGTTGCTCCGCCAGCGCCAGGGCTCACGCGCCGCCTCCGCCCGCGCGGCCGCCGCCATCACGTCGTTGAGGAGGTGCCCCCGCAGCATCTCCTCGCGCACCTCGCCCGCCCCCCACTCCGTGTGCTGGTCGTCGCCCCGGAGCCAGATCGCGCCCGGGTCGGGCATCCGCTCGATGAGGAACGGCGCGCCGTGCGCCGGGTCCTCGCCGACCATGTCGAGCACGAGCCCGACGCCGACCGGGACGGGAGGCTCGGCGAGCCAGGTCCGCGAGACCTCCATCTCCTGACCCCAGAGGAACACGATCGTCCGGCGCGATCGGGGCGCGTCCCCGGACTCGATCGCGGCGTGGAGCGCGACCGCCAGCTCCGCGAGCGCGCCGACCCCGCTCCCGTTGTCGTTGGCCCCCGGCTCGTCCACGTGGGCGACGAACACGATCGCGCCGGCCGTCGGATCGGTCCCCGGGATCCGCGCCTCGAGCGCGCCGGCCCGCCCCGCGCCGGTCGCCACGTCGATCTCGACCCGGACACGCGCTGGCCCGCGCGCGAGGGCGGCGACCAACGCCGCGTGATCGCGCGCCCCGACGGAGAAGCCGAACGCGGGGGTCGCGTGCTCGGGCAGGTAGCCGAACTGGGCCGCGTCGGGGTGCCGTTCGGCCTGGTGGTAGGGCTCGAGGTTCTGGGTGATGAGGCCCGCCGCCCCGGTGCCCGCGACGAGCTCGGCGAAGAGCGGTCCCGGCTCCCCGACCGCGAGGACGACCTTGCCGCGCGCGTCCTCGCCCCGCCGCACCGCGTCGGCGTCGATCAGCGCGAGCTCCCGGGCGGGCGTCGCGTCGGAGCCGACGAGGAGCGTCGCGCGATCGGGCTCGGACTCGCGCGCGAAGCGCACCAGCGTCTCGCCGCCGTCGCCGAGGAGCGTCAGCTCGGCCGCGCGCGGCGTCCAGGTCGGGCGGGCGTCGCCCAGCTCGATGAGCCGCGCCTCGAGGCCGGCCTCGCGCACGCGGTCGCGCACGTGCTCGAGCGTCTTGAGGTAGCCCTCGTTGCCCCGCACGCGGAAGAACCGATCGGCGTAGGCGACCACCGCGAGGGCCGCGTCCGGCCGGAAGCGATCGTGGACCTGGCGCGCGCGCTCGGCGAGCCGCGGCGTGGACGGCGGCGCCGGGGCCTCGAGGGTCGCGGGCGCGGTCGCCTCCGCGGGCGGAGGCGCGGGGCTGGCGGGCGGCGCCCCGCAGCCGAGGAGCGCTCCGCAGCCGAGGAGCGTCCTGCAGCCGAAGAGCGCGATCACGAGGGGGAGGGGCCGACGACTCCGCATCGAGGCGAGCTTAGTGCACCGCGTCCGCCATGGAGCGAGCGGATCGGCAGGCTCGAGAGCGCCCGCACCGCTCGGCGCGCTGGACGGCCTCTGCTTTACCCCATCGCGTCGCGGCCCTTACCCTCCCGATCGCCATGCGCCGGGCCTTCGTGTGCTGCTCGCTCCTCGCGTCGTTGCTCGGCCCCGCCGTCGCGCGGGCTCAGGAGCCCGACGCGGGCGCCGCGCCGCCGAGCGCGGACGAGGTCATCGACGCGATCGACGGCGACGAAGACCCCGGGCCGGGCGGCGACGAGGACGGACCGATCGGCGAGGCTGGCGACGAGGCTGGTGACGAGGCTGGCGACGAGGCTGGCGACGAGGCTGGCGACGAGGCCGGTGACGAGGCTGGCGACGAGGCTGGCGAGGCTCGCGACGACGAGGGCTCCGCGCCGGGCGAGGGGGTCGCGCCGATCGCGGCCCCCGCGGCGCCCGCGCCGCTCGCCGCGGCCGAGATCGGGCGGCGGATCGAGGAGACCTTCCGCGAGATCCAGGAGGTCACCCCGCGCCTCCACCGCACGCGCGAGATGCTCTCCGTGCGGCGGCGCCTTCCCGGCTTCATCGAGAACGTGACGCTCCTCGCCGAGGACCCGGCCCTCGACCGCCTCGAGGATCTGCACCCCGCCGCGCTCCAGGATCAGGAGCAGGAGTGGAGCCGCGTGCGCTCGCGGCTCACCCGCTGGCAGGAGCAGCTCGAGGCGCGCAGCGCGAGCCTGGCCGAGGAGCGCGGACACGTGCAGGCGGCGCGACGGCTCTGGCAGATCACGCTCGAGGCGCCGCGGCCCGAGCCCCTCCCCGAGTCGCAGCGCTCGCGCATCGAGTCGCTGCTCCACCGCATCGACGTGGTGCTCCGCCGCATCGATCTGCGTCTCGAGGAGGTGCTCGCGCTGCAGGGTGAGCTCAGCGATCAGGGCATCCGCGTGGCGCGCCAGCTCTCGCGCATCGAGGCCGCGCAGGCCAACGCCCGCGCCCGCCGCCAGCGCCGCGACCACCGCCCGCTCTGGCGCGGCTGGAGCCCGCTCGAGGACGAGGACGAGGCCGATCCCTCGATCGCCGACATCGCGGGCGAGCACGCCTCGTCGCTCTCGACCTTCGTCACGACCGAGAAGAAGCCGATCACCTGGCACCTCGCGTTCAGCGCCGGCCTACTCGCGCTCTTCGGGCTGCTTCGCCTCCGCACCCGCTCGCGCCTCGCTCCGCGCCAGCCCCCGAGCGCCCACCGCGCGCTCCGCGCCTCGCCGCTCGCGGGAGCCGCGGTGCTCGCGCTCATCCTCGCGCCGATCGTCTACCCCTACGTCCCGGTGATCGCGGTCGGGGTGAGCCTCGTCGCGATGATCCCGGCGATCCACCGGCTCGGCCGCCACGTGCTGCCGACCGCCCACCGGCCGATCCTCGCGCTGCTCGTGCTCGCGGGCCTCAGCGTGCCGCTCAGCCTCGGCGTCGTCCCCGAGGTCCTCCGGCGGTTCTACGCGCTCCTCGTGCTGCTCGCGAGCCTCGCCTGCGCGATCGCGCTCTGGGCGCCGCGCTGGCGCGCCCCGATCGCCCGCGCCGATCGCGCGACCCAGCGGCTCTATGGCCTGCTGCGCCTCGTGGCCCTGCCCCTGGCGGTGGCCACCTACCTCCTCCTGTCGGGCTACACCGAGCGGGCCGAGCTCTGGACCACCGGCACGCTCTGGGCGACCGAGCAGGCGCTCGGCCTCTTCCTCGCGGTCGAGCTGCTCATCGCGCTTGTCCGCTACGGCCTGCGCCGGCCGTGGGCGCGCTTCTTCTACACCGTGCGCTCGCGCCGCCTCCGCGTGGCCGGCTACCTCGTCAGCGGCCTGCGGTGGGTCGCGGCCGGCTGCTTCGTCTACCTCGCGCTCAAGAGCTTCGATCTGATCGACCCGACGCTCGAGGTCAGCAAGACGATCTTCCGCCGCACGTTCACGTTCGGCTCGATCGAGCTGTCCTTCGGCGACGTCCTCGCGTTCCTCGCGATGCTCTTCGGCACGTTCCTCGTGATGCGGCTCGTGCACGTCCTGCTCGAGTACGAGATCTTGCCCCGCTTCGAGCTCGAGCAGGGCATCTCGAGCGCGATCAGCCTCAGCGTCAGCTACGTCCTCGTCGCGATCGGCGTGGTGCTCGCGTTCGGCGTCGCGGGGGTGGGCCCCGAGCGGCTCGCGCTCCTCGGCGGCGCGCTCGGCGTCGGCATCGGCTTCGGCCTCCAGAACGTGGTCAGCAACTTCGTCTCTGGCCTCATCCTCGTCGCGGAGCGTCCGATCAAGGTCGGCGACATCATCGAGGTGGGCGGCGACCTGGTGGGCACCGTCAAGCGCATCGGGATCCGCTCGAGCACCGTGCGCTCGCTCGACGGCGCGGAGGTCATCGTGCCGAACTCCGACCTCATCAGCGGCCAGCTCGTGAACTGGACGCTGAGCGACGCCAAGCGGCGCCTCGAGCTGGTGGTGGGGGTCGGCTACGCCCACGAGCCGGCCGAGGTGATGCGTCTCCTCCAGCGGGTGGTGCGCGCGCAGCACGGGGTGCTGAACGACCCGCCGCCGGACGTGATCTGCACCGCGTTCGGCGACAGCGCGATCGAGTACACGCTGCGCGCCTGGACGGCGGGCTACCTCGAGGCGATCGCGATCAAGAGCGCGCTCGCCGCTCGCGTCTACGGCGCCCTCGAGGAGGCCGGCTTCGAGATCCCCTTCCCGCAGCAGGACTTGCACCTCAAGACGGTGAGCGAGGAGGCGCGCGCCGCTCTGCAGGGCGAGCCGGGCGAGGCCGAGCCAGCCTCGAGCCCCGACGCCTGACGCGCTCACCGTCGGCATCGCGGCCCTGGCCCTCGCGCTCGTCGGAGCGGGCGACGGGGCCGCCGACTCGACGCGCGTCGGGCCGACAGGGGTCCTCCTGCGCGGGCGCCACCGACGACCGCTGGCCCCCGCGGCCGGAGGTGCTAGACGGGGCCGGCGATGGCCAAGAAGAAGTCCAAGGGGCGCAAGCGCGCGAAGAAGGCGAAGAGCGCCGAGCCGACCGCCCACAAGGCGGACAAGCACGTGCTCTACCAGATGTCGGTCCAGGCGCCGGACTTCGAGGTCGAGCTCGCGAGCAAGCAGTTCAAGAAGCGGGTCGGCCGGCCGGCGCGGAGCCTCCGCGAGGACTTCTGCGGCACCGCGCTCCTCTGCAGCAAGTGGGCGGCGAGCCACCCCGAGCGGACGGCGACCGGAGTCGACATCGACGCCTCGGTGCTCGCGTGGGGCCGCGAGCACAACATCGCGCCGCTCGGCGACGAGGCCGCGCGCGTCACGCTGATCGAGGGCGACGTCCGCGCGCCCCACGAGACCAAGCACGACGTCTTGATGGCGCTCAACTACAGCTACTTCTGCTTCAAGAGCCGGACGGAGCTGCGCGGCTACT
>JAUHXR010000498.1 GCA_030426845.1 Polyangia bacterium | reverse complement strand
GCCTGACGTTCGGCATCTCGACCGACGCCGACGACGTCGCCGATCCGGAGATCACGGTGGAGGAGCTCGAGTCGATCGCGTTCTTCATGTCGAGCCTCGCGCCGCCCCCGCGGCGCCGCACCGACGCGACCCTCGAGGACCGCGGCGAGGCGCTCTTCGAGACGGTCGGCTGCGCGAGCTGCCACCGCGCGCTCGAGCTCGAGGACGGAACGCCTCTTCCGCTCTACTCCGACCTGCTGCTGCACGACGTCTTCCCCGCGGGGGAGATGGGCGTGACGTCGGGCGACGCGACCGGCCGCGAGCTGCGCACGCCGCCGCTCTGGGGTGTCGGCCTGACCGGGCCGTACATGCACGACGGGCTCTCGGCCACGATCGAGGCCGCGATCGCCGACCACTACAGCGAGGGCGAGGCCTCCGCGACCGCCTTCGCCGTGCTCTCGGCCGACGACCGCGCGGCGGTCCTCGCGTTCCTCGAGTCCCTTTGAGGCGCGCCCTCCTCCTGCTCGCGGCGGCGGCCACCGGCTGCGCGTGCCCGGGCGGCGAGGAGGTCCGCGTCTCGGGCGCGACGGAGCTGACCTTCTGCGCGCGGGTCGCAGACACGGAAGCCGAGCGCCGCGAGGGCCTGCGCGGGCAGCCTCCCCTCGCGGCGGGCGAGGCGCTGCTCCTCCCCTTCGCGGTGGAGGACGAGATCTGCATCGTCAACGACGGGGTGAGCTTCCCGATCGACGTGCTCTACGCCGCATCGGACGGCCGCGTGGTCGCGATCGAACGCGGCGTCCCGGCTGGCGACGCCACCCCGCGCTGCGTCGGCGGGGTGCGCTCGGTGCTCGAGGTCGCGGCGGGCGCGCTCGACGGCGCCGCGCCCTCCGATCGCCTCGTGCGCTGAGGCGCCCGACGCAGCTTCAGCGACGCAGCTTCAGCGACGCAGCATCGCCCCGGCCGAGACCGCGACCACCGCGACGAAGAGCAGCCCGCGGATCCATCGCGGGTCCGCCTTGAGGGCGAAGCGGACCCCGAGCTGCGAGCCGACGACGGTCGAGGCGGCGAGGACGATCGCGGGGATCCAGTCCACCTGCCCGGCCACCACGAAGATGCCGAGCACCACGACGCCGTAGACGAGCACCACCGCGAGCTTGAGCCCGTTGGCGCGCGCGACGTCGTAGCGGAGCATCCCCGCGAGGACCGCGAGCAAAACGAGCCCGACCCCGGCCTGGGCGAAGCCGCCGTAGACCCCGGCGAAGAACAGGCCCAGCACGGCGAGCGGCCGCTCGCGCAGCCTCGCCGGCGGCTCGTCCGCGCTCCCACGCGTCAGGTCCGGCTTGAAGAGGACGACCAACGCCATGAGCGACATGGTGCCGAGGAGCACCGGCTTGAGGAGCCACTCCGGCGCGATCGACGCGAGCGTGGCCCCGAGGATCGCGCCGAGGAGCGAGGGGGCCGCGGTCGCCACCACCCCCTCGGTCGGGAGCTTGCCCGCGCGGCGGAACGCGACCGCGCCCGCGAGCGACTGCGAGACCACGGCGAGGCGGTTGGTGCCGTTCGCGATGGGCGCCGGCATCCCGAGGAGCATCAGCGCCGGCACGGTGAGCAGCGAGCCTCCGCCCGCCACCGTGTTCAGGAACCCGGCGAGCACGCCCGCGACGACGAGGACGCCATAGATGACCGCCTCGTTCAGGGCGCGCGCTCCGGTCCGCGGGGGCGCCCCTGGCGCGACCACTCACTGTAGGAGCCGACGTAGAGCGCGGCTCCCTGGAGCCCCGCGCGCTCGAGCGCGAGGAGGGTGTGGCAGGCCGTCACCCCCGAACCGCAGCTCACCGCGAGCGACGACGCGGCGCGCCCCGCGAGGAGCTCCTCGTACTGCGCGCGCAGGGCGTCGGCCGACTTGAAACGGCTCCCGTCGAGGTTCGCCTCGAGCGGCAGGTTCACCGCGCCCGCGATGTGACCAGCCGGCGGATCGTACGGCTCGAGCTCGCCGCGGAAGCGCGCCCCCGCCCGCACGTCGAGCACGCAGGCCTCGGGGTCGCGGCGCCGGCGGTCGACCTCGTCCGCGTCGACCACCGGCCACGTCCAGGCATCGACCGGGTAGGCGGGCGCGGCCTCCATCGGAGCGGAGGCGCCCGAGGCCGGCGGCCAGCCCGCGGCGATCGCCGCGTCGAGCCCGCCGTCGAGGACCTGGGCCTCGGCGTGACCGCTCGCGCGCAGCATCCACCACGCGCGCGCGGCCGCCTTCGCGCCGGAGGCGTCGTCGTAGACGACCACGCGTCGCCCCGGCGTCACCCCGAGGCGGCCCAGGGTCTGGCGCCAGGCGGCGAGCGGAGGCAGCGGGTGACGCCCGCCCCGGGCCGGGTCCGAGGCGTCCCCGCTGAGATCGCGCTCGACGTCGACAAAGACCGCGCCCTCGAGCCGACGCGCCTCGAAGCGCGCCCTCGCGTCGGGCCCGAGCCGCGCGTCCCAGAGCAGCGCGTCCGCGCCGATCCGGGCGGGGTCACAGACGGGATCCATGCGCCGGACTCTACGTCGCGCGCCGCGCCCGCGACAGCCCGCCCCCCTGACAGCCGCCGCTTCCCGCCCTATAGCGGGGGCCATGAGCAAGATCGTGATCACGGGGGCGAACCGGGGCATCGGGCTGGAGCTGACGCGTATCGCGGCGGCCGACCACGAGGTGGTCGCGCTGGTGCGCAAGAGCTCGCCGGAGCTGGACGCGCTCGCGGCGGAGGGATCGGTGACCGTCCGCGAGGGGGTGGACGTCACCGATGACGTCGGCGTGGCCGAGCTGGCCAACGAGCTCGAGGGCGTCGACGTGCTGATCAACAACGCGGGGATCCTCCGCCGCGAGAGCCTGCGCGCGCTCGACTTCGACTCGATCCGCGCCCAGCTCGAGGTCAACGCGCTCGCCCCGCTGCGCCTGACTGCGTCGCTCGCGCCGCGCATCAACCGCGGCGGCAAGGTCGCGTTCATCACCAGCCGGATGGGCTCGATCGCCGACAACACGAGCGGCGGCGCCTACGGCTACCGCATGAGCAAGGCGGCGCTGAACATGGCCGCGACCTCGCTCGCGCACGACCTCGCCGGCGAGGGTGTCGCGGTCGCGATCCTTCACCCCGGCTACGTCCGCACCGACATGACGGGGCACAGCGGGCACCTCGAGCCGGCCGAGTCGGCGGCGCTCCTGTGGGAGCGGATCGAGGCGCTCACCCCGGAGACGAGCGGGACCTTCTGGCACGCCAACGGCGAGGTGCTGCCCTGGTAATGGCGCGCTCGGCCCGTAGAATGGGGCCGATGGCCCATCGCTTGGCTCTGGCTCTCCCGGTCGCGCTCGCCCTCGCAGGGTGCAGCGCGGTCATCAACCCGGACCCGGACCGCCTCGGCGCCGGCGGAGACGCCGGGCCTGGCGTGGTGCTGATGGACTCGGGCCCGATCGACGCCGCGGGCTTCGACGCGGGGCCCCCGGTGGTCGACCGCGACGCGGGCCCGCCGGTGGTGGGCGACGCGGGCTGCGTCGCGTCCTGCGAGGGCGACACCTTGCGCACCTGCGACGGCGCGGAGGTGCGGTGCGATCTCGGCTGCGCGGAGGGCGACGTCCCTCGCTGCGGCGAGATGATCCCGTCGAACGTGCCGCCGGACCTGTGGCGCGCCGGGCTGGAGGACGTCGACCTCAGCACCCCCGGGCAGACCGTGTTCGACACGGACGCGTGCATGGCGATGAGCGCGAGCTCGATGGTCGTCAACCAGGCAGGCGGCGAGGAGCTGTGCGTGCTGCCGGTCAACTCGCTCCGCGTTCGCGAGGGGGCGATCCTGAGGGCGATCGGCGGGCGCCCGCTGGTGATCCTCGCGTGGGAGGCGATCGAGATCGACGAGAACGGCGCGATCGACGTCAGCACGTACCTGACGGGTGACGCCGACGGCGCGCTCGGCGCAGGCGGCACGCACGGCGGGCGCCCCGGTCGGCGCGAGGGCATCTCCCCCGGCGACGACGGGATGAACAACAGCTTCTCCGACGGCGGCGGCGGCGGCGGCGGGTTCTGCGGGGACGGCGGCGACGGCGGCGACGGCGGCGGGAGCCCGGGCGGCACGGGCGGCAACGCGGCGCCGGGCGAGCTGCTCACCCCCCTGCGCGGCGGGAGCCCCGGCGGGTTCGGCGAGGGCGCGCGCTCGGCCGTCGGCCCGGGCTCGCGTGGCAACGTCGGGGTGGGCGGCGGCGGCGGCGGCGCGCTCCACCTCAGCGCGCGGCGGCTGATC
>JAUHXR010000497.1 GCA_030426845.1 Polyangia bacterium | reverse complement strand
AGGCCTTCACCGCGTCGAGCGCGCGCCCGAGCTCTCGGTAGGCGCGGCCCGCGCCGATCCACGCGTCGACGAGGCTCGCGTCCGCGGCGAGCGCGGCCTCGAAGCTGTCCGCCGCCTGCTTGTGCTCTCCGCCCTTCGCGAGGGAGTGGCCCCGCACCGTCAGCAGCCCCGGGTGCTTGGGGTCGGCCGCGAGCCCGCGCGCGAGGGCCGACGCGATCTCGCCCGTCCGCTCGGTCGCCTCGTAGGCGCGCACCAGCTCGTAGAAGAGCTCCGCGTCGTCGGTGAGGTGGCGCGCCGCGCCCTCGAGGGTGCGGGCCGCCTCCTCGATCTCGCCGTCCTCGAGCTGGAGCGCCCCGAGCCGCCGCGCCGCGTCGTGGAGCGACGGGTTGATCCGGAGCGCCTCCTCGAACGACGCGCGCGCCCGATCCTCGTCGCCCAGCTCGAGCAGCACGAGGCCGAGGTCGCGCCGCAGCTCCGCGTGCTCCGGCGCGAGCTCCACCGCCCGCTCGAGCTCCTCGAGGCAGTCCGGCAGCCGGCCCGCGCGTTGGTAGGCCGCCGCGAGCGCGCGGCGCGCCTCGAGGTGGGACGCGTCGGTGTCGAGCGCCTTGCGGAACGCCGCGACCGCCGCGTCGTCCTTGCCCGCGAGCACGTAGGCGCGGCCCGCGCCGAAGCGCGCGTCCACGCGGTCGGGGTGATGCCCGAGGACCCTCTCGAAGGAGGCGGCCGCGTCGTCCGGGCGCTCGAGCGCGAGGTAGACCTCGCCGAGCGTGACCCCCGGCTCCGGCGCCTCGCCCATGAGCCGGACCGCGTGCCGCAGCGCGCGCATCGCCTCCTCCAGGTCGCCGAGCCGCCGGTACGCCTCGCCCGCCGCGGTGTAGGCCTCGCCGTAGTCGGTGCGCACCCGGGTCGCGTCGCGGAACGCGTCCGCCGCGCCGGTCGGGTCGTCACGCTCGAGCCGCACCTGACCGAGCCGGAAGTGCGCCTCGGCGTGATCGGGCGCGCGCCGCGTCACCTCCTCGTACTCGGCCAGGGCGCGCGTCTGATCGCCGCGCTGCTGGAGGCACCGCGCGAGCGCGAAGCGGCCGCCCACGTGATCGGCGTCGTGCTTGAGGCACTCCTCGAGCGACTCGACCGCCTTGTCGAGCCGGCCCATGTGCATGAGCGCGTAGCCCAGCTCGGCGTGCAGCTCGGCGTCGTCCGGCGCGATCCAGATGGCCTGCTCGAACGCCTCGAGCGCCTCGCTGTGGCGCCCGACCGAGACCTGGAGCGCCCCGAGCAGCCCGTGCAGCGAGGCGTCGTTCGGCCGGAGCCGCAGCGCCCCGTGGACCGCCTCGATCGCCTCGTCGACCCGCCCGAGCTCGCGCAGCAGCTCGCCCTGCAGCCGCAGGATCTCGAGGTCGTCGGGCGCGAGCACGCGGGCCTCGTCGAGCGCCTTGCGCGCCTGGTCGCCGCGGTCGAGCTTGCGCAGGGCGCGCGCGAGGGCGACGAAGAGCTTCGGCTTCTCCGCGTCCTGGCGGATCCCCTTCTCGAGCGCGGCCACCGCGTCCTCGTCGCGGTCGAGCGCGGTCAGGACCTCGCCCTTGAAGAGCGCGATCTCCGCTGTCGGCTGGAGCGCCTCCGCCTCCTCGAACGCCTCGAGCGCCTCCACGTGCCGGCGCAGCGCGCGGAGCGACAGCCCGAGCCCTCGATGCGCGGCCTGGCGTCCGGCCCTGATCGCGATGCCGCCCTTGTACGCCTCGATCGCCTTCTCGTGCTCGCCGAGGTGCCGGCGCGCCTCGCCCACGTGGAAGTAGGCGGGCTCCATGCGCGAGTCGCGCTCGCACGCCTTCTCGAAGGAGACCACCGACTCGAAGTGCTCGCCGTTCTCGAAGTGGTGGTAGCCGAGCGCGTAGTGCACGCCCGCGACCTCGGGCTGGAGCTTGACCGCGTGCTTGAGCGCCTTGGTCGCCTCCTCGGGTCGCGCGAGCGCGCGGTAGCTCTCGCCGAGGTGCGAGAACGCGAGCGCGTAGCCGTCGTCCAGCTTGGTCGCGCGCTCGAGCACCTCGACCGCCTCGCGGTGGCGCCCCATCGCGGCGAGGGTCTTGCCTTTGCCGTCGAGCGCGACGATCTCCTCGCCGCCGAGCTCGAGCGCGCGCTCGAAGGTGTCGAGCGCCTCGTCGAGCCGGTCGAGGCGGAACAGCGGCTCCGCGTAGCGCCGGTGGTAGTAGGCGTCGTCCGTGCGCCGGTTCACCGCTTCGCGGAAGCTGGCGGCCGCCTCGGTGTCGAGCTCGAGCAGCTCCTGCTGCTCGGCCATGCGGAACCAGATCTCGGCCTGCTCGGGATCGACGTCGAGCGACTTCTTGTACGCGCGCACCGCGTCGACGTGGGCGCCGAGCGCGTGGCAGACCTCGCCGAGCAGGTTGAGCACGTCCACGCGGCGCGGCGCCAGGTCGTGCGCGCGCTCGAGCGCCTGGCGGGCGACGTCGTTCTGCTCCGTCCGCGCCCGCGAGAGCCCGAGCCGGAACCAGAGCTCGGGGTCGGTCTTGAAGAACGGCGCGGCGCGGCCGTAGAGCTCGCTCGCGCGCGCGTGGTCCTCGAGCGCCGCGTAGGCGTCGCCGCCCTCGTAGAGCGCGCGCGCGTGCTCCGGCTCGTCCTGCAGCACCCGCTCGAACGCCTCGGCCGCCGGGCCGTGGTCGCCGACCTTGTGCTGGGTGTGGCCGCGCCAGAACCACGCCTCGAAGAGGTCCGGGTTGTGGACGGTGGCCGACGCGAAGGCGACCGCCGCCTTCGGCAGGACGCCCTTCTCGATGTAGGCGAGCCCGAGGTGGTAGTGGGCGAGCCCGTAGGACGGGCGGAGGGAGACCGCCTTCTCGAGGTGCTCGACCGCCTCGTCCAGCATCGCCGCGTTCCGGTAGGCCTTGCCGATGAAGTAGCGCTTGACCGGGTCGTTGGGCGCGACGAGCAGCTGGGTCTTGAGGTTGCCGATCTGCTGCTCGGCCTTGCGGATCTCCTCGGGGGAGCGGTCGAACGTGTAGGAGTGGCCTTCGTCCGTCATCAGGGCCGGCGATGGTACCGCGGACGCTCGCCGCCGCGCGAGCGATCCGAGGCCGGGCCCCGAGCCCGCCGCGACACCCGCCCGTCGCGCCGTGACATCGCCCCGCCGGGCCGTGACAGGGGGCCGGTTCCGCCCCGGGGCCGGGGGCCGCGCGGGTTGGCACCGTTGCTGCGTAGAGGGGCTGCACACACCGCGACGGCCCAGGCGGCCAGCGCGGGAGGTCACCGGCGTCGCAGCGTCGACGCCAGCATCTCAAACGCAGCACACAGGAGTTCGAGACATGGGAGCCATCGCAGCAATCCTCATCGCCGGCGCGATCATCGCGTTCATCATCGGCGGTTTCCTCAAGTACAAGGGCGGGCGCATCTCCAAGGCGCCGTTCGTGCCGACCGGCCAGGCCACCGACCCGAGCAAGGCGGACCCGAAGGGCACGCTGAGCGTCGAGGGCAACGTCGAGTGCCCCCAGCCGCTCGTCAGCCCCGCCTCGGGCACGCCGTGCCTCTACTACGAGCTCAAGGTCGTCGGCACCTGGAAGCAGGGGGACAGCACCAAGAGCAAGGACTACGTCGTCGAGAAGGTCGCGGCGCCCTTCACCCTCAACGACGGCTCGGGCGCCATCCCGATCGACGCGAGCCAGGGCGGCGACTTCGATCTCAAGAAGACCTTCGATGAGACCAAGAGCGAGGGCTTCTTCGCCGACCTCAAGAACGCCGTCGGCACCCCCGAGCCGATCATGTTCGGCAACTACGCGTTCGCGAACCCGCCGATGTCGAAGGCGAACAAGTTCCGTTGCGAAGAGCGGATCGTCCCCCTGCCGCCGAAGGCGTTCGTCCTCGGCAAGCTCGAGAACGGCGTCATCACGCGCGCCGGGATGTTCGGGATGATCCTCAGCGAGAAGGGCCGCGAAGAGCTGCTCGGCTCGAGCGCGAAGAACGCGAAGATGGCGTTCATCGGTGGCGCTGCGGCCGCCGGTGTCGGTCTGATCCTTGGCGTCGTCAGCGCCGTCATGGGTTAGACGGTTCCACGTCTCGTCACGAGGCCCGGGTCGGCGTTCGCGCCGGCCCGGGCTTCACTAATTGGCCGTCTGGTCTCTCACGGCCTCCTCTACCGGAACGTGCCGGTGCGCGGATCGCCGAGCGCGAGGTGGGCCGCGAGCTGGGCCGCGTCGTGGAGCGCGGCCGTGCCCGCGTCGATCGCGAGGGTCACCCGCACCGTA
>JAUHXR010000132.1 GCA_030426845.1 Polyangia bacterium | reverse complement strand
GAGCTCCTCGCCGGCGAGTAAGCCCGCGTGAGAACGGCGCGACGGGGCGGCTCAGAGGTCCCAGGTCACGAAGGTCTGGGTCACCGCGCCGCCGCCGAGCTTGCTCTTGAACGCGTGGAGCGGCGCGTTGAGGCGGCGGCCGCCATCCTCGGTCGAGGCGCCGAAGCTGAGGACGCGCGCCCCCCGTTCCGTCGCGTAGACAGAGAGCTCCTCGAGGAGCGCGTCCAGCGCGCGCGCCTCACGGGCCGCGTCCGAGGCGGCGAGGTACTGGGTGTGGATCACGCCTGGCCGGTGCCAGAGGATCCAGCCGGCCGCCGCGAGCTCGCCGGTCGCGAGGCGCGCGGTCCAGAGCTCCTGGGCGTCGCCGAGGCGGCCCCGCAGCGTGAGCAGCTCCTCGACGGTGTGCACCGGGCTGGCGCCGTGGCGGCGCCGCAGGGTCTCGCTCAGCAGCGCGTGCACCTCCGCGTAGGCCGCGTCGCTCGACTCCGTCTGGACGCGCACCCCGAGGCGCGCGGCCTTGCGGGCGCTGGCGATGTCACGACGCTTGCGCGCTCGATCGAGCGCGACGACGCTCCAGAGATCCTCGCGGTCCACGCGCCCGCCGAGCCGGAAGAGCGCCGAACGCTCAGCCTCGTCGGGCTGCTCCGCGACGTGGGCGGGGGTGAGCTTGAGGACCAGCCGCCGGACGCCCTCGCCGCGGTAGTGCTCCGCGACCGACGCGAGGACGTCGAACGTCTCCTCGGCCGCGCCGACCTTCGCGAGCAGCGGCCCGCCGAAGGTCGAGCCGAGGTGGCTGACGACCTCGTGGGGGCGCGCGGGGTGGGTGACGGCCCCGAAGACCGCGACCGTCTTGTGGCCCTCGGTGAGCAACAGCGAGCGGTCCTCGAACCGGTCGCCGTGGTAGTCGAGGAACCGCCGCGAGTGGAGGACAGTGCCCTTCGGGGAGCGCCCGACGAAGTCGTCCCACGCGGCCGCGTCCTCGGGTCGGTAGCGCCGCGCCGCGTAGACCGGGGCCGGCGGGACGAGCGCCACCTGCGCGCTCACGCGAGCCTCGCCGCGGGGCGGGCCCGCACGTGGATCTCGGCCGAGAGCTCGGGCAGCTCGTCGGCGAGGCGCGCGAGGCCGTCGAGGACGTCGGGCCCGAGCTCCGCCTCGAGGCGCTCCATCTGGGCGTGGGTGAACGGCTTGATGGTGTGGCCGCCCGCGTCGAACACCTCGAAGCCGGCCGCCTCGACCGACTCGCGCAGGGTCCGCGGGTCGTAGACCCGAGCCTGCGAGAGGCGCGCGCCGCGCTCGCTCACCTCGCGCACGTCGCCGATGAGCCCCATCGCGCGGGCGAGCCGGCGGTGCATGGAGAGCGCGTTCGGAACGTTGACGTGCAGCGCCCCGTCCTCGTGGAGGAGCGCCCGGGCCGCCGTCAGCAGCGCGTCGGCGTCGTCGAGCTCGTGCAGCAGGCTGTCGATGACCACCACGTCGGCCGGTCCGCCGAGCGCCGCGCGGATCTCGACCACGCTCGACTCGAAGAAGCCCTCGACCACCCGGAGCGCGGGCGCCCCGAGGGCGCGCTCCCGAGCCGCCTCGGCGAAGCGCGCCGACGGCTCGACCACCACCCACCGGGCGAGCGAGGGCGGCGCGACCCGCGCGAAGAGCGGGCGCAGCCCGCAGCCGACCTCGACGACCCGCTCCGGCGCCCGCGCGAGCAGCCACTCGGCCGTGATCGCGCTGCGGGCCTCGACCAGCCGCGCCTCGTAGCCGTAGCTCTCGTCGTAGTCGTTCTCGTAGCGCGCGAGGCGCGCCGCGCGGCTCACGCGGCCTCGCTCCGGGCCTTCGATCCAGGCTCGGCGCCGAGGAGCCCCTCCACCTGCCGCTGGCAGTTGAAGAGGATCATGTTGAGGAACGCGGCGTCCTCCGAGCGCCCGACGAGCGCGACGTTCTCGAGCTCCTCGGCCGCGGCGCGGCAGGCCTTGTCGGCGGCGCCGAGCTCGGGGGTCGGGACGGGGAACACGTTCTTGAAGCGCTCGGTGTGGCTCCACGCGACGCCCGCGCTCTCGGGCATGAGGCCGGCCGCCTTGAGCTCGGCGAGCACGCGCTGGGTGAGGGCGGCCTCGTCGATCGACGCGCCCGGGTCGAGCACGACCTCGACGCTCATCGCGCGGCGCTCGACCGGTCCGCAGCCCGGCCGCACCTCGCGGTAGAAGAACACGCGGTGGATCGCGTCGTCGCGGTCGAAGAAGGTCGCGTAGTGGAGGTCGGTCGACGGCTCCTCGGTCGCGACGAGGTGGACGACCGCGAGGTCGCGGAAGATCGGCCGGAGCGAGGGCGCCGGGATCGACGCCGCCTTGAGGAGGAACACCGGCGCGCGCGACCAGAAGACCACGTCAGCCGGCAGCACCTCGCCGCTCGCGAGGCGGACCCCGGTCACCCGGCCGCCGTCGCGCTCGAGCGCCTCCACCGAGGCGCGGTAGCGGATCGCGCCGCCCATCTCCTCGAGCTGCGCGCAGGACGCGTCGATCCACTTGCCCATCGGCCCGCCCTTGGGGTGGAGGAACGCGCGGCCCGGCACGCTGAGCGCGCGGGTCGACGCGTGCGCGACGCGGTCGCGCAGCTCCGGGTGGGCGGCGACCAGCGCGTCGGTCCCTGAGTCGTCGGAGACGATCGCGCGGCCCGGAACGAAGAACCGGTCGGCCTTGGGCGCGAGATCCGCGAGGCCGCGGCCGAACACCTTCTCGAGGAAGGGCGCGTAGACGTCGTCGGTGAGGACGTCACCGAAGCGGCCGCGCATCCAGCCGTCGAGGTCGGACGCCTCGGGCTCCTCGACCCCGGCCTTGATCTCCTCGATCACGCGGGCGAGCGCCTCCGGACCGAGGCGGCGCGCGTCGACGCACTGGTTGTGCGGCCACAGCTCGCCCTTGAGCACGTGGCCCTCCCTCGGGAAGCCCTCGATGCGGTACCACTCGATAGGGAGCGACCCGTAGATCGCGTGGTCCAGGGCCTCGTCGCCCGTCGCCATCCCGAGGCGGATGCCCCGGTCGAAGGAGAGGCGCTGGCCCTCGACCTCGGCGTGGAACGGCATCCAGTCGCCGCCCGGCCCGGCCGCGCTCTCGACCACCGTCACCTGCGCGCCGCGGCGCGCGGCGAGCCTCGCCGACGCCAACCCGGACGCCCCCGCGCCCACTACCACTGCTCGCTTCATGTCGATCTCCAAGCGTCAAGTCTCAGAACGAGACGTCGTACGGAGCGGGAGTACGGCGGAGCGGGAGGACGACTTGAGCGGGGAAACACACAAGCGAGTGCTGCTGGTGAAGGGGGTCGCCAACTACGACCACCTCCGCGCGTTCACCGACTACCTGCGGATCGGCTTCGAGGAGGAGGGCTGCGACGCGCGCCTGCTCGACCTCGCGCGCGGGACCCCCGGGGCCGCCGAGTGGGCGTCGATGGCCGCCTTCGCGCCGGACCTCGTCCTCTCGTTCAACCTCGACGGCGCCACCCTCGCCGACCCGGAGGGGCGCCCGCTCGGCCTCGGCGCGGTGCCGCTGACCACCTGGATGGTGGACGAGCCTTACTTCCACCCGCACTGGGCTTCGCTGCTCCGCCTGCCGCACGTGCGCACCGTCTGGGGGAACCCGGAGACGCTCGCCCACGCGGTCGCGATGGGCCTGCCCGAGCCTCGCATGGAGACCCTCGCGGGGCGCGCCCTGCCCCGGGTCCGGGACGAGGACCGGCGGCTCGACGTCCTCTTCGCCGGGAGCATCGCGGACCCCGAGGCGATCCGGCAGCGCTGGAGGGCCCAGCTCGGCCCCGGCACCGCCAGCCTGCTCGAGGCGCTCGTCGAGGAGTGGTCGGCCGACACCGCGCGGCCGATCCGCCTCGTCTTCCAGGAGCTCGCCCGGCGAGCGGGGATCGCCGACCACCCGAGCCTGGGGCAGATCGAGCCGATCGTCTGCGGCGAGACCAACCGCTACGTCCGCGGCGCCCGACGCCTCGCGGTGCTGCGCGCCATGAAGGGCCTCCCGATCACGGTGGTCGGCGACGGCTGGCGGGGGCTGCTCGGCGAAGACTCGGGCTTCACCTTCCGGAGCGCGGTGCCCTTCCACCTCTTCGAAGAGCTCGCGAGCGACGCGCGCGTCACCCTCACCGCCCAGCCGATCCACGCCCACGTCGCCTCGGAGCGCTACTTCGTCAGCCTCGCCAACGGGAGCGCGCTGGTGGTCAACGAGAACCACTGGCTCCGCGAGGCCTACGACCCGGGGGTCGAGTACGCGCCCTACCCGATCGAGCAGCCGGAGGTGGCCCGAGCCGAGGTCGAACGGTTGCTCGGCGACCCCGTGGCCCGGCGCGCGATGACCGAGGCGGCCCGGGCCCGGACCCTCACCGATCACGACTGGCGGGCCCGCGCGAGGAGCCTCCTCGCCGCCGGGAGCGCGCCGCGCGCGGATCGCCCGAAGCGCAAGCGCGATCGACGTGGGCGCTCAAGCCGAAGGGCGAGTCGACCGTAGCTCGGACGTGGGGAGCTTACTTTGACGAACTGGCGTTCCCGCCTCCCGGAGGCGATCCTCGAGCAGGTCGACGCGGCGGTGACCGGCGCGCGCGCGGGTGACCCCGCCGGCAAGGCCTCGCTGGTCTCGATGCTCAAGTCGAGCCCGAAGAAGACCCTCCTGTGCGTGGCCGCCGCGCTGCGATTCGAGGAGCTCGGGCACCCGGACATCGCGCTCGACATGTGGCGGAGCGCGACCCGCTTCGACCCGCGCGACCCCGACCTCTGGCGGGCCCTCGCCGAGCGAACCACGGGCGCCGAGGCCCGCGGTCACCGCGACCGCGCTCGCCGCGTCGCCAAGGCGACCTCGTGGTGGAAGAGCGCCAAGCAGGCCTACGACGCGGAGCGCTACGCGGACGCGTTGCGCGCCCTGCGCAAGGCCTGCCGGCTCGTCCCCGAGGACAAGCAGGCGCGCTGGGATCTGCTCCTGCGCCTGATCGACGCGGGTCAGCTCGACGAGGCGATCGACCGCGCGCTCGCGATCCGCAAGGACGACCCGAGCCACCCCCACGCGGTCGACGCCGGCCGGGTCGCGGCGCAGATCTGCTGGCTCCGGGGCGACGACGACCGGGCGCGGGAGCTGTTCGCGCTCTACGACGAGGAGTCGAGCCAGGCCTACGGCTTCTCGATGCTCAAGAGCCACGAGCTGGTCGCCGCGCGCGTGAGGCCCATCGAGGAGGTCGCGTCGGCGATGCACTGGGTCGCGCGCCCCGCCCCGATCGACGTCCCCTCCCCCGTCTATCACCCGCCGTTCTCCCCGCCGCAGCGCACCCACACCGTGGAGAGCCCCCCGCTCTTCGTGGCCGAGCTGCGCGACGCCGAGGTGGTCGAGCACACCGGCGTCGTGATGCAGGATGACGTGCTGGTCCTCTACGACGAGGGGATGGCGCCGGACAAGCGTCAGGACAACATGCACAACTACCTCGGCTGGGTGCGCGGCGACGCGGCCCCCGAGGCGATGCTGAGCCGGCCGTTCGCCGGGGCCTACCGGGTCGACGCCGCGATCCTCGCGGGCGGGCGTGCCCAGCACAACTACTTCCACTTCCTCCTCGAGCACCTGCCGCGGCTCCTCTTCGCCGAGGACCTGCCCGAGACGCGCGGGTTGCCGGCGATGGTGCGCTTCCACATGCCGTCGACCTGCGTCCAGGCGCTCGAGATGGTCCTCGGCGAGCGCCGGGTGATCCCGATGCGGCCGGGGGCGCGCTACCGCGTCGAGCGGCTGTTCGTGCCGTCGATGGGCGGGCTGATCCCCGACGACCAGCGCTTCCCCATCGAGCGCCTGATGATCCACCCCGAGGCGGTCCGGCGCGTGCGCGAGGCCTTCCTCACCCGCCTGCCCCCCGACCCGTCGCGGGGCGGGCGGAAGATCTTCATCCCGCGGCGCGAAGGGGCGATGCGGAGCTGCTCCAACCAGAGTGAGATCCAGGCGCTCTGCGAGGCGCGCGGCTTCGAGGTCGTCGATCCGGCGGCGCTCGACTTCGCCCAGCAGGTGGACCTCTTCGCGCACGCCGAGACGGTCGTGACCACCGTCGGCGCGGCCCAGACCAACGCGACCTTCATGCCCGAGGGCAGCCGCATGCTCTGCCTGTGGGGTGAGAGCGTCCCACCGCACTACTTCGCGGGCCTCGCGCGGGTCGTCGGGATGGACATGACCTTCGTGCGCGGCGACCAGATCCTCGGGAGCCACGCCGACCCGCTCCACCGCGACTTCCGCGTCGACCCGCGTCGATTCCTCGAGGCGCTGGAACGCCCCGCGCAGCACGACGTGCTCGAGGCGCGGGCGAGCTGAGCTCGCGCTCACGCCCGAGGCAGCTCGATCCCCTGACCCTCCCAGAGGTCGCCGAGCGCCTCGGTGAGCTCGTCGGCCACCATCCGCTCGACGTCCGCCGCCGAGGCGCAGTCGAGGGCCCTCCGCGCCAGGGGCGCGAGGGCGGCCGCGTCGAGGCGCGAGAGCACCTCCCGCACGAGGGGGATCGCGGCCATCGGCATCGACAGCTCCGTCAGCCCGAGACCGAGCAGGATCGGCGTCGCCACCGGGTCCGCGGCCAGATCACCGCAGAGGCTCAGGCCGAGCCCGCGCGCGCTCGCCACCTCGCGCGCCCGATCGATCAGCCGAAGGACCGCCGGGTCGAGGGCTGAGCCGAGATGCGCGACGCGAGGGTCGTTGCGGTCCACCGCGAGCGTGTACTGGGTCAGGTCGTTGGTCCCGAGGCTGAAGAAGTCGCACTCCTCCGCGAGCCGGTCGGCCATCAGGACCGCCGACGGCACCTCGAGCATCGCGCCCACCGCGACCGGCCCGTAGCTCGCGCCCTCCGCCTCGAGATCTGCGCGGGCGCGATCGAGGAGCACCCGCGCGCGGCGAAGATCCGAGAGCCCGGAGACCATCGGGAACATGACCCGCACGTTCCCTTCGCAGGACGCGCGGAGCAGCGCGCGGAGCTGGGTCACGAGGAGCTCCGGCTGGACGAAGGCCACCCGCAGCGCGCGGAGCCCGAGCGCGGGGTTGGGGCCACGCCGCATGCCGCGAGGCATCTTGTCGGCGCCGAGGTCGAAGGTGCGGAAGGTGACGGCGCGCGGGGCCATCTTGCGCGCGACCCGCCGGTAGACGCGGACCTGCTCGTCCTCGCTCGGCGGCTCGGCGCGGTCGAGGTAGAGGAACTCGGTGCGGTAGAGGCCGATTCCGTCGGCGCCCTCGCGCATCGCGGTCGTCACGTCGAGCTCGAGCTCCACGTTGGCGTGGAGCCCCACCCGCACGCCGTCGGCGGTCTCGGCCGCGCGGCCCTCGGACGCGCGGAGGCGCCCCTTGAACGCGTCGAAGCCCCGCGCCCGCTCGTGGGCCTCCTCGATCTCGTCCGGCTCGGGGAACACCACCACGTGGCCGCGCAGCGCGTCGAGGATCAACGTGTCTCCGGGCCCGACCGCGCGCGTGACCTCGCTGACGCCGACCACCGCGGGGACCTGGAGCGCGCGCGCGAGGATCGCGGTGTGGCCCGAGGCGGTGCCGCCGTCGGTCACGATGCCGCGGACCCGACCGGGCGGGAGCTGGGCCGCCTCGGCCGGGCTGAGGTCGCTCGCCACGAGGATGGTCGGCTCCTGCAGCTCGGGCAGCGCGCGCGACACCCCGGTCAGCACGCGCAGGAGGTGCTCGCCGGTCGAGGTCACGTCGTCGGCCCGCTCCCGGAAGTACGGCTCCGGGGCGGCGCGGAGGCGCGCGCTCATCGCGTCCACCGTGTGGCGCAGCGCCCACTCCGCGTTGATGCCCCGCTCGCGGATCGCGGCCCGCGCGGTGTCGAGGAGCAGCGCGTCCCCGAGCATCATCCGCTGCGTCTCGAGGAGCAGCCGGTGGTCGGGCCCCGCCTGCTCGGGGAGCTGCTCCATCGCGGCCTCGACCTCCGCGCGCGCGGCCGCCATCGCGGACTCGAGCCGCCCGACCTCCGCGTCGACCGCGTCCTCGGGGACGCGGCGGCGCGGCACGGGTACGCTCGTGCGGTCGAACACCGTGACCGGACCGACCGCGATCCCGGGCGAGGCGCAGATCCCCATGAGGAGCTGCCGCTCGAGGCTCAACTCTCCTCCCCGAAACGATCCTGGAACAGCGCCTCGATCGCGTCGAGGGCCTCCGCCGCGTCCGCGCCTTCCGCCTCCACCGACACGTGGGTGCCCTTGCTCCCGCAGAGGAGCAGCACCCCCATCACGCTCTTCGCGTTCGCGCGCTGCCCGTCCTTCTCGAGGGTCACCTCGGACTCGAACCGGCTCGCGAGGTGGACCAGCTTGGTCGCCGCCCGCGCGTGCAGGCCACGGTCGTTGACCACCTCGAGTGTCCGACGCGCCGGCTCGCTCATCGCCCTACGTCGCGGTGGGCGGTGGCCGCGTCGTGGCCCTCGGCGATCAGCCAGCGGCCGAGCTCCTCGGTCATCGCGACCGAGCGGTGACGGCCGCCGGTGCAGCCGATCGCGATCGTGAGGTAGGCCTTCCCCTCCCGCTCGTAGCGGGGGATCGTGTGGGCCAGCAGCGGGCGCAGGTCACCGAGCAGCTCCTGCGCCTCCTCCGTCCGGAGCACGTAGTCGGCGACCGGCGCGTCGAGCCCCGTCTGCGGCCGGAGCTCGTCGACGAAGTGCGGGTTGGGCAGGAAGCGCAGGTCGAAGACGAGGTCCGCGTCGACCGGCAGGCCGTACTTGAAGCCGAAGGAGACGACCCGGATCGCGAGGCGCGGCCGGCCGCCGCCGCGCGCGATGTAGTCGATGAGCGAGCGCCGCAGGTCGTGGACGCTCGAGGTCGTGGTGTCGATGACGTGCCGGGCCCGCGTGCGGAGGGAGGCGAGCCGCTCGCGCTCCGCGCGGATCCCCTCCAGCACGTCGCCGTCGGGCGCGAGCGGGTGCGGGCGGCGCGACTCGCTGAAGCGGCGGACGAGCACCTCGTCGGCCGCATCGAGGAAGATGACCTCGGTGTCGTGGCCGGCCTCGCCGAGCTCGTCGAGGGTCGCGGCCGCGCGCTCGAGGAAGGTGCCGGTGCGCACGTCGATGCCGAGGCCGAGGCGGCTGATGTCGCCCTCGACGAGACGGGCCAGCTCCGGCGCGAGCGCGGGCGGCAGGTTGTCGACGCAGAAGTAGCCGAGATCCTCGAGGACCCGCAGCGCGCTCGTGCGCCCGGCCCCGCTCATCCCCGTGACGACCACGACGTGTATCGCCTGCCCCATCAGCCTCCGCGCTCGATAGTACCGCGTGCGGGCGATCCGAGCGCGCGCAGGACCTCGCCCATGCAACGCGCGGGCACATCCCCGTGGGGCACGTCGGTCGGGCGGACGACCACGCGCGCGTCGGCCGGCGAGGCGTCGGGCCCGGTCGCCGCCACCCCGGGGCCGCCGCGCGCGGCCACCAGGCGCGCGAGCATCGCGCTCTGCGACGCGGTCCGACCCTCGCGCCCGTGGATCGAGATCAGCCGCCGGGCCGGGTCGGCGAGCGCCCACTCCGCGAAGGGCACGTGCCCGCGGTAGAGCGCGTCGAACAGCACGACGTCGCGCACCTCGGGCGCCTCCCCGCGGGCGAGCACGGCGAGCGCCGTCTCGAAGCCGGCGCTGTGCGCGAGGAGCGTGATCCGCGCCGGGCGGCGCGCGGCCCCGAGCCGCCCCTCGACGCCGGCGAGCGCCTCGGCGAGGAACGCCGCGAAGCGGCCGCGCTCCCGGAACCGGCCGGCCGAGCCGTCGCGGGTGAGGAACGCGAGCTGAGGGATGACGAGGAGCGCGTTGGCGCCCGCCTCGTCGAAGCGCCCCACGAGGTCCCAGCCCGGGCGCGGCCGATCGCGCGCCGCGCAGCGGACCGAGCCGGGGTGGGCGAGCACCCGGGCGCAGCCTCGCCAGCCATGGAGGAAGACCACGACCCAGAGCGGCGCGTTGGGATCGAACCCCGGCGGCGCGTGCACCACCGCGGAGGGCGCGCCGGCGGGCGCGTCGTGCGGCGCGCTCTCGAGGGACAGCTCCTCGGTCCACGCGCCCTGAGCCGAGGCGCGCGACACCCCGCCCGCGACGAGCAGGCCGCCCAGGGCGGCGGCGATCACGAGCCGCGCGATCGGAGTCCTCACCTCCCGGGTGTAGCATCGCCGCGTGAACGCGCAGACCCTCCCTCCCCCGTCCGCCCCCGCGACCCCGCGCGCGCTCCTCGCGCACGACGGGGTGCGCGAGATCACCCGCCTGGTCGCCGGCGAGGCGGGACTCGACCGGCCGATCAGCCACCCGCGCATCCAGAAGTCCGGCCTCGTGCTCGCCGGCCACGCGCACGGCATCGTGGGCACGCGCGTACAGCTCCTCGGGGAGACAGAGCTGAGCTTCCTCGCCGGGCTGGACCCCGCGCTGCGCCGGCGACGGGTCGACGGCTTCCTCGGGCTCGGGCTCAGCGTGGTCTTCGTCACCCGTGGCGTGGAGCCGCCGGCCGAGCTCCTCGAGGCGGCGCAGCAGACGGGCACCCCGCTCGTCGTGGCCGACCCGCGCTCGAGCGCGACCATCGCCGCGATCCACCAGGCGCTCGACCGCCTCCTCGCCCCGCGCGAGCAGCGACACGGCGTCATGGTCGAGGTCCACGGCATCGGCACCTTGCTCCTGGGCAAGAGCGGGATCGGCAAGAGCGAGTGCGCGCTGTTCCTCGTGGAGCGCGGGCACCGGCTCGTGGCCGACGATCAGGTCTGGCTCACGCGCCTCCCGAACAACCAGGTGATGGCCGCGCCGGCCCCGCTGCTGAAGCACCACCTCGAGATCCGCGGCCTCGGCATCCTCAACGTGCGCGACCTCTTCGGATCGACGAGCGTCTGGGACGAGGCGGTGGTGGACCTGGTCGCCGAGCTCACGCCGTGGGATCCGAACGACTCCTACGACCGGCTCGGGCTCGACCCGATGCGCGAGACGATCCTCGGCGTCGAGATCCCGAAGCTCCGCATCCCCGTCCGGCCCGGACGCAACATGGGGGTCATCCTCGAGGTCGCCGCGCGCAACGAGCTGCTCAAGACCGCCGGGCACCACGCCGCGCGCGACTTCGCCAAGCGCCTCTCGCGCCAGCTCGGCCTCGAGGAGCCCGACGCGACCTGAGGCGCGGACCGCGGAGGCTCAGCGGTCGGCGTCGAGGAGGAGCGCGTAGGCCTCGGCGCCGTCGGCGCAGGTGACCAGCTCGGCGCGCACGCGGGCCGACCGCAGGACGCGCGACACGCGGTGCAGCGCCTTGAGGTGATCGAGGTTTCGCGGCCCGAGCAGCGCCACCACGATCTGGACGGGGCGGCCATCGATCGAGTCGAAGTCGACGCCGCTCGGGACGATCATCGCGGCCGCGACGAGCGAGGGCACGCCGTCCACCCGGCCGTGGGGGATCGCGACGCCGCTGCCGACACCGGTGCTGGCGAGGGCCTCGCGCTCCTCGAACACCTCGACGATGCGCTCGGCGTCGAGGCCGGGAGCCACGCCCTCGAGGAGCTCGGCCATCGCGTGGAGGACCCCCGCCTTGTCGGGCACGCTCGCGCGCACCTCGACGCGCTCGCCGGTGAGGATGTCGCTCAGGTTCACGTGGGCTCCGCGTCGCGCGTGGAACGTGACTGAGCGCGGCTCGAGTCGAGTCGAGCAGCGCTCCAGCGCGGGCTACCGCAGATCCCGGAGCGGATCAACGATCGCGCCGTCACCGGGGTCGCGCGCATCGTTCTGTGCGGGCGCGCGCGGCGCCCGTTCCGTCGGCGACGGCCCGGGCGCGCGCGGCCCTCACGCCCCCCGCTCGACGGTTCGAGCGTGCGACGCGGGCGGCCGGCGGTCAGTCGGCGGCCGCCTCGGCCTCGGGGGCCTCGCTGTCGGCCGGCGCGGGCGCCTCGCCGAGCTTGCCGCTGAGCTGGGCGACCCCGCCCGACTGCCGCATGCGCCCGGTGGCGGCGTCCTTCGCGTCCCGCACCTGCCGGTCGATCTTGTGCACCACGTGGTCGATCGACGCGTACATGTCCTCGGACTCGTGGTTGGCCGCGAAGCGGTCACCGTCGGCGCGGATCGAGATCTCGACGCGGTGGTGATGCTTCTCCACCGACAGGACGACGTCGGCCTCCAGCGGGGTCCTTAGGTACTTCTGCATCTTCGCGATCTTCTCGCGCGCGTAGCGCTTCACATTCTCGGACGACTCGACGTTGCGGAACGTGAAACTGACCTGCATGGACTCCCTTTCTGCTTCCCTGAGGGCGTTCGCTTCGGAACCTGCGAGCCGGAGCCTTCGACCGTGAAGGCTCAGAAGTACTTCTTGCGCTTCGACGAGCTGAGAATGCCGAGCATCTCGCGGTACTTCGCGACGGTGCGACGCGCGATCTTGATGTCCCGCTCCGCGAGGATCTCGACGATCTTCTGGTCGCTGTAGGGGTTGCTCCCCTCCTCGGCCGAGATGATCTTCTTGATCGCCTGCTTCACCGCCTCGGAGGCGATGTCCTCCTTCGAGCCCTCGCGCTTGATCGCGCTGTTGAAGAAGAACTTCAGCTCGAAGACGCCGCGAGGCGTGGCCACGTACTTGTTCGACGTGACGCGGCTGATCGTGCTCTCGTGCATCCCGACCGCCTCGGCCACGTCGCGGAGGATCATGGGCTTGAGGTGCTCGATGCCCTTGTCGAAGAAGTCACGCTGCTTGTCGACGATGCACTCGGTGACCTTCACGATCGTCTTGCGCCGCTGATCGATGCTGCGGATCAGCCACTGCGCGCTGCGCAGCTTGTTCTGGATGTACTCCTTGGCCTTGGGATCGCCCGCCATCGCCGAGCGGTAGAAGCCGCTGATCTTGAGCTTCGGCATCCCGTCGTCGTTGGCCACGACGAAGTACTTCTCGCCGACCTTGTGCACGTGCACGTCCGGGACGATGTAGCGGGGCTCTTCGGTGATGAAGTTGCGGCCCGGGCGCGGCTCGAGCTCCGCGATGACCTGCGCGACGTCGTAGACCTCGTCGAGCGCGACGTCGAGATCCTTGGCGATGGCCGTGTAGTTCTTCTTCTCGAGGTTATCGAGGTGCTCGTCGATGATCGTGAGGGTCAGCGCGTCCATCTCGTGGTGCTCGGCCTGCACGCGGAGGCACTCGGCGAGGGTGCGCGACGCGACGCCGAGCGGGTCCATCTTCTGGATGATCTTGAGGACCTCTTCGGCGTCCTCCGGGTGGAGGTCCGCCTCCGAGGAGAGCTTCGGCACGACCTCCTCCGGCGGGACGTTCTCCATCTTCAGGTAGCCGGCGTCGTCGAGGTTGCCGAGCACGAGCGCGGCGAACCGCATCTCGTCCTCGACCAGATCGCTCATGCGGATCTGCCACCAGAGGTGATCGACGAGATCCTCGCCCGAGGCCATCGTCGCCTCGTAGCCGGGCAGCTCGTCCTCGTTGCCCCGTCGAAACGACGGGACCGGCGCCTGCAGCGAGTGGTTCTCGAGGTAGCGCTCCCAGTCGATGTCGTCGGACTTCTTCTCGGTCTCCTTGCCGACCTCGCTCGTGATCTTGTCGTCGGCGTCGACCTGGCGATCGATCGTGGTCGACTCGCCGGTGCTCTCGGTGTCCCGCTCGAGCCGGCTGCCGGGCTCGAGAGAGTCCTCGAGGACCGGGTTCTCGAGCATCTCCTCGCGGACGAGCGCCTCGAGCTCGATGCGCGACATCTGCAGCAGCTTGATCGCCTGCTGCAGCTGAGGCGTCATGACGAGCTGCTGCGAGAGTCGGAGCTGCTGCTTGATCTCCATCGGTCTCCGTTGTCCTGTGCAGAGGGCCTGGGTCGCTCCACTATAATCGACTGAGCGCCTCTACGGGAATCGATATTGCATAGCACCGCCGCTCCGGGAGGCCTCGGGGTGACCCTCGTCCCGCCCGTTCGGGTGGCGTGCCGGGGCCGTGGGCGGCCTCAGTCCACGAGCTCTTCGAGGACCTCGCGCAGGGCGCGCAGGGGCTCGTAGAGTCGGTCGCGGAGCTGCTCGCCTTCGGCCTGGACCTCCAGGATCCGCGCCTGGCGATGGGCCTCGAGCGCGTCTCCGAGCCCCCGGAGGGCCTCGCGCAGCTCGGGCCGCAGGCGCTCGCGAGGGTGCGCGCGCGCGCCCATCAGCGCCTCGGCGAGCGGCTCCTTGGCCAGCTCCGCGTGTGGAAGATCGTCCTCGAAGAACCGCCGCAGCGCGCCGCCCGCGAGGACACCCTCCTGGAAGCCGCGGAACCGCGCCATCACCGGCGCGACCGCCCCGCGGACCCGCCCGTCGAGCGCGGCCGCGTCGAGCCCGAGCGCGCCGGCCGGCTCGGCGAGGAGCCCCCGCATCTGCGCGACGAGCCGGCGCTCGCTCGCCCCCATCGCGCGCTCGAGCCGGCCCTCGATCACCTCGGCGAGGAAGGCGCGGTCCTCGAGGTCGGCGCCGTGCCGCGCGAACCGGTTGGTCCGGGGCCGCACGAAGCTCAGGACCTCGACCGCGGCCGCCTCGAAGGCCTGGGCCTGCGCGGCCTCGAACGCCGCGATCGCGTCGTCCACGAGATCGAGCAGCCGCCCGCGCGAGGCCGCGAGCGGGGTCTCGGCCGCGGTCAGCTCGGCCACCGCGCGCTCCGTCGCCGCCATCGCGTCCTGCTCGGAGAGGAGCGCGTCGTCGAGGAGCGCGATCAGGCGCCCGCCGCAGGCCCGCCGCTTCAGGAAGCGGGAGCGCCCGAAGACGTCCTGCTCGAGCCGCTCGAGGAGGCGCGGGAAGCCGCTCGCCTCCCATGCCTCGTCGTCCCCCGCGAGCCGCGCCTTGAGCGCGCGCTTGGCGCTCAGCGGCACCACCGCGTCGGCGACCTCGGGCAGCTCCTTGCCGAGCGCCTCGTGGATCTTCTCGAGCTGCTCGGGCTGGAGCCGATCGACCTTGTTGAGCGCGGCCACCACGTGGCGCCGCGAGGCCCGGATCGCGCCCAGGATCTTGCCCTCGGTGGCCTTGCCGGCCTGCCCGCTGTCGAAGATCCAGAGCGCGGCGTCCGCGCGCCGGAGCGCCTCGGCGGCGAGCGCCTCGTGCTCCGGCACCGGCGCGTTGCTGCCCGGCGTGTCGAGGATCCAGACGCGCTCGAGCAGCTCGGAGGGGAGCACGATCTCGACGTGGTCGACCGTCGTCTCCGACTCCTCGGCGTCCTCGAGCATCGCCTTGAGCTGCTCGTACTCCCCCTCGCTCGTCGTGCCGTCCTTGCGCACGACGCGGACGCGGCGCTCGGCCCCGCCGCGCAGGACGTTGAGGGTCGCGGTGGTCGGCAGGATCCCGGTCGGGGCCACGTCCGCGCCGACGAAGGCGTTGACGAGCGTGCTCTTGCCCGCGTTGAACTCGCCGAGGATCGCGAGCAGGAGCGGCCGGTCGAGCTCGTCGCGGAGCGCGCGGGCGCGGCGCTCGACCTCGGTCAGCTCCTGCTCGTCGGCGAAGCGCGCGACCTCGTCGATCGCGGCCGCCAGATCCACCTCGGCGTCTCCGCGCCACAGGCGGCGCAGCGCCTCGCGCCGGATCGCGCGGGCCCGCTCACGGTCCGCGGGGTCGAGCGCGCCGAGCTGCCCGAGGACCTGGAGCGCGTCCAGCGGGCGCGCGCGGGCGACGTGGACCTGCGCCCGCGCGAGCCCGAGCCGCGGCTCGGCCGCGTCCCGGCTGGCGAGCGCCTCGGCCCGCTCGAGCCGGTTCGCCGCGAGCGCCGCCCAGGCCCGCGCGGCGTGCGCGCTGACGTCGCCGGGAGCCACGAGGTCGAGCCGGTCCGCGATGCGCTCGAGCGCGGGGCCCTCGTCGAGCGGCGCGATCCGCGCGGCCCGCCGGAGCAGCTCCGGGTCGCCGCCCGCCGCCTCCGACGCCACCACCAGCGCCTCGGCCGCGTCGCGCGACTTGCCCCGGCGGGTGAGCACCTCGGCGAGAGCCGCGAGGGCTGGGGGACCGCCGCCCCGCGCGACCGCGAGCCGCGCCCGCGCCTCGGCCGCGTCCAGCTCGCCGCGCGCCATGCGCAGCAGCGCCAGGGTGCGGAGCGCGTCGGGGAGCCCCGCGTCGGCGCCGCGCTCGAGCAGCTCGAGCGCGCGGCGGCCCTCCCCCGCGGCCTGGAGCGCGACTCCGATGCGGGTGGCGACCTCGGCGTCGAGCGTCTCGTCGTCCAGGCCGCGCATCGCGCCCGCGGCCGCCGTCCCGCGCCCCGCCTCGGCGAGGGCGAGGACCAGCTCGAGCCGGAGCTGCACCTCGTCCGGCTCGGCCGCGAGGGCCTTGCGGAGCTCGCGCGCCGCGCGATCGGGGCGCCCGCGGGCCCGCTCGGCCCGGGCGCGGATCACGCACGCCTCGGCGAACCGAGCGCCGCCGTCGCGCGCGAGGCGGCGGGCCGCGTCGCGCGACTCCTCCACCGCGAGCGCGACGTCCCCCGCCTCGAGGGCCAGGCGCGCCGACAGGAGCGCGACCTCGGGCTCGTCGGGATCGAGCTGCCGCGAGACCGCGAGGATCGCGCGGGCCCCCGCCACGTCGCCTTGGGCGCGCAGCGCGAGCGCGAGGCCCTGGCGCGCGCGGAGCAGGCTCGGGCGCTCGACCAGCACGTCGCGGAGCAGGCCCTCGGCGTGCGCCGCCTCTCCCTCCTCGAGCGCCTTCTCCGCCTCCTCCACCGCGTCCCGCACGTCGTCGGGCAGGAGCAGCACGTCGTCGATGAAGCGCGCCGCGCGGTCGAGGAGGCTCACGGCCCGAAGGGTAGCAGCCCGCCGGTGAACCGACCGCGACGGATCGTGCTCGCGCGCAGGCCGTGCGCGCGGAGCGGCCCGCGTGCGCGGGTTGGGATATAGTGGCCACGATGCCGTCCGCCCCGCCGACGTCGTCCTCCCCGGCGTCGATCCTCTCGTCGGCGCCGCCGGCGCGGCCCGCGCGCATCGTGGTCGCCGACGACGATCGCGTGACCCGCGAGTACGTGGCCGGCCTCCTGCGCGGTCGCGGCTACGAGGTCGAGGCGGTCGACAGCGGCCAGCGCGCGATCGATCGGGCGCGCTCGTGGGAGCCGGATCTCGTGCTCCTCGACGTGATCATGGAGCCGATCAGCGGCGTCGACGCGTGCCGGATGCTGAAGTCCGCGAGCGCGCGCGCCGAGGTGTTCCTCCCGGTGCTCCTGCTCACCGCGCGCTCCGACATCGACAGCCGCGTCGAGGGCCTGCGCATCGGCGCCGACGACTACATCTGCAAGCCGTTCGACGAGCGCGAGCTGCTCGCGCGCGTGGCCAACATGGTCGCGATCAAGCGGATGCACGACGAGGTGACCGTCGCGAAGGCGCGCCTCGAGCGCCTCGCGGTCCGCGACGAGCTGACCGGGCTCTACAACTACCGCTACCTGCAGTCGCGCCTCTCCGAGGAGTTCAAGCGGGCCGAGCGCTACCGCGAGCCCCTCTCGTGCGCGATGGTCGACATCGATCACTTCAAGTCGTTCAACGACCGCTTCGGCCACGACGTCGGCGACCAGGTGCTCAAGGTGGTCGCGGAGCGGCTGCTCGAGGCGGTCCGCGAGGTCGACGTGGTCGCGCGCTACGGCGGCGAGGAGTTCCTGCTCGTGCTCCCCAGCACCCACCTCGCGGGCGCGCTCACGGTGGCCGAGCGGGTGTGGCGCAGGATGAGCGAGGAGACGTTCAGCTGGCGCGACGGCGAGCGCGAGCGTGTGACCGTCTCGGTGGGCGTCGCGCTCTACCCGAGCCGCGGGGTCGGGAGCCGTGATGAGCTGCTCAAGGCCGCCGACAAGGCGCTCTACATGGCCAAGGAGGACGGCCGCGACCGGATCTGCGTCTTCCAGGACCCCACCTACATCTTCCGCCCCACCTGACCGCCCCGACCTGCCGCCCCGAGCCAACCGAGCAGCATCGCGTTGCTCTCGGGCGCCGGACTGGGTATCCCCTCGCCGTGCCGTTGATGGAGCTCAAGGGGGTCGAGAAGTCCTACGGTGAGCTGCGCGCGCTCAAGGGCGTCGAGCTCTCGCTCGAGTCCGGGCGCATCGGACTGCTCGGGCCGAACGGCGCGGGCAAGAGCACGCTCCTCAAGACCCTGCTCGGCCTCGTGAAGCCGGACCACGGCACGGTACGCGTCTTCGATCGTGACGTCAGCCGCGAGCCCTTCGAGGTCCGCGCCCGCATCGGCTACATGCCCGAGGGCGACTCGGTGCTCCCCGAGCTGACCGCGCTCCAGTTCGCGACGCTCGCGGCCGAGCTCTGCGGCCTGCCGCGCGCCGAGGCGATCGCGCGCTCGCATCAGGTGCTCCACTACGTGGGCCTCGGCGAGGCGCGCTACCGCAAGCTCGGCACGTTCTCGACCGGCATGCGCCAGCGCGCGCGGCTCGCCCAGGCCCTGGTCGGCGATCCCAAGCTCCTGCTGCTCGACGAGCCCACGAGCGGCCTCGACCCGCGCGGGCGCGAGGAGATGCTCGCGCTGGTGCTCGACATCCCGACGCGCACCGGCGCCTCGGTGATCCTCTCGACCCACATCCTCCCGGACGTCGAGAAGACCTGCGACCAGGTCGTGGTCATCGCCGGCGGCGAGGTCCTCTACGCGGGGGACCTCGAGCCGCTCGTGCGCCCCGACCGCAACACCTACGAGGTTCGCGCCAAGGGCAGCCTCAAGAAGCTCAAGCAGACCCTCGAGCTCGGCGAGTGCATCGTGCAGCGTTCGGGGAGCACCCTCGAGGTGCGGGTCCCCGACGGCAAGGACGCGACGTACCTGCTCAACCTCGCGGTCGACGAGGGCCACCAGCTCCGTCACCTGGCGCCGCTGGTCCAGACCCTCGAGCGCGCGTTCCTCAAGACGCTCGCCGACGCCGGTCACTGAGCCCGCGAAAGGGCTCAGTCCTTCTTGATGCCGCGGCCCGGACGCTCGTCGGGCGCCGCTCCGTGGGGCTCGTCGGCGTGGGCGGCGACGTAGCCGGCCGGGAGGACCCCGAAGCGGAAGCTCCCGACGAGGAGCAGCACGCAGGCGACCGCGATGACGTAGACCCCCGCGCCCCACTCGAGCGCCAGCGCGCCGTGCATTCGCGCGACGCCGCGCTGCACGTTGAGGATCGAGTAGCCGAGGGAGAGCGCCGGCGCGATCGAGAGCACGACCGCGACGAGGCGCGAGCCCATCATCTTGACGGGCGTCCGCCGCTTGAGGAGGAAGTAGACGAACATCGCGGCCACGAAGGGCACCGTCCAGAGGTTGCCCGCGGGCCCGGTCGCGACCTGGTAGCCGGTCCAGCTCACCGCGGTGTCCTCGACGAGCCCCGACGCGAGTGGGAGGAAGAAGCCGACGACCAGGAGCACCGCGCCGAGCGCGAGCCAGCCGCGGCCGAAGCGGACGTCCCAGGGGTCGACGTCCTCGTCCCAGCCCGGCATCTCGTGCTCGTGGGCCTGCTTGGGCAGGTCCTGAAAGTCGACGAGGGCCAGCTCGTGGGACGGGCAGGTCTCCTCCCCCTCGAAGCACTCGCGGCAGAACGGGCAGAAGAGCAGTCGGCCGCCGTCGGGCTGGGCGGAGGGGTCGGGTGAGCTCATCGGGTGCGGCGGGGCGAGGGAGGTGCTCATACCATGGCCGACACCGAGCCGCGGGGCGAGTTCCCGAGGCGGCTCAACGAGGCGGCAGCTCGAGCCGGAGCCGCCGCTGGCGCGCCCCCGGGTCGGCCGTCACCTGCTGCGAGGTCTCCCGCCGCCCCGGCGCGCGCGCCCGGACCGCCACCGATTGACCCACGCTGAGGGTCACGTCGAGGGGCGAGTTGCCCCGGTGGACGTCGTCGATCCACACCTGCGCGCCCGGAGGATCGGTCTCGATGCGGAGCGTGATCTGCACCGGCGACAGCACGAGGAGTCGGCGGTTCTCGCCCTCGGCGAGCTGCACGTCCTCGGCGCGGGGCTCGTAGCCCTCCAGCTCCAGCTCGACCCTCGCCACCCGGCCCGGCTCGAGCTCGGCCACGCTCACCGGCGTCGGCCCGGCCAGGGGCACACCGTCGAGGGTGACCCGGGCCCCCTCGGGCTCGGAGAGGATCTCGAGGCTGGTGGGCTCCGGGCCCGAGAACGCGAACAGCGCCCCGGCCACGACGAGGAGGATCGCCGCGATCACGGCGCCGACCAGGAGCAGCCAGCGCAAAGGCTGCGGCTTGCCGAGCTGCGCGGGGTGCGGGGCGGTGACCACCGGCGGCGGAGGCGCAAACGGATCGGCGGCGGGAGGCGGCGCGAACGTTGGCCCCGCCGGGGGCGGCGACTCGAACATCGGGACGCCCCCGCCGGACGGCGTGTTGAAGTAGCGCTCCGCCTGGGGCCCGAGCCGGATCCCGCCCGCCGAGGGCCCCGACTCGCTCCACGAAGACCGGTCCGGGAGATCGGCGAGGGTGGTCGTCTTCTCTCCCTCGAGCTCCGCGAGCGGGGGGAACGGCGACATGTCGAGCGTGCTCCGGGTGTCGGTCTCGAGCCCCGCGTCCACGGCGGGCCGGGCGGCCGCGACCAGGCGGGGGCGCGGCGTCGCGGGGCGCGGGGCGGGAGCGGGGCGCGCGGGGGCCGCGGCCGAGACGCTCGGCAGGCCGGTCTTCGAGAGCGGCACGGTGGGGCCGCGGCGACCGAGCGGCAGGATGGGCCGGTCGGTCGCCACCGTCGCCTCCCCCTCCAGCTCCTCGACGCTGGCCGACGAGGGCGCCCCCATCAGTCGCAGGGCGTCCGCGAACAGCTCGCCTTCCTCGTCGACGAGGGTGGACTCGTCCCACGAGGCGCGGTCTTTCAGGAAGGTCTCCTCTTCCCAGTCGTCGCCCCAGTCGTCCTGGAGCCCGGTCGCCGTCTGGGTCCCGCTATCGGAGGGGATGCGTCGGGTCTCGCGCGAGCCGCCGTCGGTCCGCCTGAACGGGAGGATGTCGTTGCGCGTGCGGTCGCTCGTCGCGCCGTCGAGATCGAAGATGACGCTCGACTCGGCCGCCGGCGCGAACTCGGCGCGCGACATCGACTCGAGCGCGACCTCCGGCGCCCGCGGCGGCTCGGTCGGGACGCGCGTGATCTGGCTGGTCCGCTTGGCTTCGTTCGGGAAGAGCTGCGCCATCAGCGTGGCGAGCTTCGCCGCGGTGAACGCCGGGCTCCTCCGGTAGAGGATCTCGGTGAGGTCCTGGGCGAGCGCGTGCGCCGACTGGTAGCGGTCGTCGGGCTCCTTCGCGAGCGCCCGCATGAGCACCCGATCGAGCTCGGGCGGGATCTCCGCGCGTCGGGCCCGGGGGCCCGCGATGTCGGCCTTGCGCACGAGGTCGAGGAGCGCGGGGACGCTGCTCTCCTTGTAGACCATCTCCCCGGTCAGCAGCTCGTGGAGCAAGAGCCCCGTGCTGAAGACGTCCGAGCGCTGGTCGACCGGATCGCCCCAGGCCTGCTCCGGAGACATGTAATAGTACTTGCCCTTGATCACCCCGACCTCGGTCTGGGCGGTGCGCAGGGCGGCCTTCGCGATCCCGAAGTCGACGAGCTTGACCTCGCCCGCGTAGCTGATGAGGACGTTCTGCGGGGAGATGTCGCGGTGGACGATCCCCATCGGCCGCCCCTCCGGGTCGCGCTTGCGGTGGGCGTAGCCGAGGCCGTGGCAGATCTCGGCCCCGATGTAACAGCAGATGTCGATCGGGAGCGGCCCGGCCTTCTCGAGGGTCCGCTTGCCCACGCGGTAGGTGTCCGCGCCCTCGATGTACTCCATCGCGATGAAGTAGGTGTCGTCGATGCAGCCGAGGTCGAAGGTCTGGGCGATGTTGACGTGGCTGAGCTGGACGGAGATCTTCGCCTCCTCCACCAGCATCTGGATGAAGTGGTCGTCCTCCGAGAAGCGCGGGTGGATCACCTTGATCGCGATGAGCTTCTCGAAGCCGCCGATGCCCTTCGTCTTCGCGACGTACACCTCCGCCATGCCGCCGACCGCGAGGCGGCGGAGGAGCGTGTAGGGCCCGAAGGCCTTGGGCAGGTCGAGGGCGTCGCTGAGCAAGGCCCTATCTCGAGGTCCAGCGGAAGATCTGGCGGTCAGAATACCGGCTCGCGCCCGCGCCGGTAAAGCCCGAGCCCCGGCGACGCGCGGGGTTTGCTATGTTGCGCGGACCTCCATGAGCGACCCCTCGAAGCCCGACGCCCCCACGCCGCAGGTCAACGCGGCGATCCTCCGCGACATCGGCCTGTTCGGGGGCCTCGACGAGGCGACCCTCGGCCTGCTCGCCACCGAGCTGCCGGTCGAGCGCGTGCCCGTCGCCACCAAGGTGGTGGCCGAGGGCGACCCCGCGCGGGAGATGTTCGTCGTGGTCAGCGGTGAGCTCGAGGTGCTCAAGCGCAGCCCGACCGGGGGCGAGGTCCGGGTCGCGATGCTGGGCCCCGGCGACTGGTTCGGCGAGATGTCGATCGTCGACGTGCAGCCGCGCTCGGCCACCGTCCGCTCGCTCGCGCCGTCGCTCCTGCTGCGGATGAGCGCGGAGCACGTCGACCAGCTCCTCTACCGGCGCGACCTGAAGGCGTACTCGCTGCTCGTGATGAACATCGCGCGCGAGCTCAGCCGTCGGCTCCGGGTGATGGACGGCATCCTCAGCCAGTTCGTCGGCAGCCTCACCGATCAGCACAAGCCGGGCACCTGAGCGGCGCGGCCGGGCGCCCGCTACTGCGGCGGACCCGCTACTGCGGCGAACCGGCTACTGCGGCGAACCGGCTACTGCGGCGAACCGGCTACTGCGGCGAACCGGCTACTGCGGCGAACCGGCTACTGCGGCGAACCGGCTACTGCGGCGGCCCGGCTGCTGCGGCGGCCCCGCTACTGCGGCGGAGCGGGCGGCAGGTGGGTCGGGAGCTCTTCGCGGTCCTTGATGGACTCGAGGATGATCGTCGCGGTCTCCTCGATCGCCCGGCCGCTCACGTCGACCACCATCCACGTCGGGTGCTCGCTGAAGATCGCGTCCGCGTAGTCCAGCTCGGCCTGGACGTGGTCGCGCAGGCCGTAGTTCGCGTCCGCCGGCATCCCGAGCTGGATGAGGCGTGAGCGGCGGATCTCCATCAGCTTCTCGAGGTTGATGGTCAGGCCAACGACCTTCTCGGGCGGCACCTCGGCGAGCTCCGGCGGCGGCGGCACCCCGAGGACGAGGGGCACGTTCGCGACCTTGAGCCCGCGGCCCGCCAGATAGGTGGAGAGCGGCGTCTTGCTCGTGCGGCTGACCCCGGTGAGGACGAGGTCGGCCTTGCGCAGGTTGCGCGGCTCCTTGCCGTCGTCGCTCTTGACCGCGAACTCGATCGCTTCGACCCGGCGGAAGTACTCCTCCGAGAGCGGCAGCGTCGCGGTGGGCCGGTTCAGCGGCGTCTCGTCGAGGTAGGTGCCGACCTTGTGGATCAGCTGGCCGATGACGTCGACCGCCTCCACGTGCTCGCGCGCGGCGATCTCGTGGAAGTACTCGCGGAGATCGGGCGACACGAGGGTGAAGACCACCATCGCGCCGGCGTCAGACGCCTTCTGCAGCACATCCGCGACCGCGTCCGGATCCCGGACGCGGGTGAACAAGCGGATGCGGACCCGCTGCTGGGGGAACTGAAGCAACGCGGCGCGCACGACGCGCTCGGCGGTCTCGCCGGTCGAGTCCGAGACCACGAAGATCGTCGGGCGCTCCATCGCTTCAGCTGCCTACCACTTGCGCGCGAGCTTGCGGCCGGTGGCCTTGCCCCGCATGCGCTGCACGCGGCGGCGGTTCTTGGCCTTGGCCTTCGCCTTGAGCCGGCTGGTCTTGCCGCGGTTCTTGTTCCGGGGCTTACGCGAGATCATCAAGAACATCAGTCGATCCTCTGGGTCTTCGCGCCGTGGCGCGTTCCAAGGTGGCGCAGGGTACGCCATCGGGTTCGGCGGTCAAGCGCCGGTGCACAAAACAGAGACGCCCCGGACGTGTGCACGTCCGGGGCGCTTCAGAGTGTGAGCC
>JAUHXR010000131.1 GCA_030426845.1 Polyangia bacterium | reverse complement strand
AACTACTGCAGCGCGGACCCGACCCTGCCCTGCTCGATCTGCCCGCGCGTGTGCGACGCGGGGACGTACTGCGACGCGGTGAGCGACGCCTGCATGCCGCTGCGCGAGGCGGGTGAGGCGTGCACCGCCGGGACACAGTGTCTCTCCGGCGCGTGCACGTCGGCCGGGCTCTGCAGCGCCGATCAAGGCGAGGCCTGCACCGGCGACACCTGCGACGGCGCCTGCGCCGAGGCCAGGGACGGCGCCACCTATTGCGTGCGGTCGTGCAACCGGAGCGCCTGCGAAGCCTCGACGGCGGGCGGCCTCGACTGGGCGTGCATCCGCTTCACCTCGCTCCCCGGTGAGCCCGCCTACTGCGTGCCGCTCGACAACTGCATCGGCTTCGGAGACACCGCGACGCCCTGCGCCGGATTCGTCAACGGCGAGTGCGGAGCCTCCTGCCCGCCCGAGGGGTGCTTCCACTTCTGCATCCCCGACGACCTCGGCGGATAGCCGATGGCGCGCGCTTCCACGGCTCGACCCTGCCATCGACCGGCGAGCTGATCGGATGGGTCGTCGGCGACGAGCCGCCGCCGGGCCGCTCTGATATCGTGGGGTCGTGCGGAGGTCGCTCGCCCTGCTGCTCGTGCTCACGGCTTGCGAGAGCCCGCCGAGCCCGCTCGCGGTGGACGTGCGGTCGGACCTCGTGCCGGGCGTCGAGGTCGTGGCGGTGCGCACGGCGCTCGACGACGCCGCGACGGCCACCCTCGCGCTGACAGGCGACGACGATCTCCTCGCGGGCCTGCGCGCCGCGTCGTTCCCCCAGGTGGAGCGCGGCCCGCACGAGATCGAGGTCGCGCTCCTCGACGACGCGGGCGAGGTGGTGGTCGCGCGTCGCGTCGTCGCGCGGGTGACGCAGGGCCTCGTCGTGACGGTCGTCCTCACGCGCGACTGCCGCGGCGTGATGTGCCCCGGGGCCGCGGACGATCCGACGGCCACCCAGTGCCTCGGCGGGACCTGCGCGCCCGCGGAATGCCTCGACGGAAGCGCGGCGTGCCCCGCGCCCGAGTGCACCCGCGACGCGGACTGCGCGGACGCCGACGCGTGCTCGGCCGCGCGCTGCGACCCGGAAGGGGTCTGCATCTACGCGCCGGTCGTCGACGCCTGCGCCGACACCGAGTATTGCGACCCCGAGCTCGGTTGCCTGCCGCTCCCCGGGTCGACGCCCGCCTTCGACCCCGCGAGCAACGGCTGCGCGAGCGCGGACGCCGGCCCGTTCGTCGAGCTGGCGAACGCGACCTTGCCCGCCGGCGTGTTCGGGCTCTGGTACCGCGCCCCTTACCTCCTGGTGGCGGCCACCGGCGCGGGCGTCCGCGCCTACACGTTCGACGGCTCGACGCTCGACGAGGTCGGGTCGATGACGGATGTCGGGTGGGCCGAGGCGATCTGGCAGGACGGTGAGACCTACCTCGTCAGCGCTCCGGGCACCGGGCTGACGAGCTTCACCCTCGGCCCCTCTGGCAGGGTCACCGCGCAGCGAGCGAACACCGTCGAGGCGGTCGAGGCGCGGCGAGGCGCGACCGAAGGGACGTACCTGTACGTGCCGATGGGGGGCGACGGTCTCCAGGCCTTCGAATGGGCCACGGGCGCGATCGCCCCCGTGGGGGAAGCGCTGCCGACCCTCTCGTGGGCCTCCGCGGCCTACGTCCAAGGTGGCACGGTGTTCCTGGCCGACGGAGGCCCCGTGCGCGCCCTCACCTTCGACGGCGCGGCGTTCACCGAGGTCGCGCGCAGCCCGACCTACCCCGGCGCGAGTCGGGCCTGGGCGGTCGATGGCGTGCTGCACGTCGCGCACGACGCCGGCGTGAGCGCGCTGACCTACGACGCCAGCGCGGGCACCTTCACCGAGCTGGCCCAGGCGCCGACCGCCGGTCGCGCGCGGGAGGTCTGGAGCGACGGCGCCCACGTCTTCGTCGCCGGGAGCGGCGGGGGCATCTACGCCTTCGCCTGGACCGGGAGCGGCTACCGGCTCGTCGACAACTTCGACACCCCCGGGAGCGCGCTCGGCGTGGTGAGCGACGGAACCTACGTCTACGTCGGCGACGAGGGCGGCGGCGTGCGGGTCTACGGCGGCTTCGCCTGCACTCGCTTCCGGTGAGGCTGGGCTCCGCAAAGCGCCTGGACGCACGCTCGGCCGCGTCGTGCGGCCTGCCCGCGATCGCGCACACGCTCCGCGACGGGGCCGCCGTGCCCTGAGCCCACTGCGAGGGACACGACGCTCTTCGACCACGTCGGCGTCCCCCCCCTTCGGGAGCGGGGCGGCGGGTGGTATAGGCACCCGGTGCCTCGCGCAGTCATCCAAGCCCTCGCCGCCCTCGCGCTGGCGTTCCCCGTCCTCGCGTGCGGCGGAAGCTCCGCGGCCACCTGCCTCGGCTGGGTCCAGGACGACCAGGGGCAGCGGCACTCGCCCGAGCAAGGCGTGGAGGACCGGACCCAGGCGCAGCGCAACGCGTGCAGCGTGTACTGCGTCAACACCGACCCCGTCGCCGGCGCGCTGTATCAGAGCTGGCTGGCCTCCCCGGCCGGCAACCCCAACACCACGCGCTTCGCCGCGATGGCCGACCACCCGGAGATGCGTCAAGCCATATTTCGGTGTGAAGACGCGTGCGTCTCGGACGTGAGCGCGGGGCGGCGCCCCGGCGGGGTCGACTGCGGCGAGTGACGAGGTTCGGGGAACGCTCTGCGCCCATCGCGCGTACCAGGGCCACCGCGGCCGAGCGCCGTGAGAACGTTCTTCGACGGGAGCGACGATGCAGTTCTCGATTCAGATCGCGTACGGGGCGCTGCTCCTTCTCGCGTCCCTCGCCGCGCACTCGGCGTTTCGGTCCGAGACGCGCCCCAAGGCCTCGGTGATCCTGACGCTGGTCTTCGCCGCCGCGGCGGGCGCGGCGGCGGCGTACGGCTACTTCGAGTGGGACGCCCGCATCGCGCGAGGTGGGCTGCAATTCGGCCCGCAGTGGGTCGCGGACAACACGGCCCACGCCTGGCGCTACCCGCTGGCCTACGGGGGCCTGCTGCTGCCGCCGGTGGCCGTCGCGCTCTGGGCCGCCCGCGGCGACGGGAGCGAGGCCTCTTCTGACGAGCCGGAGTGGGTCGCGCGAGGATCGCGGAGGGAGCGGAGGGCGTACTACGCGTGGCTGATCCACGGCGCGCTGTGGGCGTTCATCGCCGTGGTCGCGCTCGCGCTGAACTGGGCCGAGGCGTACTGAGCGGAGGAGGCGTCCAGGGCCGGCTCAACAGGTTCTACGGGACCTTGAGCCGCGCCTTCGCCTGAGCCCGCACGCTCCGGCTCGCTCCGTGTCGAGCGAGCCATGCCAGCCGCTGCTCCCGGAGTCGCAGGGTCAGGAGCGCCGCGTGGACCACCGAGTCCCCCTCCGCCTGAGCCCGGTCGAGCGCGGAGGCCGGGACCGGGCGAGAACGGAGCGATCGGAGCAGCTCCTCGCGCAGCGCGACGCGCCGGAAGGCAGGATCGTCCCACGCGTCCTTGACCCGCCCGAGCTGACGCGAGGTGAGGCCGCGGTGCTTCACCAGCGCGTGGAAGACGTGCCCCTGCAGCTCGCGCGCGAGCTCCGCGCGGGCGACCTGGAGGAGCGCAGCGACCTGGCCATCCGAGAGCGTCGCGTTGCGCGCGAGGTAGTCTGCGAGCGCGGCGGCCCGGTAGTGCTCGACGTTCGGGTCACCCTCGGGGCCGCGACAGTGCGCGAGCTGCTCCGCGAGCCGAGCCGAGGCCAGGACCCCGCCATCGATCCAGCAAGGATCGTAGCCAAGCTCCGATGCGGCCTCGTGGTCTGACGCCATCGTGAGCGAGTATGTCCTGGACGCGAGGATCGGTCTGTAGCTTCGACCGAGTCCGGCGAGCGACTCGAGGAGCGAGTGGTCTCGTGGACCGGGACGTGCGGCTCCGCCGCCAGCGCGTCTCGCCCCGTGCATCTCGTCACGCTCCCCCGGTCGATGCTACATCGCGACCCATGACCGGCCGCCGCTACGTACCTTCCACGCTCCTCCTCGTCCCCGGGCCGTGGCGCCACGCCGACGAGGCGATCGAAGCGCTGAGCCGCGCAGGTATCCCGGCCGTGGTGGGAGGCCAGGCTCCCTTCGAAGCGGGCAGCATCACGGTCGAGCTGGTCGACGACGACGGGGTCGGGGCCGCCGTCTCAGGCTCCCTCGGCGGCGATCCCTCGGCCGAGCTGGTCGAGCTGCTCGAGAGCTCCCACAGGGCGGCCTTGGTCGAGATCGCTGGCCGACTGAGCGCTGACGTCGCACGTACCGCGCGAGTCGGCCGCGCCTTGCGGGACGCCGGCGGGCTCGCCGTGCGAATGGAGCGCTCCGGCGTCGCGTTCGAATGGGCGGCCTGGCTCGACCTCCTGGAGACCGAGCCTCCCGGGCTCCTGTCCCTCGGAGTCATCATGTTCCGCGACGCGGAGAGCCTGTTCACCTGCGGGATGCACCACTTCGACCTCCCGGACATCGAGCTCGTCGGCGGCGGCGACGAGGCGGTCGCGGCGGGCTGGCTCGACGCGTTCGCGGGGTACCTCTTGTTCGAGGACCCCGCCCTCACCTCCGGCCACACCTTCCGCCCTGACGAGGACTCCCCCCGGCGCGTGCTCGAGAGATGGCCGGACCACCGTCACGCGCAAGGAGACGGACGCCACAACCCGTTCGGCATCTGGCGCGTGCTGCCGCCGGGCGAGCGCGGCCTCGAGCCGTTCGGCCTCGCCCTGGTGCCCATCCCCTCGCTCGTTTCAGTCCTCCTCGCCGCCGAACGGAATCTGGGACGGCCGCTGTCGAAGGCGGAGGTCGAGAGGGCCGCCGACGAGGCCGCGTCCACGGCGATGGCAATCGCCGACGCTGCCGCGCTGGAGCAATCGCGCGGCTACGCGGACATCGATCCGCGCCTCGCGTGGGAACAGTGGAAGGTTGTCCGGCGAGGTCTCTGACGCAGGCTTCGTCGAGGCCGTGCTGTCCTGTCTCGGCAGCGGCACCGCGGTGCGGTCGAGCGGAGCGGTATCCGTCGACCGGAGCGGTATCCCTCGACCGGGCGGGCCACCGGCAGGACCGCTACAGGAGCAGCTCGGCCACGAGCGGTGAGGGCTCCCAACCGGGGGTCGCCGCGTCGGCGATGAGCGCGCGCGCCTCGTGGTCGGCGATGAACGGCATCACGCCGAGGTCGACAAGGGCGCGGCGCACGTGGGCCTCGTCGAGCAGGACCGGGGGGTGGCTCGGGGCCCGCCAGCGCACGCGGAAACGACGAGGCGCGGCTCCGCGATGCGTGTCGAAGACGAGCCGGAGGTAGCGGACCCCGCCCGCCCCGTCGGTCCACTCGCTGTGGCGCGGCGGAGTCTCGAAGCCCGAGTCGATGGCCACCACCGCGTCCAGCGCGGAGGTCCGGGGGTCGGGCACGCTCACGCTCACCATCGTGTCCAGCGAGAGGAAGCCGTGGTCGCGCAGATAGAGGTTGGGCGTCTCACTCAGGTCGATGTCGTCGACTTCCTGCCGCGGCGTTCGGAGGCGATGGACGTCGACGACGAGGGCGGCGGGCGCGCCCGCCGCGTCGAAGCCGAGGGCGGCCAGCGGCGGCCCGACCGGCGTCTTCACCGCGACCACTCCGTCCTTCGCGTACAACCCCGCGTCGTTCACCGCGTCGCGCATCGCCTTCGTTTCCCACTCGCGCGACGGCGTCGACGTGAGCAGCGTGGCGTGCCGCCCGGGAAGGGCGGTGTGGGCGCCGAGCGGCGGCGGCTCCGCGCCCTCGAGGCGTGCGGGGATCCAGCGTCGGACCCCGGTGCCCCCCAGGTCCACCCAGATCGCGTAGAGCTCGCCTCGCTCCCCGCGTGCCGCGAACACCGGGTGCTCGCCGCTCGGGAGGGCGTGTTCGAGGACTCCGACCGGGCGAAGGCTGGGGGGCAGGAACGGGTCGAGCGCACACAGGGAGCCGCCGGCGATCGACAGCGCGCCGACGTGCTCGACCCGCGCGGCCGGGACGATCGCCGGAGCGTCATCGACGTCGCCCCGACGCAGCCACGGCCCCCTCCCCCCGAAGAGCGCGCACCAGTCGGTGGATCGGTAGCCGTTCTCGGCGAGCGCGAGCGCGAACGGGTCGCCTTCGTCGAAGCGAACCGGGCCGTCGCCGGGGTGCAGCGTAGGCACGGCGCGTAGTCTATCCTGCGAGGCCCCGAGTAGGACAACCATCGTCATGAGATGCGACGAGTGCGGCACCCTCCTCGACGACGACGTGGTGTGCCACGCGTGCGGCGCGGCGCGGCCCCCGCGGCACGGGATGAGCCGCGTGGCGTGGCTCGACTTCGCGGCCCGCGAGCACGTCGGCCTCGACCTCGTCTCCACGGCGGCGCTCCACGCCGAGGAGCTCCGCGCGACCGACGCCTTCGGCTGCGTGCACGCGCAGTCGGTGCTCGGCCAGGGCCCCTCGGCGAGCGTGGCGCTCGCGGCGCGGATGCCCCTGATCGACCTCCACGTCGAGGTCCGCGCCACCCTGCTCCCCGGAGCCGAGCTGCTGGTCAACGTGCGCCAGTCGACGGCCGGCCGGATCGGCGTCCGCCTGATGGACGCTGGCGGCATCGCGGTCGAGAAGGCCACGCCCTCGACGAGCGGGAGCGAGCTGAGCTGGTTGGCCCGCAAGCGTCTCCAGGCCTTCGGCGCCCGCTCGCGCGTGCGTCCGACCGTTCTGCGCGTCTCGATGATCGGACGGCGGCTCCGGGTCCATGTCGACGGAGAGGCGGTGGTCTCCGTCGAGGACGACCTGCAGGGCCTGGGGCGCGTGGCCGTCGGGATGACCGTCGTGCCGAGCCGATCGACGGCACTGGTGATCTGGGGGTTCGAGGTGAAGATGCCGACACACCAGATCGCGATCCCGGGTCCGCCGCGTCCGCCCGGCCGTTAGCCGAGCGAAGCTCCCCCGGCGCCCGCGCGTGGACCAGCGGGAGCGTCCGGCGTCAGCCATCGACCCCGCGACGCGCGCCGTCCAGTCTTGGCGATGGCGATCCTAGACTCTCGCGAGATCGCGCACGGTCGCGAGCAGCTCTTCCGGCAGGCTCTGGACCACCGCGTCGAGGTACCCGCGCGCTCGCAGCTGCTCGACGTTGCCTCGCAGGATCCGGATCTCGTTCTCCAGGATCACCGCGGGGACCTCCGTCGCGGTCAGGCGCTCGTAGCGAACGGCGCTCCGCCGGAGCCGCGCTTCGTAGAAGGCGCGCGCCACCGGCGGCACGTCTGGTCCGCCCTGCAAGGGAGCCAGCCACGCACCGGCGAAGCGGCTCCGCGTGGCGTCGACGGTCCAGTGCGCGCGCAGCAGCCCGAGATGCGCGAAGTCCTCGCGCTCGCGGATGAGGTCGGCCCACTCCGGGACGAGCACGCCGTCGGTCGGAACGCCGAGGTCCAGCGCGCGGGCGAGCGTCTTCGCCGCTATGGGCGCGGTCCGCGGATGGAGCGAAGCCGGGTCGACCTCGACGGTCGTCGAGCCGGACGCACCGAAGCAGCACGCACACACGCTCGCGTAGAACGGGTGGTCCCCGCCCTCCTCCGCGATGGACAGGACCGGCTGCACGCCGGAATCGAACCCAGTGCCGATCGCGACGACGTCGTCCTTCGCGCGAAGGTCGCTGCGGACGAAGCCCGCCGGGTCGAGCCCCAGGTCGTTGGCGGCCCGCTTCTCGAGGTCCGCGATGACGTCCGCCAGCGTCATGGCGTGCGAGTCTACAATATGCAGGCGCGCAGCGCGGGGATGCTCAGCGCGGAGGCGGCAGCACGACCTCGGTGCCGTCGCCGGCCACCACCACGCAGCGGAACGCGCGCTCGCGCTCCGACGCCCTCCGGACCGCCCGCGCGACGGAACCGCTCGTCATCAGGTCGGCGAAGGCGGCCACTGCGTCGTGCCGACGGTCGGCCTGCTCTTCCTCGCCCTCGACGTCGTCTTCGGGGGGACGCGCGCGAAACCTCGCTCGCGCGCCCTCGAAGAGGACCACGCGTCCGACGCGCCGCGCGGCCCCGTCGAGGGGGACCAGCCAGATCACAGCCGCCTCCGCCCCCGCCTCGAGTCGTGCCTCGAGCCGCGCCATCGGCTCCCCCGCGAGCGCGTCGCTCACCGCGTCCAGGCCCCCCCGGGTCGCTGGAGACCGCCCGATGTACCGCTCCTCGATGCCGCGTGGCCCGACGAAGCTCGGCAGCTCGGCCCCGTCGTGCTCGTCGTAGTCGCGGTGCCACGCGAGGAAGGCCCTCAGGTGGGCGGCCTCGTCGTCGTCGAGCACGCTGATCTGCCGACCGGTGTTGGCGGCGAACGGGACCGTGAGCCGCGCCGCCGGCCGCCCCGCGACCTCGGTCATCGTGCACTCGCCCCCCTTCATGACGGCGCGCGCGATCTCGCGGACGCGCGCGCTCTCGAAGCGCGGCGTGGGCCGGAACCGGATCCGCTCGATGAGCTCGTCGATGGACCGAGCCATCGGCCATACGTTCCCCCACTCGGGTCCGTAGGCGCGGACCGCCTCGGCGACGCGACGGGCCGACTCGGGCGCGAGCACGTAGCCGACCGAGTCAGGTCCCGTGCGCGCGGAGCGGTAGAGCACGGCCCCCTCCAGGGGACCGCCGAGCGGCGTCCAGAGCAGGCTCCCTCCCGCCCCGCCGAACGGCAACCCGTGCGGCAAGGGGTGGTACGCAGGGTCCACGTCCTTCGGAGCGCGGCGCAGCAGATCGATGATCGCCGACGCGACGAAGAAGCGCCCCAGGTCAATCCGGCGGACTTCGTCTCGGTCTCGGTATTCACCTTCGATCTCGACGAAGCAGCTCTGGAGCTCGATCCCGCCGAGGGACCGCACCGCCTCCCAGATCGCGTCCGGGATCGGGCGGCCGATCATCTCGGCCAATCGGCCCCGCTCGACCGGCGTGCTGGGGGCGGCGTCGACCCAGTAGCGCCCCTCGAGGTGTGTGAGTCGCTCCCGCATGCACGCGCCCCGCGCCGCAGCGTACCAGAGGCCTGCCACCACCCCGGCGAGAACCCCGGGAGATCTGTCCGACGCAACCCCAACCCCGGGAATCTGCACCGCGATCGTCGAGCGCCTCGTGGAGGGCTGTCGGGAGCGCGGCCACGTCGTGCTCACCGGCGAGCCCGGCGTCGGCAAGACGTGTGTCTTGCGTGCGCTTCGCCATCGTCTCCCCGACGCCGGCTTCCGCCTCACCTACTGCCACAACGCGACGCTGGGCCGGCGCGACTTCTACCGCCAGCTCTGCCTCGCGCTCGGCCTCAGCCCGAGCGCCACCGCGGCCGCCGTCTTCTACGCCATCAACCAGCACGTCCGCGAGCTCGGCGAGGAGCGCGTGCATCCCGTCTTCCTCCTCGACGAGGCGCACCTCCTCCACCAGCAGGTCCTCGAGCACCTGCACATCCTCAGCAACTACGAGTGGGACTCCGCCCCGCTCCTGAGCCTCGTCCTCGTCGGACTCCCCGAGCTGCGCGACCGGATGCGCCTGCGCAAGAACCACTCGCTCTACTCGCGCGTCCACACCCGCCTGCATCTCGGCGAAGCCGTGCCCGACGACACTTACGAGTACGTCGCCCACCGCCTCCGCCTCGCCGGCACCGATCGCGACCCCTTCGACGCCGAAGCCCTCGCGCTCCTGCATGAGGCCTCCGGTGGCAGGCTCCGCGACATCGACCGCATCGCCACCGACGCCCTCAAGCGGGCCTCGCGCACCAAGCTCAAGCGCGTCGACCGCAAGACCCTCGAGGCCGCCGTCGGCGTCGACATGCTCGACTGATGGACATCGCCGGCGCGGTGCGTCACCACCGCGCTGGCGAGGCCCATCGGGCTCGTGCGCGACGGCTGCCGGAGTACGCGATGGCCATCGCTCACGTGGTCGCGGCCGCGCAGGTCGGCCGATGTCCATCAGTCAGGCTGCGCGGCGCGCCCTCACGTAGGCTGCGCGGTAACACCTCGGACGGTGCCGCACGGTGCTGCGGGTGGTGTTCGCGGACGCGATGACGGACGAGCTGACGTCGCCCGTACCGCGGACGCCCGCAGTGCTGGGTCACTTCGTGGAGCCGGCGCTCAGCCACGCGCGGGCTTGGTCGCGGATGGCGGTCTCGAGTCCCGCTTCGACGATGCTGGGGTAGAGGAGCCGGGCGGTCTCGGTGCAAAGCGTCGCCGCGTCGTACAGCTCCCACCAGCCACCGGAGTCGACATCGCACTCCTCCACGAGCTCGGTCAGCGCGGCCACGGGCTCCAGCGTTCGCTTCACGATGCCGTCGCAGAGCAGGCGGACGTAGCGGGCTCGGCGGTCCTCTCCGCTACCACGCTCGATGCCGAGCTCGTCGAGCGCGCGCTCGAAGTGCTCGTTGGCCTCGAAGGCGTTCGGGTTGGGCCCGAGGCCCGCGAGGATGCGGAGGCTCTCGGAGTCCTGGCCCTCGGCTAGGGCGACCTGCGCCCACCCGACGACGTCCTCCGCGCGGTCGTAGCCGTCGCGGATGTGAAGGAGCTGGGTCAGAGCGTGCTCCGCGCTGGTGAAGGTGACTCGGGGCATGGTTGGCTGGGTGCGCGCCCTCCCCCGGCCCCCTCCCGCTGGGAGGGAGGGGGCGCTCGCTCCCCCGGGCCGCTCCCAAGGGGACGGGAGCCTTAACGACGAAACCCTCGCCGAGGCGAGGGTTTCTGGGTCGGGACGGACGGGACTCGAACCCGCGGCCTCCGGCGTGACAGGCCGGCGTTATAACCAACTTAACTACCGCCCCTTGGGCTAAGCGAGCCGCTTTCTAGCGCGGCCTCGGGCGGGTGTCAAAGCTCGTGTGACGAGTTTTTTCACCGGCCCTCGGCGCGGCGCCTCGCGGCTGGATTCTCAGTCGCAGCCGGTGGGCTCCATGGCCGCGATCCACGCGCGGATGAGGGCGACGCCCTCGGCGTGGCTGAGCTGGCTGGGGAGCTCCGGCATCTTGATGCCCGCCTCCTCGGACTCCATGCGGAAGACCATCACAGAGGCGTCCGGATCGCCCGGGACGATGTCGAAGCGGTGGCCGCCCGCCCCGCGGCCGGCCGCGACGGGCCGCTTGCAGACGCCCAGCACCGCCGGGTCCTCGATGTCCGCGCCGAGCCAGAGGCCGCTCTGGGCCGCGGCGCCGGTCTCGCTGTGGCAGTGGGCGCAGTTGGCGTCGAGGTAGGACCGCGCGCGGGCGTCGAGGTCGCCGGCGCCGTCCGGATCCTCGAACCGCGGGCGGGCCGCGGGGACGTCGTTGGCGAACCAGCCGAGCGAGGCGAGGTGGTCGATCTGGTTCTCCGGCCCCGCGCCGTAGTCGTAGTCCCGATCCATCTGCTCGGTGCGCGGGCCGATCGGGGTGACCGCCGCCGCGCCGCCGTGGCAGTTGGCGCACTGGACCTCGTTCGGGACACGGTACTCGAGGGTGCGCTCGGCGCCGTCGGTGTGGATCCACGAGACGTCCACCCGCGCGCCCGCCCGCGCCCTCACGGCGTCGGTCTGGTCGTCGTTCCACAGGTAGACGTAGGGGTGCCACTCGCCAAAGTCGTCGAGGACGAGCAGCCGGGTCTCGATGAGCCGCTCGCCCAGCGAGGGATCACGCAGATCGCGCGGGTAGCTGAAGGTCTTCGCGATGACGGTGCCCAGCGGGTAGACCCAGTCACCCTCGTCCGTGTAGGTGATCTGGCCGCCCTCGGGGAGCTGGATGAAGCGGTGCTTGGCCGCGTAGTCGCTGAAGAGCGGGCTGATCAGCTCGTAGGGGACGACGCCCTCGTTGGGGGTCTGGCTCGCCGGGTCGGCGAAGAGGCCCCACTGGCCGAGGTTGTCCTCGGCGCAGCCCACGAGGGAGAGCGTCAGGGCCAGCGGGGCGAGCCAGGCCGCGGTCGAGAGGCGCGTCACGTCGACCTCAGTCCGCCGGGGTGGCGAAGTTGGCGAAGCTCTCGTCGATCGCCGGCTGGGTCATGCCCACGCAGTCGTGAGGGCCCGCGTCGGTGTTCGAGTCGAACCCGCTGCCGAGGAGGCCCGGCACGTCGAGGAGGCGGAACTCCGCGCCGGTGTTGTTCTGGACGCAGAGGGCGTCCTCGGCGGTGTCTCCCTCGCGGAGGAACCCGTCCCAGCTGATCTCCTCGATAGTGCTGAGCATCGTGCCCTGCGCGGCCATGAGGCCGAGGAGGGTCGCGAGGGCGTCGTTCATGCCGTCCGGGGTCATGCCGCCGGGGCTGTCCCCGTTGTTCATGAAGGTGTTGTCATGGACGTAGATGCCCTCGGAGTAAGGGTCGAAGTTGGGGTCGCTCGGCGCGCCCTCGCCGGTGAGCGCGCCGATGATCTGGTAGCTGATCGAGGTGACCGCGACGCCCTCGTTGCCGGTGAAGGTGTTGTTGCGGACCTCGACGTCGTTGGCCGCGAGCAGGAACAGGCCGCTGCCCGCGGGGACGAGGCCGACGGTGGTGGTCGGGTCGCCGAAGTTCACGCGGTTGTTGTTGATGACCATGTTGTCGCGCACGAGCGTGCCGCCGCCCATGCGCGGCAGGCCGGGCAGCTCGAAGACGAGGATGCCGCCGGTGTTCGACTCGGCGGTGTTGCCGTAGACCTCGCAGCCGGTCGAGTTCTCGATCTCGATGCCCGCGACGTTGCCCCGCGCGACGCTGTTGCGGACGATGCAGGTCTGGACCTGGCCGACGTAGAGGCCGGCGTCCGAGGCGTTCTCCGCCACGCAGTCCTCGATGAGGACGTTCTGCGAGCTGACGGGGTAGATGGCGTACTTGCCGTTGGAGACGTCGTCCTCGTTCGTCCAGCCGGCGCGCACGCGGCGGATCACCACGCCGTCGCTGCCGCTGATGCGCAGGCCGTTCCCCGCCGCGTCGAGGATGGTCATGTCCTCCACGATGACGTTCGTCATGTTCATCATGTCGAGGCCCGCGCCGCCCGTCTCCTGGCCGGAGAAGTCGAGGATCGTCTCGTTCATCCCCGCGCCGCGCAGCGTGATGCCTGTGCGGTTCGAGATCTCGAGCGGGTCGGTCAGGGTGAAGGTGCCCGCGCCGAGCTCGATCACCTCGCCGTCGACCGAGTCGACGAAGGCGGTCTGGATGGCGAGCTGGTCGTCCTCGCCCGGCGTGATGGCGCCGCCGCCGCAGCCGACCAGGGTGAAGGCCCCGAGGAGACCCGTGAGGCTCGCGAAGGTGGTCAGACGCATGATGTTCGTTGCTCCGGAAGGAAGGGGTGGAGGGCTCACTGGTAGTAGACGACGTAGGCGCTGAGGCTGATGTTGCCGCCTCGGGGCTCGGCGCCCATGAAGGAACCGCGGTACGTAAGCTCGTTCTGTGCCGACAGATCGACGTCCGCGGTGATGTCCATGCGCTCGGCCGGGACGGGGAGGCCCGGGCACCAGCCGGCGCGGAGCGGCGACCAGTTGCCCCACTGTCCAGGGGGGACGCCGTCGGAGGCGAGGTCGGCGCAGCCATTGCGGGTCCCCGCCTGGCCGGCGAACTCCACGACGTGATCGCCCGCCCCGTTGACCGTGAAGGTGTGCACGTGGTTGCACCACTCTGCGCAATTGTCGCCCATCGTCTGGCCGTGACCGCTGAGGATCGTCACGAGCTCGACGCGGGTCGTGCCCGCGGGCGGGGTGAACTGGAACGGCGCCTGGCCCGCGTTGTAGGTGTCGTTGAACTCGCCGCCCGTGAACGCGAGCTCGGCCCCGATCGCGCGGTCGGCCGCGCCGCGGCTCGCCAGCCGGAGCGAGACGCTGACGGTGCGCTCGGTGGGCTCCTCCCAGGTCGGGCCGAACACGAGGCGGAAGGTGCGCGCGCCGCCGTCGCGGAGGAGGCCCAGCAGCGGGGTCGCGTCGATGAGCCAGCGGCGGCGGCCAGGGCGCGAGTACGGGGTGATCCAGTGGACGAGCTCGCGCTGCTCGGCGCAGGTCTCGTCGGTGCAGACGTAGACGTAGGCGTTGCGGTCCCACTCGCTGCACGCGTCGGGGGTGAGCAGGCAGGTGACCTGGACGTCGACCTCGAGGCTGTCGAACGCCGCCATCGCGCTCGCGGCGGGCAGCGTGACGGTGCGGTCGAAGACGCGCTCGGTGGTGACCTCGGCGTCCGCGATCGGGACGACGGTCGCGTCGGTGTCGGCCGCGATCCGCGCGTCGAGGGCCTGCATGTAGTCGTAGTAGGGCGCCGCGAAGCGGGCCATCGAGACGAGCGGGGTGAAGCCGCCGCCGCCGATCGTCATGAGCGAGCCGACGGGGTCGAAGCGCTGCTGACGCGTGATCGCGAAGGCGGCCAGGATGATCGGGGAGCCGCGCACGAGCTCGCCGACGCTGCCCTCGGCCTGCTGGATCGGCGCGCCGATGTAGTGGATGTGATCCTCCCAGTAGGCGCGGTCCTCGGCGCTGAGGCCCTGGAAGTCGAAGCCGTCCTGAATGACCGCGCGCATCTCCTCGGCGCGCATCTGGGTGATCGACTCCTCGGTGTCGTAGGCGCCGAAGAAGTAGTGGACGTTGCGGGGCCCGACGGTGAACAGCTCGTCGGGAGACGACGCCCAGAGGCCGCGGCCGTAGTCGCTCGCGCTCCAGTTGATGAAGACGTAGGACTCGCAGCCGCTCCAGTGCTCCGAGAGGGTCCACGGGCCGTCCAGGGTCTGGACGGTAAAGTCGCCCGCGACCTCCTCCCAGGCGGCGCCGGTGGCCGCGGCGTCGAACGGGGTGGAGGGGAGCCCGAGGGTGTCGCAGATCTCCGTCGGGTCGAAGCCCGCGTCCGGCGGGGGACCGGCGTCGGGCGCGCCCGCGTCCACGCCCGCGTCGAGCGGCGAAGGGTCGCCGTCGCAAGCGACCAGCAGGAGCGAAGCGAGGGAAGCGAGCGTGATCCAGCGGCGCGTCACGCGGAGCAGCCTAGCGCGCAGCCGGGGACATTTCACCGGGCTTACATCGCTGGACCCACTGGTCGCTTCTGCCGATTTCGGTCGGCCGAGCTCGCGTCGCGCTCGGCTCAGCCGCGGCGGGCGGCTTCGACGGCGGCGAGGGCGGCGCGGGCCTTGTTCACCGTCTCCTGGTACTCGGCCGCGGGGTCGGAGGCCTCGACGACGCCGCCGCCGGCCTGGACGCGGATCTCGCCCGCCTGCTCGACGACGGTGCGGATCGCGATCGCGACGTCGAGGTTGCCGTCGAAGCTGATGTAGCCGACCGCGCCGCCGTAGACGCCGCGCGCGGCCGGCTCGAGGTCCTCGATGATCTGCATCGCGCGGACCTTCGGGGCGCCGGTCAGGGTGCCCGCGGGGAAGGTCGCGCGCAGGACGTCGAGGGCGTCGCGGCCCGGCGCGAGCTCACCCGAGACGTTGCTGACGACGTGCATCACGTGGCTGTAGCGCTCGATGATCATCCGCTCGGTCAGGCGGACGGTGCCGGGCGCGCAGACGCGGCCGAGGTCGTTGCGGCCCAGATCGACGAGCATGACGTGCTCGGCCCGCTCCTTCGGGTCCGCGAGGAGCTCCTCGGCGATCGCGGCGTCGGCCTCGGGGGTGGCGCCGCGCGGGCGGGTGCCGGCGATCGGGCGCACCTCGGCCCGACCGTCCTCGACGCGCACCAGCGTCTCGGGGCTCGCCCCGGCGATGCCGACCTCGCCAAAGCGCAGGAGGTACATGTAGGGAGAGGGGTTGATCGCCCGGAGCATGCGGTAGACGTCGAAGAGCTCGACCCCGGCCGCGTCGACGCGGAACCGCTGGCTCGGGACGACCTGGAAGATGTCGCCCGCGCGGATGTGCTCCTTCGCCCGCTCGACCGCGGCGTGGTAGCCGACCTCGTCGAAGCTCGACGGCGGGAGCGGGCCGGGCGGGGCGCTCCGATCGACGGGCGCGGGTGGCTCGAGGAGGCGCGGGACGCGCGGGCGGCTCAGCTCGTCGGCGACCTCGCCGAGCTCGCGCACCGCGGCCGCGTAGGCGGCGTCGGGATCGCCGTCCACCCGGCGCGCGCTCACCGCGAAGACGCGCTGGCGGAGGTCGTCGAAGATCAGCATGGTGCCGCCGATCGCGAAGCTGAAGTCCCAGGCGTGCGGGTCCTGGAGGCGATCGCCGACCGAGGGCTCGAACGTGCGGACCGCGTCGTAGGCGACGTAGCCGACCGCCCCGCCCCAGAAGCGCGGGAGGTGCGCGAGGCCCTCGGCGGGCGGACGCCACTCGGCGAGGAGGGCACGGAGCGCCGGCCACGGGTCGTCGACCTCGCGCGCCTCGGTCCGGCCGGCCGCGTCGATCTCGAGCCGGCCCCGGCGACCGCGCACCACGAGGGCCGGGCGCCAGCCGACGAAGCTGTAGCGGCCCCACTTCTCGCCGCGCTCGACGCTCTCGAGGAGGTAGCTGCCCGGGCCGCCGCCGAGCGTGGACCACGCGAGCACCGGGGTCAGCGCGTCGGCGAGGATCTCGCGGGTCACCGGCACGACCGACGCGCCCTCGGCGAGGCGGCGGAAGGTCTCGCGGTCGGGGCGGATCGTCATGACCCCCCTGCCCTACCCCAGCCGGCGTCGCCGTTCCACACGGGGCGGTCGCGCGCGACGCCTCGATCCCGCCCGCGTTCCGCGGTACGACCCCGCCATGTCCGAGCCCACCCTCGCCCAGGTCGACCCCGAGATCCACGCCCTCATCGAGCAGGAGCGCCACCGCCAGAGCGACGCGCTGCGCCTCATCGCGAGCGAGAACTACGCCTCTCGCGCGGTCCAGGAGGCGAGCGGCTCCTGCCTCAACAACAAGTACTCGGAGGGCTACGCGGAGAAGCGCTACTACCAGGGCCAGGCGGTCATCGACGCGGTCGAGACGCTCGCCAGGACCCGCATCGAGCGCCTCTTCGGGGCCGACCACGCGAACGTGCAGCCCTACTCCGGCTCGCCCGCGAACCTCGCGGTCTACCTCGCGTTCATGAAGCCGGGCGACAAGACGATGGGCCTCGGCCTCGCGGCCGGCGGGCACCTCACCCACGGCCACGGCGTCTCGATCACGGGCAAGTACTTCGAGGCGATCCAGTACGGCGTCCGCGAGTCGGATCACCGCATCGACATGGACGAGGTCGCCAGGCTCGCGCGCGAGCACCGGCCCAAGCTCATCTGGTGCGGGACGACCGCCTACAGCCGGGTGATCGACTACGACGCCTTCGCGGAGATCGCGCGCGAGGTCGGGGCGGTCCTCGTGGCGGACATCGCGCACATCTCGGGCCTCGTCGCGGCCGGCGCGCACCCGAGCCCGGTCGGCAAGGCGGAGGTCGTCTCCTCGACGACGCACAAGACGCTGCGGGGCCCCCGCGGCGGGATGATCCTCTGCGACGCGGCCCACGCGAAGAAGATCGATCGGGCGGTGTTCCCCGGCCTCCAGGGCGGTCCGCACAACAGCCAGATCGCGGCCCTCGCGGTCGCGGCGCACGAGGCGAGCACCGACGCGTTCCGCGCCTACGCGAAGCAGGTGGTGGACAACGCGCGGGCGCTCGCCGAGGGGCTCGCGTCGCGGGGCATCGCGCTCGTGGCCGGCGGCACCGACACGCACCTCATCCTCGCCGACCTCACGCCCAAGGACGTGCCGGGCAAGCCGGCCGCGGTGGCGCTCGAGCGCGCGGGCATCGTGGTCAACTACAACAGCGTGCCCTTCGACAAGCGCAAGCCGTTCGACCCGAGCGGGATCCGCCTCGGCACCCCGGCGCTCACGAGCCGCGGCATGAAGGAGGACGAGATGCGCCGCGTCGCGGGCTGGATCGCGGACGTGATCGAGGGCGTCGAGGACGAGGCGCTGCACGCCCGGATCGCGGGCGAGGTGAAGGACCTGTGCGCGAGCTTCCCGGCGCCGGGCCTGCTGCTCGACTGAACGGGGCCCTGGGCCTCAGGTTCGGCCTCAGGGTCAGCCTCACGGTCGGGCTCGTGGTCGCCCTCGCAAGCTGCGGGGGCGGGCCGCAGCCCGCGTCGACGCGCGCCCGCGTCCCGTCGACCGAGGAGCCGTCGAACCCCGCCGCGGCGGAGCCGACCGCGATCGAGCCTCCCCGCGCGGCCGCGCCGTCGGTGCCCGCGCAGGTGCGGACGCGGGCGCTCACGTCGACGCCGATCGAGGTCCGCCTCGACACACTGCCTCCGCCGTTCGACACCGAGTCCGCGCGCCGGCGGCCGGTGATGGTCGAGCCGCCCGCCGACGCCGCGCTCGAGGTCCCGGCGGGCTTCGTGGTGCAGCGCTTCGCGTCCGGGCTGACCAACGCGCGCTGGCTGCGCCAGGCGCCGGACGGCTCGGTGCTCCTCGCCCAGTCGCGCGAGGACGTCGTCCGCCGGCTCGTCGACGCGGACGGCGACGGAGTGGCCGAGGAGATCAACGTCTTCGCCGACCACCGGAACGGCCTCGACATCCCGTTCGGGATGGCCTTCGCGGGCGGCCACCTCTACCTCGGCAACCAGGCCGAGGTGCGCCGCTACCCGTGGGCCCCTGGCCAGGCGCGGCTCGAGGGTCGAGGCGCCCGCGTCACGCGCCTGCCCGGCGGCGGCTACAACCAGCACTGGACCCGCAACGTGCTCCTCGCGCCCGACGGCGAGCGGCTCTTCGTCAGCGTGGGCAGCGCAACGAACGTGGACCCCGAGCGGCCGCCGCGCGCGTCGATCCTCGTGATGCGTCTCGACGGGAGCGAGCGGCGCGTCTTCGCCTCGGGCCTGCGCAACCCCGTCGGGCTCGCGATCCACCCGGCGACCGGCGCGCTCTACACCACGGTCAACGAGCGGGACCGGCTCGGCGACGGGCTGGTGCCCGACTACTTCACCCGGGTGGACGACGGCGCGTTCTACGGCTGGCCCTACGCCTACCTGTCGCCCGCAAACCTCGATCCCCGGCGGGTGCGGCGCGACGGCCGGAGCGAGCGGCCCGAGCTCGTCGCGCGGACCCGCACCCCGGACGTGCTCTTCGAGGCCCACTCCGCCCCGCTCGGGGTCGCCTTCCCGACGGGCGACGCGTTCCCGGACCGCTACCGCCGCGGCGCCTTCGTCGCGTTCCGCGGCTCGTGGAACCGGAGCTCCGGCACGGGCTACAAGATCGTGTTCGTCCCCTTCGACGAGGCGGGCGACCCGCTCGGCCACTACGAGGACTTCGTGCGCGGCTTCCTCGTCGACCCGGCGGGGCCCGACACCTGGGGGCGCCCGGTCGGGCTCACCTTCCTGGCCGATGGCAGCCTGCTGTTCACCGATGAGGCGGGCGGCGTGGTCTACCGCGTGAGCTACGCGGGGACCTGACGCCGAGCCCGCGCCTCAGCCTTGCGTCTGCATCTGCGCAGCGGGAGGGTTGAGCACGCGCTGCCACTCCTCGACGTAGGCGGTGACCTGGTCGTTCGAGGTCTCGCTGGGCAAGGAGTCGAGGCTGAAGCGCGCGACGGCCGCGCGACCGTCGTAGAGCACCGCCGTGAGCAGGTGCGGCGTGAAGCCACCATAGCGGGTGGCATGCCGCTCGCGCTGGACGCTGAACCGCGCGGGCGCGCTGAGCGCGAGCGGGATGGAGCCGTTGATGAGGAAGCGGCGCACTCGGCCGGTCCGCAGATCGACCTCCGCGATGGGGCGCAAGATCAGGCCGGGCACGATGAACACGGCGAGGAAGCCGATCGCGAAGACGGCCTCGCCGATGCCCGGCGCATGGCCGGAGACGTCGCGTGAGAGGAGCGCGGTCAGCGCCCAGAGCGCGAAGCCGCCGAGGAAGAGGCCCACCGCCTCGAGGACGAGCCGGTTGCCACGCCCGCCGGTGCTCGTCTTTCCAAGGCGAACCCCGTAGCCGCCGATCCGGAGGACGTGCGGCGGGAGAGGCCGCGCCTCCCGGTAGAGGACCAGGCCGGCGTAAGCGAGGCCGAGGAGCGCGAGCGGGATTGCACGCCACAGGACCGTCGCGGCGAGGTTGCCGAACGCGCCGAGCAGGACCGCCAGCGCGATGACGACCGCGCGGGCGACGGCGTCGCCTCGGAGACCGTGGGTGGGCACGCCGACGCGAGGAGCGGGGGCGTGAGGAGCGAAGGCTTGCTGCTGCGTCGGGAAGGTCGTCATGGGGAGATGGTGAAGCGCCGAGCGCCCGCCGGGAAGTCGGGTCTGCGCACGACGATAACCGCATGATCTCGGACACTTGACGGATCCCGCCGACCTGCGTTCGGGTTTCGACCCTTCAGCGTCGGAGGAGCGCGACGACGCGGTCGAGGATGCGGTCGGCGACGCGCGCCTTGTCGAGCTCGGGCAGGGCCTCTTCCCCGGTCGCGTCGACCAGGGTCACGCGGTTGGTCGCGCGGCCGAACGCGGCGTCGGCCTCGTTGGCCACGACGAGGTCGACGCGCTTGCGCTCCAGCTTTCCCCGGGCCGCCGCCACGAGGTCGCGCGTCTCGACCGCGAAGCCGACGAGCACCGGGCCCGCACCTGAGCGCGGCGAGTCCGCGCGCCACGCGCCGAGCTCGGCGAGGATGTCGGGGTTGCGGACCATGGTGACGGTGAGCGGGCCGCCGGTCTTCTTGAGCTTGTCGTCGGCGCGCTCGCTCGGGCGGTAGTCGGCGACCGCGGCCGCCATCACGATCGCGTCGGCGCCGTCTCGCGCCGCGTCGATCGCGGCCTTCATCTCGAGCGCGCTCGTGACGTCGACGCGATCGACCCCGGGCGGGATCGCGAGCGCGGTCGGCGCGCTCACCAGGGTGACCCGGGCGCCGCGGGCGGCCGCGCGCTCGGCCAGCGCGTAGCCCATCCGGCCGGTCGAGCGGTTGCCGAGGAAGCGCACCGGGTCGAGCGCCTCGCGGGTGCCGCCCGCGCTCACGAGGACGTGGCGACCCGCGAGGTCGTCCGCCGGCCGGCCGTCGGAGAGCGCGGCCTCGAGCGCCTCGGCGATCGTCTCCGGCTCGGCCATGCGACCCATGCCGCTCTCCCCCGACGCGAGGGGGCCGCTCACCGGGCCCGCGAGCCGGACGCCGTCGGCCGCGAGGGTGGCGACGTTGCGCGCGGTCGCGGGGTGGTCCCACATCCGGTGGTGCATCGCGGGCGCGAAGACGCGCGGCCCGTCAAAGCAGAGGAGCGTGGCCGTGAGCGCGTCGTCCGCGATCCCGTGGGCCGCGCGGGCCATCAGGTTGGCGGTCGCGGGCGCGACCACGAGGCCGTCCGCCCAGGCCGCGAGCTCCACGTGGACCTCGCCCGCGTAGCTCGGGTCCCAGAGGTCGACGACCGGCGCCTCGCCGGTCAGCCCGGTGAACGTGACCGGCCCGACGAAGCGCTGCGCGGCGCGGGTCATCACCACCTTGACCGTGTGGCCGCGGCGGCCGAGCTCGCGCACGAGGAGCGCGGCCTTGTACGCGGCGATGCCGCCCCCGACCCCGACGATGACCTTCGCCACCTCGAGGGTGTAGCACGCCGCTATGCTCCACCGATGCAAGGGCCGATGAGACGCCTCGCGACCGGCATCCTGGGGCTCGGGACGCTGGCGCTGCTCGCCGCGTGTGGGGCACCCTCGAGGCCGATGCCGGAGCCGGCCGCCGCCGCGATCGAGCTGCACGGGCACCGCGGGGCCCGCGGGCTCTTCCCCGAGAACACGCTGCGCAGCTTCCGCGGGGCGATGGCGATCGGGGTCGACGTGCTCGAGCTCGACGTCGGCATCACCGCGGACGGCGTGGTGGTCGTGCACCACGACGAGGCCCTCAACGTCGACCTCGCGCGCCGCGACGGGGCCTACATCGAGGCCCCCATCCCGATCCGCTCGCTCACCCTGGCCGAGCTCGCGACCTACGACGTCGGGCAGCTCCGGCCGGGGAGCGACTACGCGGCGCGCTTCCCGGAGCAGGCGGCGGAGGACGGGCTCACCGTGCCGACCCTCGCGGCGGTGCTCGCGGACGCGTTCGGCCGCTCCGACGCGATCCGGTTCAACGTGGAGACGAAGTTGACGCCGGATCACCCGAGCGACACGGTGGACCCGGAGACCTTCGCCCGGCGCGTGGTCGAGGTGCTGCGCGAGGCGAACGCGCTCGGCCGCGCGACGGTGCAGTCGTTCGACTTCCGGACGCTGGTCCACGCGCGCGCGCTCGCGCCGGAGCTCACGATCGCGTGCCTCACCTCGGAGTCGGACGAGGAGGACACCATCGCGCCGGCGTGGAACGCGGGCCGGCGGGTCGAGGACTTCGGCGGCTCGGTGCCGCGGATGGTGGCGGACCTCTGTGACGTCTGGAGCCCCGCGTTCGGCGACCTCGACCGCGCGCGGGTCGCGGAGGCCCACGCGGCCGGCCTGCGGGTGATCCCTTGGACGGTCAACGAGCCGAGCGATCTCGAGGCGGTGATCGACCTCGGGGTGGACGGGATCATCACGGACTACCCGGACCGGGCCCGGGCGGTGATGGCCGCGCGCCGGATGCCGCTGCCGCGCGCCGCGCGCTGAGCCAGGGAATGAGCGCGGGCCGCGCCCCGTCGGTAGGCTGATGCGGATGCTCCGCCGGCCGTCGACCCGGGTGACCCTCGCGATGAGCGTGGTGGCGCTCGCGCTGGCCGGAGCCGCGCTCGCGACCGTCGCGGTGGCGCCCCTGCTCCGAGCGAGCGGGGAGTGGCATTTCCCCGATCACGAGGTCCCCGCGGTCCACCCGCAGCCGCCGCTGGCGCCCATCCTGCGCGTGCTGATGGCGACCACCTTCGTCCTCCTGGCCGCCGCGCTCGCGGTCGCGCTCTCGGGCGGCTCGCCCAGGTCCCGACGCCGGACGATCAAGGTCTGCGCGCTCTTTGGTTGGCTCAACGCGCCGGCGTGCCTGGCGCTCGCAAGCGCGTGCGGCGGAGATGTCGGTGGAGTTGTCTCTGGATTGGTCGTCGGGGCCGTGGTCGGCCTCTTCCTCGCGACGCCGTTCGGCGTGCTCTACGGCGTCGCCTTGAGCGGGGCGGTCGAACAGCTCCGCCGGCTCCGGCAGCGCCCAAGCTTCGCGCAGCAGGTCGAGGCGCAGGCGACGGTGGCGGTGACGGTGACCTCGAGCGCGGGGATCGCGGTCTTCCTCCGAGGCTTCGCGATCGGCGACGTCGTCCCGATGGCCATCCCCCTGGCCGTGCTCACGGCGGGCGCCCTGCTCTATCTTCACGCCGAGCATCGCCGCGGTCGCGTGATGCGGCTCATGCGCGATCCCGAGGCCCACGGCTACGCGCGCGTCGCCCTCGCCGACCTCGCGATCGACCGCCAGGCCCTGTGGCCGCTGCACGGGCAGGTGTCGGAGCACGCGGACTACGCGCTGATCGAGCGCCGCGGCGAGGTCGGCGCGGGCGGCTACCGGTCCGCGGACGTGCGCGTGCCGCTCGCGCTGGTCGACTGAGTCACTCCACGCGGCGGATGATCAGCGCGATCGCGGTGTCGAAGGTGCCGAAGCGCGCCGGGATGGTCACCGGCTCGCTGATGCGCCACGTCCCGTTGGTGCAGGGCACGGTCACGATCGAGCGGTGGGGCGCCGACGGAGCGGTGGCCGGGGGTGGTAGCTCGAGCTTCTCGGGATCGTCGCCCGCGAGCGCCTGATCCGCGTTCATCAACACGAGCTGCCCGTCGGTGACCTCGAAGGTCCCGAGCTCGTCCTCCTCGTCGACCGGCTGCGCGAGGGCCTCCGCCATCGCCGCCGGGTCCACGCCGCGGCTGCCGACACCCGTGAAGCTCGCGATGAGCTTGATGACCTCGCCGTCCACGAACACCGCGGGCTGGAGCAGGTTGAGGTCGAAGACGAACACGGTGCCGGTGTCGAGCTCGATGTCCTCGTCCTCGAACCCGACCGCCTCGTTGCCCGGCCATCCCGCGACGGTCTCGCGGCTCCCGATCACGAGGGCGCCGGCGTCGTAGCGCGGGAGGATGTCAGCGACGTAGTCCCAGCCCATCGAGCCTCCTTGGCGGGCGAAGCTATCACCGTTCGGCACCTAATAGCCCTTGAAGGGCCTCTCCGCGCGCCTCACGGCCGGGAGCCCGCGCCTGGGCGGCGCATCGCTCCTCGAGAATCCTCCGGGATTCCC
>JAUHXR010000130.1 GCA_030426845.1 Polyangia bacterium | reverse complement strand
TGCGCGGCTCGAACATCTGCGGGCACATGGCGCGCCTCCGCGCGGCCGACCGCAAGTTCACGAGCATCTTCCAGCGGGAGCCGCTGTACGGGTTCCGCCTGGTGCGGACCTACCGCGCGGCGCGCGAGGGCGAGACGGTCGGCGAGGAGCTCTGCGCCAACGGCTGCGGCGGCTGCCGCCCGATCGTGCCGGGGCCCGGCACCGCGTGCGGCGAGTGCGCGGACGGCGAGTACGTCTGCGACGGGGTCGAGGCGAGCCTCTGCGAGGGCGGGACGGCGAGCTGCGACTACGGGGCCCAGTGCAGCGACTCGGAGCCCTGCGCGGTCGGGTACTGCTCGCAGGGGCACTGCGTCCCCGACGACTGGGTCTACGTCCCGGCGGGGGCCTTCCCGATGGGCTCGCCGCCGTCGGAGCACGGCCACCGCGAGGACGAGCGGCTCCACGACGTGCTCATCACGCGCCCCTTCATGGCGATGCGCCACGAGGTGACCCAGCTCGAGTGGCGCCGGCTCGAGGGCAACAACCCTGGCTTCTTCCAGTCGTGCGGCGAGGACTGCCCCGTCGACCAGGTCGCGTGGGTCGACGCGCTCCACTACGCCAACCAGCTCTCGGCGAGCCAGGGCCTCGAGCAGTGCTACGACCTCTCCGAGTGCACGGGGACCCCGGGCGTCGACTTCATCTGCCCGTTCCTCACCTTCTCGTTCGACTGCGACGGCTACCGCCTCCCGACCGAGTCCGAGTGGGAGCACGCCTACCGCGCGGGCGGCAGCACGGCGTTCCCCCACGGCGGCATCGTCCCGGCCCCGGGCTGCGCCCAGCCGGACCTGGACGGGCGCACGCAGTACTGCGGCAACTGCTCGGTGACCTACGAGGGCACGTTCGACTGCTCGCGGTTCAGCGGCCCCCCCGACTGCGGCCCGCTCCCCGTGATGAGCTTCGAGCCCAACGCGTGGGGCCTCTACGACATGGCGGGCAACGTCTCCGAGCTCGTGTGGGACGAGCTCGCCGACTACCCGGTGACCGCGCAGGATCCGTCCGGGCCCGACCACGTCGGCGGCCTCGTCTCGGTCCGCGGGGGCATGTTCTGCTCACAGGCCACGCGGGTGCGCGCGGCGAGCCGCCAGGGGATCGGCCGGTTCGCGCGCGACCCGGGGATGGGGTTCCGCCTCGTGCGCAGCCTCGAGCCCGACGGCACCACCGGCACGATGTGCGACAACGGGTGCGGCGGCTGCACGCCGATCGTCCCGGCCGCGGGCCTGCCCTGCGGGACCTGCGCGGCCGATCGGTACGCCTGCACGTCGATGATCGAGACCAGCTGCGACGGGGACACGCGGAGCTGCCGGATCGGCGCGACGTGCTCCAACGACGGCGACTGCCCGGAGGGCGACTGCTCCAACGGGCGCTGCGTGGTCCCCGGCTTCGCGTACGCGCCTCCGGGCTCGTTCACGATGGGCTCGCCGCCGGCCGAGGTCTATCACGAGGCGGACGAGGACCAGCACGCCGTCACGTTCACCCGTGGGCTGATGGTCGCCAAGACCGAGGTCACCCAGCGGCAGTGGCTCGGCCTCCTCGGATCGCTGCCCACCCAGTTCCGTGAGTGCGGCGACGACTGCCCCGTGGACAGCGTCACCTGGGTCGAGGCGCTCGCCTACGCGAACGCGCTCTCGCGGAGTCAGGGGCTGCCGGAGTGCTACGACCTCTCGGCCTGCACCGGGGACGTCGGCATCAACTTCACGTGCCCCATCTCGCTCACCTTCGACCCGGCGTGTCAGGGCTACCGGCTGCCCACCGAGGCGGAGTGGGAGTACGCCTACCGCGCGGGCGCCTCGAGCGCGCTCCACAACGGCGAGCCGACGAACGGCCTGGCCTGCGACCAGCCGCTCCTCGACGCGATCGCGCAGTACTGCGGCAACTGCCAGGTCTCCTACCCCGCGATGGACTGCACGCCGTTCGGCGGCACGGACAACTGCGGGCCGGTGCCCGTCGGCTCGCGCGCGGCCAACGCCTGGGGCATCTACGACATGAGCGGCAACGCCGCCGAGTGGGTGTGGGACGCCTACGCACCCTACGCCGGGATGGCCACCGACCCGGCCGGGCCGCCGCACGCCGGCCTCGAGAACCTCGTGCGCGGCGGATCGTTCTGCCAGAACCTCACGCGTCTCCGCGGCGCAGACCGCGTCCCGCTGAACGGGGGGCTACGCCGCACCGGGGTCGGGCTTCGCGTCGTCCGCACGATGCCCTGACGCGTCACTCGGCCCTGACGCGTCACTCGGCCCTGACCCGTCACTCGGCCCTGACCCGTCACTCGGCCCTGACGGCCCCGGCCCGTCGCCGCCCGCGTGCTCGCGGCGCCGCGCGAACCACCACACCGTGGCGATGAGGAGCAGGTTCAGGCTCATCATCGTGACCCCGTAGGCCTTGGCCGCGTTGAGGGCGACCTGGGTCTGCCCGCCCCACACGAGGGCGAGGGCGCCCAGCCCGATCGCGACGAGCTGCCAGACGAGCGTGACGCGCTGGAGTCGCAGCACCGGGAAGGCCGCGGACGACGGCATCGACACGAGCACGGAGGCCTGCCACGGGATGAGGAACCGCGCGAACTCGCCGGCTGGGATCCACTCCTCTCCGAGCAGGAACCCGAACAGCCACGGCGCGATGAACCAGCCCAGGATCGCCGGCGGGATCGTGGCCAGGCCGAGCCCGATCGTCGTCTTCGCGAGCAGGGCCGAGACCGCGCCGCCCTCGTTCAGCAGCGCGCTCATGCGCTGGAAGAGGACTTGACGCACGGCGTTGCCGACCAGGTAGACCGGCGTGCTCAGGACGAGGACCGTCAGGCTCCAGTAGCCGACCTCCTGATCGGTGAAGTAGGCGCCGACGAGGTAGAGCGGCATGTTGTAGGAGAGCGTGAACGCGAGCGACATCGGCGCGTGGAACATCGGGAACTCGACGTACTCACGCGCGAGCCGGCGCATCGCGGACCACGACGCCGTGCGCCTCAGCACGCGATGGTCGTCGCGCCACACCTGGCCGGCGAGCACCACCACCGCGACGAGCTGCCCGAGGAGCTGGCCGACCACGAGCCCGACCACGCCGAGGCCGGCGGCGCCCGCGGAGAGCTTCGCGCTCGCGGACGAGCCGGAGGCGAGGACGGCCGAGATCGAGAGGCGCCGGAACTTCTTCGCCCGGGTCGTCCAGTTCGTCAGCACGCCGTAGATGCCCGTGACGAGCACGATCGCGGGGGCGACCCAGAGCCACATCCCGAACTGGGGGCTCCCCATCAGCGCGGCGATCGCCTGCTGGAAGAGCGCCACCGCGAGCACGGACAGGACCGTGGTCACGCCCACCGCGCCGAGGGCGAGGAGCACGAGGTTGGCCGCCTCGCCCTCGCGCTTGGGCAGCACGACCGCCATGTCGTAGCGGAACGCGGCGAAGGCGACGACGACGGTGGCGGCGCCGTTCACGAGCCCGAGCACCCCGAAGTCGTCGGGCGCGTAGATGCGGCTCAGGATCGGGGTGACGCCGACGGAGATGACCTGCGCGATGAGGGTGCCGGTCATCAGCGTCGCCATGCTCTTGAGGAGCTGGCCCGCCTTGAAGGGGAGCTTCACGGGGCGAGGTTCCTCGGCCATGCGCGCTCGGCCGTGGTATGGGCTGGCGCGGAGCCCGCGCCCTGAACGCGAGGGGCCGCCGCGACACCCAGGCGAGAGGCGATGGAGAGAGTCGAACGCGGGCGACAGGAGCGAGGGCGATGGGGATGAGGGCAGGGCCGATGAGGATCCAGTTCTTCGTGACCGAGCTGGGGCGGGGCGGCGCGGAGACCCAGCTCAAGCGCGTCGCCGAGGTCCTGAGCCGGCGGGGCCACCACGTCGCGGTCCTGAGCCTGATGACGCCGGTGGGCTACGTGCCCGAGCTGCGGGCCGAGGGCGTCGAGGTCGAGACGCTGGATCTTCGCCGCGGTCGCCCGACCGCGCGCGCGCTCGTCGAGGCCCGCCGGGCGGTGGCGCGCTTCGCGCCGGACGTGATCTGCAGCTTCCTCTTCCACGCGACGCTGCTCGGCGCGGCCGTCGCGGGGCGGCGCCCGGTCGTCTCCTCGATCCGCGACCCGTCCTTCGGCGGCCGGAGCCGGCTGCTCCTTTGCTCGGGGCTCGCGCGGGCCGGCCTGATCCGCCGGGTCGTCGCGAACAACCACACCGTCACGCGGCAGCTCGTCGACGGCGGGCACTTCGCGGCCGAGACCGCGCAGTGCATCCCCAACGGCCTGGAGGTCCCCGCGCGCGGCGACGACCCTGCGGCGCGCGAGCGCACGCGCGCCTCCCTCGGGGTGGGCGAGGGCGAGTTCCTCTGGCTCCACGTCGGCAACTTCCAGGCGCCCAAGGATCACCCGAACCTCCTGGGCGCGTTCGAGCGGGTGGTCGGGGAGGCGCCCGACGCGCGGCTGCGGATGGTCGGCCTCGGCACCCCGCCCGACGACGTCGCGAGGATCCTCGCGCGGGACGCGCTGGGCGGAGGCCGCGCGGCCCATCTCGGCGAGCGGAGCGACGTGCCCGCGCTGATGGAGGCGGCCGACGCGCTCGTCCTCTCGTCCTCCTCGGAGGGCCTGCCGAACGTGATCATGGAGGCGCTCAGCCACGGCACGCCCGTCGTCTCCACCGACGTCGGCGGCGTGCGCGAGCTGGTCGACCACGGGGCCAGCGGCTACCTCGTGCCGCCGCGTGACGACAAGGCGCTCGCCCACGGGATGCTCGAGCTGATGGCGCGCTCCGCGGTCGAGCGCGAGCGCATGGGAGAGCGCGGTCGGCAACGGATCCTCGAGACCTACGACCTGGAGCGCGTGGTGGACATCTGGGAGGCGCTCTTTCGCTCGCTCGCGCGCCCGCGCTGATGCAGGAGCAGGAGCACCAGGACGTAGAACGGCATCATGGGCGCCCGATAGCGTGAGAGCGAGCCCAGGTTCGTGCTCGCGATCCCGATGCCGACGCCCGAGAGGACCGCGAACGTGAGGCACGCCATGAGGAGCGGCGAGGCCGAGAGCTGCGCCCACAGCCGGCGCGGGCCCCGCACCCAGATGAGGCGGGCAAAGAGCAGGAGCAGGAAGGTAGCCTCGGCCGAGCTGACGAGCATCGCCGCGTTCGAGATCTCGAACGGGAACGGGCGAAACCACGCCGAGATGAGGCCGACCGGCGCGAAGGCGAGCTGGCCGAGCAGCGAGCGCTCCTCGCCGCCCGCGCCCATCTGGTAGTTGGACCCGCCCTCGACCCGGGCGCCGAAGTACTGCTGCATCGCGGCCTGCTCGCCGAGGTTCTCGAACGAGTACTGCGGGAAGAGGCTGCCGAACGCGACGACGCCGACGATCGCGACGGCGGACACGAGGACGACCCGCCCGGGGGTGACGCGGAACCCCGCGCCCCGGCTGCGCAGGCCCCGGTCCCAGTAGAGCCAGACCGCGGCCGAGAGCACGACGGGGAGCAAGAAGTACGGCTTGGCGAGCGCGACCGCGGCGAGCGCCATCGGAGCGAGCAGCACGCCCCAGCGCTTGCGCCGCGCGAGGAGCGACAGGCACAGGCACAGCCAGCCGAGGCCCCCCATCGCCACCGCCTCCTTGACGAGGCCGCCGCACCAGAACGCGAGTGAGGGCACTAAGAGGGTGGCGAAGATCCCGCGCACGCGCTCGTGGGGCGCGAGGAAGGGCCGCAGGCCGAAGTACATCGCGACCTCGCCCGAGAAGGCGAACATCGCGACGAGCAGGTTGCCGGCCCAGATCGAGTTGACCGCGATCAGGAGGAACGCGGCGATGCCGCTCATCGTGCCGGTCGGCGAGGCCACGCCCACCACGAGGAAGGGGAAGTGGACTTGACGCTGGAACACGAGCAGGACGAGGTCCCACACGTCCCCGCCTGCGTTCACGTAGCGGACGAGCAGCTCGCCCTGCCGGAAGAACGTGACGACGTCGCCGACCCCGTAGATCTCCACGATCACGAGGAGGAGCGCGAACGACGCGACGGTGTGCGCCCCGAGGCCCGCCCACATCCACGTCCGCTCGGCCCGGCTGACGCGCCGACTCGCGAGGCCGAGGGCCACCGCCGACAGCACGATGACCACCGTGCACATCAGGAAGTGCCAGAGCGCGGGGCTGGACTCTCTCAGGCCCACGAGGCCTCCCCCCGCCGGTGCGGCGACGGCGCGCCGCCGTCGTAGAGCGAGGCGAGCTCTTCGAAGATCCGCTCGGGCCTCAGCTCGGTCAGCGCGCGCGCCCGGCCGCGCTCGCCGTGGACGCGCCGGAGCTCCGGATCGGCGAGGTAGCGGGCGAGGGCCTCCTCGAGGGCCGCCGCGTCGCGGGCTGGGACGAGCGTCCCCGTCTGCCCGTCCACCACCGCGTCGACGCAGCCGTCGACCCGCGTGGCCACGACGGGCACGCCCATCGCAGCTGCCTCGATCGGCACGTTCGGGAACCCCTCGCGGTAGGTCGGCAGGGCCAGGATGTCCATGACGCCGTACCAGGGTGCCACGTCGTCGCGCTCGCCCGTCAGGTGGGTCCGCGGGGCGCGCTCCAGCTCGCGCCGCACCTCGTCCGGCACCGCGTCCCGCGCCTCGAAGGGGCCGACCAGGACGAGGTGCGCGTTCGGGAAGCGATCCCGGAGGCCCCTCCACGCCTCGGTCAGCTCGACGATGCCCTTGTCGCCCACCAGTCGCCCGACGAACCCGACGACCGGGGCGCCCGGCGGGATCCGCAGCTCTTCGCGGAGCTGCGCGCTGGCGTCGCAGACCCGCGCGGGGTCGAAGCGGCCTGCGTCGACCCCGTTGCCCCCGGGGCCCAGCACCGAGGAGCGCGCCGGGGTGACGAGGCGCTCGGCGAGCGCGCGGCGCCGCAGCGAGTGGCTCTGGCAGATGACGTGGTCGGCCAGCCCGCAGGCGGTGCGCTCGGTCGTCCAGAGCACCCGCCGCATCAACCCCGCGGCGCCCTGATGAGGGAGGCCCCGCATGTGGTAGAGCACCCGCGGTGCCCGGGCGACGCGCGCGGCCATCGTCCCGAGGAGCCCGCCCTTGGGGGTCTGCGCGTGCACGACGTCTGGACGCAGCCGCCGCAGGAGGCGGGCCAGCTTCGCCACCGTCCGCAGGTCGGCCGCGGGGGTGACGCGGCGCTCCATCGCGATAGGGTGCGCGGTCGCGCCCTCGGCGTCCGCGAAGCGTGAGAGGAGCGGCCCGTCGCCGCAGACGACGTGCGTCTCGTAGCCGCGCTCCCGCATGAAGCGGGGCTGGCCCCGCAGGAAGCGGAGCGAGTCGGCCACCGTGAGCACGTGGACCAGCCGCTTCACGCCGCGACCCGCCGCGCCGCGAGCCAGCTCTGGAACATCAGCACCGCCCACAGCCGGTGCTGACCCGCCCCGCGGCCGTCGAGGTGATCCCGCCAGGCGCGCTCGACGAGGGCCGGGTCGAGGTAGCCCTGCGCGCGGATCGCGGTCGGGTCGAGCAGCTCGCAGGCCCACCCCCGCAGCGGGCCGCGGAGCCACGCGTCGATCGGCACGCCGAAGCCCATCTTGGGTCGCTCGAAGAGCGCGCGCGGGACGTGTCGAGCGAGCAGGTCGCGCAGCACCCGCTTGCCGACGCCGCGGTGGGCCTTGTGCTCCGACGGGAGGCGCCAGGCGAGCTCCACCACCCGGTGGTCGAGCAGCGGCACGCGGACCTCCAGCGAGACCGCCATGCTCGCGCGGTCGACCTTGGTGAGGATGTCGTCCGGGAGGTAGCCGACGAGGTCTCGGAGCATCATCTCCTCGGCGACCGACGCGCCCTCGAGCCGGGGGCTCTCGGAGTCGAGGGGGCGCGAGCCCCGCACCAGCCGGTGCGGCTCGGGCCAGATCGACGTCAGGCCGAGGTAGAGCGCGTCGAGCCCCTCCAGCTCGAGCAGGCCCGCGAGCTTGTGCGCCTTGTCGCCGGGGGTACGCAGCGGCAGGCGCGACGCCTTGGCCACCTCGTCCCACGCGGCCGGGCTCAACAGGCGCAGCCCGCGCGCGGCGAGGGCGCGGGCGGCCGCCGGCGTGCGGCTGGCGAGGCCCCAGACGCGCGGGCCCCAGAGGTGCCGGTTGTAGCCGCCGAACAGCTCGTCGCCGCCGTCGCCGCTGAGCGCGACCGTCACGTGCTCGCGCGCCAGCTCCGAGACCAGGAGCGTCGGGAGCTGTGACGAGTCCGCGAAGGGCTCGGCGTAGATCGCCCCGAGCTCGCGCACGCGCCGCATCGCGTGCTCCGGCGTCAGGGTGAGCGCGGTGTGGTCGGTCCCGAGGTGCCGCGCGACCCGGGCCGCGTCGCCGCCCTCGTCGTAGCTCGCGTCCTCGAACCCGATCGAGAACGTCCGCACCGCGCCGGGGTCGCCCGAGGCCTCGCACATCAGCGCCGTCACGGCCGACGAGTCGATGCCGCCCGAGAGGAACACGCCGAGGGGCACGTCGGCGACCATCCGATCGCGCACCGCCTCCGAGAGCGTCTCGGAGAGGCGATCGACCGCGGCCTCGCGTTCGAGCGAGAGCGGCTCGCGCAATCCGCGCTGCGCGACCTCGCGCGCGCTCCAGAAGACCTGTTCCGTCGGCTCCGCGTCGGGCCCCTCGAGGGTCAGGACGGTGCCGGGCGCGAGCTGCCGCACGCCCTCGTAGATGCAGAGCCCGCGCGGGACGCAGGCGTAGCGAAAGTAGAGGGCGAGGACGTCGCGGTCGACGCGCCCCTCGAAGCCCGGCGCGCGCTCGATCGCGCTCAGCTCGGACCCGAAGGCCCACCCCGAGGCGCCCCCCGAGGAGAGGCGCGCGAGGTAGAGCGGCTTGATGCCGAGGCGGTCGCGGCCGAGGTGGAGCCGCCGCAGCTCGCGATCCCAGAGCGCGAACGCGAACATCCCGACGAAGCGCTCGGTGGCCTCGACCACCCCGTACCGCTCGATCGCGGCGAGCGCGACCTCGGTGTCGGAGTGGCCGACGAAGCGCGCGCCCGCCTCCGCTTCGAGCCGCTGGCCGAGCGCTCGCGCGTTGTAGATCTCGCCGTTGTACGAGAGGACGTAGCGGCCGCTGTGCGAGACCATCGGCTGGGCGCCGGCCTCCGACAGGTCGAGGATCGAGAGGCGGCGGTGTCCGAGCCCGAGCTTGGCGCGCGGGTCGAGCCACGTCCCCGCCGCGTCCGGCCCGCGGTGGCGGAGGGCGTCGCGCATGAGCTGCAGCGACGACTCGGTCGGCGCGGGCCCGTCGTGGATCCAGAGGCCGGTGACACCGCACACGGGGTCGTCTCAGCTCCCCCGCACCCCCACGCCCTCGTAGAGGAAGCCCATCTGGCGCACGCCGAACTCGCTCCAGCTGTTGCGGCCGTCGAGCAGGAGGGGGCGCCGGAGGAGGGACTTGAGGCGGTCGAAGTCGGGGTTCAGGTACTGGCGCCACTCCGTCACCAGGACGAGCGCGTCGGCGTCCTTCACCGCGGCGTACTGGTCCTCGACGAAGGTCACGCGGTCGCCGTAGCGCTCCTTGGCGTTGTCGATCGCCTCGGGGTCGTGCGCGATCACCTCGGCGCCGTCCGCGAGGAGGGCGTCCATCAGGGTGAGCGCGGGGCCCTCGCGGAGGTCGTCGGTGCGGGGCTTGAACGCGATGCCCCAGATCGCGATGCGCTTGCCGCGCAGGTCGTCGTCGAAGTGCCGCTTGAGCTTGCGGAACAGCAAGCCCTTCTGACGCACGTTGACGCGGTCCGTGGTCGCGGCCAGCTCGAGCTCGACCCCGTGGTCGCGCGCGGTGTGGACGAGCGCCTTGACGTCCTTCGGGAAGCACGAGCCGCCGTAGCCGGGGCCCGCGTAGAGGAACTTGGGGCCGATGCGGGCGTCGCTGCCGACCCCGTAGCGGACCTTGTGCGCGTCCGCGCCGACCTTCTCGCAGAGCGCCGCGATCTCGTTCATGAAGCTGATGCGCATCGCGAGCATGGTGTTCGCGACGTACTTGGTCAGCTCCGCGCTCGCCGGATCCATCCAGACCATGCGGTCCTTGTCGAGGCACAGCGGATGGTAGAGCCGCTTCATCGTGTCCTTGGCGAAGGTGTCGTCCTCGTCGACGCCCACCACGATGCGGTCGGGCCGCATGAAGTCGCCGACCGCCGCGCCCTCCTTGAGGAACTCGGGGTTGCTCACGACGTGGACGGGGACCTTCGCGTCGGTGACGAGGCGCCGCAGCCGGGCGTTGGTCCCCACCGGGACGGTGCTCTTGGCGACGAGCACGCACTCGCGCTCGGCGTGCTCGGCCACCATCTCGGCGACCGAGTCCACCGCGGTCAGGGTCGCCGCGCCGTCGGCCCGCATCGGGGTGCCGACCGCGATGAAGATCGCCTGCGCGGTCTTGAGCGCGGCCGGGACGTCGGCGGTGAAGCTCAGCCGGCCCTCGGCCACGTTGCGCTCGATCAGCGCGTCCAGCCCGGGCTCGAAGATCGGGACCTCGCCCCGCTGGAGCCGCTCGATCTTCTCCGCGTCGATGTCCGCGCAGACCACGTCGTGGCCCGTCTCCGCGAACCCCGCGCCGCTCACCAGGCCGACGTATCCGCTGCCCGCAACTACGATCCTCATCCCTCGTCACTCCTCCCGGTCCGCGAGGACCTCGCGAAAGTAGCCGACCGTCGCCGCGAGCCCGTCCTCCAGGGACACCGCCGGCTCGTACCCGAGCGTCTCCCGCGCACGGGAGAGATCGGGCCGTCGCCGGGTGGGATCGTCCTTCGGGAGGGGTAGATGCGTGAGCTCGGAGCCACGTTCAGTCAGGCGCATCACCAGCTCGGCGAGCTCGAGCATCGTGTGCTCGCGATCGTTGCCGACGTTGATCGGGCCCTGCGCTTGCGGGTGGGTCATCAGGCGCAGGAAGCCGTCGATCAGGTCCGAGACGAAGCAGAAGCTGCGCGTCTGGGTGCCGTCGCCGTAGACGGTCAGGGGCTCGCCGCGGAGGGCCTGGACGACGAAGTTGCTGACCACGCGCCCGTCCGACGGATCCATGCGGGGGCCGTAGGTGTTGAAGATGCGCACGATGCGCGCGTCGACCCCGCGGGCGCGGAAGTCGAAGCAGAGCGTCTCGCCGACCCGCTTGCCCTCGTCGTAGCAGGAGCGCGGGCCCACCGGGTTGACCGAGCCGCGGTAGCTCTCGGGCTGGGGGTGGACCTCCGGGTCGCCGTAGACCTCGCTGGTGCTCGCCTGGAGCAGGCGCGCGCCGTGCCGCTCGGCGTGCTCGAGGCACCGCAGGACGCCGAGGAAGCACGTCTTGGCGGTGAAGATCGGATCGCGCTGGTAGTGCGGCGGGCTCGCGGGGCACGCGAGGTTGAAGATCCAGTCGAAGCGCCCGAGCGGCGCCAGGTCGTCGCAGACGTCCGCCTCGACGAAGGCGAACCGCGATTCGCTCGCGAGGTGCGCGAGGTTGGCCTTCGAGCCGGTGTAGAGGTTGTCGAGCGCGACGACCTCGTGGCCGTCCGCGAGGAGGCGATCCACGAGGTGGGAGCCGACGAACCCGGCTCCTCCAGTGACGAGGCAACGCAGCGAGGTCATGCCGATGCAGCCTCATAGCCCGGATCCGCCGTGTCTGCACGACGCTCTGCTACCCTCGCGCGCGATGATCGGGATGGTGTTCGCGGCGGGGCTCGGGACGCGGCTGCGGCCCCTGACGGAGCGGCTGCCCAAGCCGGTGGTGCCGCTGATGAACCGGCCGCTCGCCTCGTACTCGCTCGAGCGGCTGGCCGCGGCCGGGGTCACCCGCTGCGCGGTGAACACCCACCACCTGGCCGACGCGGTGCCGCGCGCGCTCGAGGGGCACCTGCCGGCCGCGATGGACGTCACGTTCGTGCACGAGGAGACCCTGCGCGGCACCGGCGGCGGGCTGCGCGGCGGGCTCGAGGCGCTGCTCGCCGACGGCGCCGACGATGAGCCCATCCTGGTGATGAACGGCGACATCCTCTTCTGGCCGGACCTCGAGGGCGCGATCGCGCTCCACCGCCGGCTCGGCGCGGTGGCCACGATGGTGCTGCGGCCCGATCCGCGCGCGCGCCGGTTCGGGGCGATCCACGTCGACGCGGACGGGCGGGTGCGGCGGCTGCTCGGGGAGCCCGCGTTCGAGGGGCCGCTCGAGGAGCACATGTTCACCGGCGTCCATGTGCTCAGCCGGGCGGCGATCGCGGACCTGCCGCGGGACGGCAGCGTGATCTCGGGCGCCTACCGGGGCTGGGTCGACGGCGCGGCGACCGTCGCGGGCTTCGTCGACCACGGGCCCTGGCGCGACCTCGGGACGCCGGCCGAGTACCTGCGGGCCCACGTCGACATGCTCTCCGGGGCGCTGCCGTGGCCGACGCTGACGCCGCCGGGCGCCTCGCTCGTCGCGCACGGGGCGTCGATCGGGGAGGGCGCGATCCTCGACCGCTGCGTGGTCGGCCCGGGCGCGCGGGTGGCGGCCGGCGCCCGGCTGACGCGGGCCGTCGTCTGGGCCGAGGCGGAGGTCGAGGGCGACGCGGCCGACGTGATCGTGGCCCCGCACGCGACGGTGGCCGCGCCTTTCTCCCCTGCGTGATCCGCGGTAGACGCGACCCATGAAGAACTTCGCGCTGCTCGGGGTGGCCGGATTCGTGGCGCCGCGGCACCTCAAGGCCATCGCGGACACGGGCAACCGCCTCATCGCGGCCTGCGACCCCAACGACTCGGTCGGCGTGCTCGACCGCTACTTCCTCGACGCGAAGTTCTTCACCGAGTTCGAGCGCTTCGATCGGCACCTCGAAAAGAAGCGCCGCCAGGGGGAGGCCGAGCGGCTGCACTACCTGAGCATCTGCAGCCCCAACTACCTCCACGACGCGCACGCGCGCCTCGCGCTCCGGCTCGGGGCGGACGCGATCTGCGAGAAGCCGCTCGTCATCAACCCGTGGAACCTCGACCAGCTCCTCGAGCTCGAGCGCGAGACGGGCAGCCGGGTCTACTCCGTGCTCCAGCTCCGGCACCTGCCGAGCCTCATCGCGCTCCGCGAGCAGGTGCGCGCCCGGGCGGGGCGGGCGAAGGTCGAGCTCACGTACATCACGCGACGCGGGGCCTGGTACGGCGTGTCGTGGAAGGGCGACCCGGCCAAGTCGGGCGGGCTCCCGACCAACATCGGGATCCACTTCTTCGACCTGTTGCAGTGGCTGTTCGGGCCGCCGGAGGAGATCGAGGTGCACGAGAACGACGAGGACCGCTGGTCCGGCTTCCTGGCGCTCGAGCGCGCCGACGTCCGCTGGCTCCTGTCCACGCGCTACCTCGACCTGCCGCAGGTCACGCGCGAGGCCGGGGAGGCGGCGTTCCGCTCGATCACCCTCGACGGGGAGGAGCTCGAGTTCTCGAGCGGCTTCACCGATCTGCACCGCCGCGTCTACGAGGAGATCCTCGCCGGTCGCGGCTTCGGCATCGAGGAGGCGCGGCCCTCGATCGAGCTGGCCTACCGGATCCGCACCCAGGCGCGCAGCGCGCCGTCCGCGGAGCGGGCCCACCCGATGGCGAGGGCGCGATGAGCGAGGCCTTCGTCCACGCGTCGGCGGTCGTCGACGACGGCGCCACCCTCGGGGAGGACACGCGCATCTGGCACTTCTGCCACATCGGCGGCGGGGCCACGATCGGCGCGCGCTGCTCGTTCGGGCAGAACTGCTTCGTCGCGCCCGGCGTCACGATCGGCGACGGCGTGAAGGTGCAGAACAACGTGTCGATCTACGCGGGCACCACGATCGAGGACGAGGTCTTCCTCGGTCCGTCCTGCGTGCTCACGAACATCTCGAACCCGCGCTCGCAGATCGCGCGGCGGAGCCTCTACGAGCCGACGCTGCTGCGGCGCGGGGCCACCGTCGGGGCCAACGCGACGGTGGTCTGCGGGACCACGCTCGGCCGCTACGCCTTCGTCGCGGCGGGGTCGGTCGTGACGCGCGACGTGCCCGACTACGCCCTCGTCATGGGCAACCCTGGCCGCCGCGTGGGCTGGATGAGCCGGCACGGTCACCGCCTGGATCTGCGGACGGTCGGCGACGAGGCGCGCTGCCCGGAGACGGGCCTGCGCTACGCGTGGGGGGAGGGCGGCGTGCGCTGCCTCGACCTCGACGAGGACGCGCCGCTCCCCGAGGCGATGCGCCAGGGCAAGGTCGGCTACCGTGAGATCAAGTCGGAGCTCGTCAGCTCGGAGCTGAAGGAGGGCTGAGGCGCCTATGGAACAGACCCGCTACCTCGTGATCGGCGCCGGCGTGAGCGGGCTCGCGTTCGCGGACTGGGTGAAGGGCGAGGATTACCTGATCCTCGAGGCCGCCGACGAGGTCGGGGGCTACTGCAAGACCGTCCAGCAGGACGGCTTCACCTGGGACTACTCGGGCCACTTCTTCCACTTCCGCCACAAGGACATCGAGGCGTACCTGGTGGAGCGGATGCAGGGCCAGCGCATCCTCGAGGTGGAGAAGTCGTCGAAGATCTTCTGGAAGGGCGACCACGTCGACTTCCCGTTCCAGAAGAACATCCACCAGCTCCCGCGCGAGGACTTCCTCGACGCGCTCCACGACCTCTACTTCCGGGCGCGGGACGCGGAGCCGGCGAGCTTCCAGGAGATGCTCTACGCGAAGTTCGGCCGCGCGATCGCGGAGATGTTCCTCGTCCCCTACAACGAGAAGCTCTACGCGACGGATCTTCGGACCCTCGACGTGGACGCGATGGGGCGCTTCTTCCCCTACGCGGACGTCGACGACGTGATCCGCAACTTCCGCGCGGCCGACAACGCCTCGTACAACTCCGCGTTCACCTACCCCGAGGGCGGCGCGATCCAGTACGTGCACGCGCTGCTCGCCGGCGTCGACGAGGGCCGGGTCTGCCTCGGCGAGCGCGTCGAGGCGCTCGACCTCGAGCGGCGGGTCGCCCGCACGTCGCGTGGCCGCGAGATCGCCTACCAGCACGTGATCAGCAGCGCGCCGTTCCCCCAGCTCCTCGGGCTCGCCGGGGTGGACCACGACCCGAGCGCGTTCACCTGGAACAAGGTGCTCGTCTTCAACCTCGGCTTCGACCGCAAGGGGCCCGAGGGCGTGCACTGGATCTACTACCCGCAGCGCGAGCTGTCGTTCTACCGCCTGGGCTTCTACGACAACATCTTCGGGACCGACCGGCTGAGCATGTACGTCGAGCTCGGCTACCCGACCGACGCGGTGATCGACGAAGCCGAGGTCGCCCGCGCGCGCGCCCGGGTGCTCGACGATCTGCGGGTCGCCGGGGTCACGACCGATCACCAGCTCGTCAGCTGGCACACCGTCACCCTCGATCCGGCCTACGTCCACATCACGACGCGGAGCCTCGCAGAGGTGACCCGGCTCAAGCGCGCGCTGTCGACGCGCGGCGTGCACTCCATCGGCCGCTACGGGTCGTGGACCTACTGCAGCATCGAAGACAACATCGTCGAGGCGCGCGCGCTCGCGGAGGCGTTCGACGGCGTCTGACGCTCGCGATCCTCTGCGCTGTACGGTCCCTGCGCACCGGGCGCGACTCGACAGCGCGCTCCGCCTGTTGCATCAATGGTGGATTCGGTGGCCCGAGCGTTGGGGGTCGGCCATCCACGCCGACGGCTCCGGTCCTCGACCGCCCGCCCGGGAGTGCTTCATGTCCATTGCTCGCTTGTCGTTCGCCCTGTTCTTCACCTCGTTCCTGGCGCTCGCCGGCGGTCTGGTCGCTGGCTGCGACGCCGGCTCCCGCCCGCCCGTGCGCGACGGCTCGCCGGGCACCGACGCGGGCCCGAGCGCGATGTGCACCGCCGGGATGCCGGGCTTCATCTGCGTGGGAAACAGCTCCGTGCAGTGCCTCGACGACGGCACGCAGGGGGCGATGACGGACTGCGGGGCGACCGGCCAGGTCTGCGTCGGCGGCAGCTGCGCGGCCTGCCGGCCCAACGCGTTCCAGTGCGCGGGCAACGACGTCCAGCGCTGCAACGCGGACGGCTCGGGGTTCACCACCATCGCGACCTGCGACCCGGCCTCGGGCACGAGCTGCAACTCCACCACCGGCACGTGCAGCAGCCCGTGCGCCGACGCGGCCGCGACCAACAGCTACATCGGCTGCGAGTACTGGCCGACCCCGACCGCCAACCTCGTCGACGGCGCCTTCGCCTTCGCGGTGGTCGTGGCCAACCCGCAGTCGAGCCCCGCCGAGGTCACGGTGACCCGCGCCGGCGCGATGGTCGCGAGCGCGACCGTCCAGCCGGGCCAGACGGCGACCATCGAGCTTCCGTGGATCGACGAGTACAAGACCCCGCTCGAGACCCCGGCGATGGCGCGGCCGCTCCCGCGCTCGGCGCTCGTGCGCGGCGGGGCCTACCGGCTCGTCTCGAACCTGCCGGTCACCGCCTACCAGTTCAGCCCGCTGCAGTTCGAGAACGCGGGTGAGTTCTCGTTCACCAACGACGCGTCCCTCCTGCTCCCGACCCACGTCATGACGGGCAACTACATCGCGGTCAGCGAGCGCACGCGCGCGACGATGTGCCCCGGGCAGCCCGGCTTCCCGCCGATCATCCCCGACACCCCGCCGGCCTACATCTCGGTGCCCGGCTTCGTGACGGTCGTCGGCGTGAGCGAGACCCCGGTCTCGGTCGAGGTCACCTTCGCCGGCTCGGTCTCGGCGTCGACCGACGGCGCGGTCCAGGCCGGCGCGGCCGGCTCGACCCAGACCTTCATGCTCAACCAGGGCGATGTCCTGCAGCTCTCGAGCGGCGACGTCGGCGAGAGCTGCACGCCGGGCGGGACCACCGCGGGCCAGTGCGGCGGCGGCCTCGCCGACATGACCCATTGTCAGGTGAACGACAGCTTCGACCTCACCGGCTCGAGCATCCGCGCGACCGGTCGCGTGATGGTGATCGGCGGCCACGCCTGCGCGTTCCTGCCGTTCAACCGCTTCGCGTGCGATCACATCGAGGAGGTCGTCTTCCCCCTCGAGTCGTGGGGCCGCGACTTCGTCGTGTCGGCCACCGAGTCGCTCCGCGGCGAGCCCAACATCATCCGCGTCGTGTCCGGCGCGGACGGCAACACCATCACGTTCGATCCGCCGGTGAACCCGCAGGCGACCCTCGGACGCGGCCAGGTCCTCGAGTTCGAGGCGCGTGAGGACTTCCGGGTGAGCGGCAGCGGCCCGATCCTCGTGAGCCAGTTCCTCGTCGGGCAGAACTACGACGGCAGCGCCGGCACGATGGGCATGGGCGACCCGGCGATGTCGTTCGCGATCCCGACCGAGCAGTTCCGGACCGAGTACACCTTCCTTGCGCCCGAGACCTTCACGCGCAGCTTCGTGAACGTGGTCGCCCCCGCGGGGGTCGAGGTCATGCTCGACGGCTCGCCCGTCTCCGCGACGTGGAACGACGTCGGGGCGAGCGGGATGCGCGCCGCGCGGATCGAGATCACCGGCGGCCAGCACCAGATCAGCGCCGGGATGCCGATCGGCATCGTGGTCTACGGGTACGCGCAGTTCACGAGCTACATGTACCCGGGCGGCCTCGACTTCGAGCAGATCAACCCGCTCATCTGAGCGCGGCCCGTGGCGCGGGCCGGTGGAACGGTCCGCGCCCGCCCGGTTCGGCTCAATCGTCGTCGCTGCGGTCGGCTTCGCGGCGGCGGCGCATGCGCTCGATCCGCCCGCGCAGGCCGAGGGCCGCGTGGGCGGCCACGCTCGCGGCGCCGCGCGCGAGGCTGCGGTTGACGAGGTGGGGGGCCACCGCCGTGACGGTGGAGGCGGTGCCGAAGCGCTCGGTGATCCGCTGGGCGACCCGCGCGCTCGCCTGCCCGACCACGTCCCGCCGGAGCGCGCGCAGCACCTTGACGGCGAACGCATCGCCATCGTCCGCCGCGAACCCGAGGGCGTAGCGCGCGGCGCGCGAGAGCCCGTGGCGCTCGAGGTGCCGGGCGACCCCTCGCGGCGCCAGGCCGTGGCGGCTCGCCACCGCGGAGAAGTCGCGGAGCTGCGGCGCGTGGCTCGCGCCGTGGCGGCCCTTGGCGAAGTTGCCGACCAGGTGCGCGTAGACGTCGAGTGGATCGGGGATCACCACCACGCCGCCGAACAGGCGCTCGTCGATGCGCCCGCGCGCGAACATCTCGGCGGCTCGCAGCGCGAAGAGCCCCGGCGGGAACACGCGCCAGTGCACGTCGACCGCGAGCTTGCCCTTGGGCGAGACCGTCATCACTCCGGCGCGCCCCGCGGGGGCCTGGGAGTAGCCGTGGTCGCGCAGCAGGTCGAGCGCGTCGGCGCCCCGGCGCGTCGGGACCAGGAGGTCCGCGTCCGAGATCATGCGCTCCGCCGGGTCCTTGTAGACGGTGTGGTGCAACAGCACGCCCTTGAGCGGCATCGGCAAGACGCCGATCCCGTTCAGGAGCCGCACGACCTCGGCGAGCTCGTGGCGCGCCACCAGGGCCGCCGCGAGCCGCTCCGTCCTCCCAAAGGTCACCACCACGTCAGCCTACCGCCCCTCGCGGGGGCGCGCCGGCCGGGCGCCCGATCGGCGGGACGTCAGCCCTTGCCGATCCACTTGGCGAGCACGACCGTCACGTTGTCCGGGCCGCCGTTCGCGTTCGCGCGATCGATCAGCCGGGAGACCCCCTGCTTGAGGTCGTTGGTGCTGTTGGCGAGCTCGAGGATCTCGTCGTCGGTCACCGGCCCGCACAGCCCGTCCGAGCAGAGCACGTAGGTGTCGCCCGGCTGCGGGTGGTCGAGGCGGGTGTCCACCTTGACGGTGTCCTTCATCCCGAGGGCCCGCACGATGACGTTCTTGTGCGGGAAGTTCGCGATCTCCTCCTCGGTGAGCCGCTTCATCTTGATGTAGTCGTTGAGGAGGGAGTGATCGTCGGTGAGCTGCTCCATCTTGCCCGCGCGGACGCGGTAGACCCGGGAGTCGCCGACGTGGGCGATCAGGACGCCCTCGTCGATCACCAGGATCGCGACCACCGTCGTGCCCATCCCGCGGAGCTTGGGCTCGCGCTGGGCGGACTCGTGGATCCGGAGGTTGGCGAGCTTGATGCCCGTGATGAGGCGGTTCTCCTCGTACCCCCGCGACTTGTCCATCTTGTATGGCCAGGTCGCTTCGGGGTCGGCGCTGGTCGCCTTGAAGAACTCACGGAGGGTGTCGATCGCCATCTTCGAGGCAACCTCACCAGACGCGTGACCGCCCATCCCGTCTGCGACGAGATAGAGGCGTTCCTCGTCGATGACCTCGAAGGCGTCCTCGTTGTGAGTACGCTTCATGCCGACGTTGGTGTCACCCGCAACTAGGACGCGTGCGCTGGAGCCCACTGGCCGTTTTCCTCCAGAATTCCAGGGCGAACGCTAGCAATCGCCCACTCGCGACGTCAACGGGTTTCCCCGACCGGCCACGAGGTTACTCGATCCGGGCCCGGAAGGGGCCCCTCGCGCGCTCGCGGCCGTTGCTCCGGCCGGCGGAGCCGTGTAATCCCACGGCCGTGGACGGGGACTTCGACTCCGAGCTGGCCGAGCTCGCGGCGCTGACCGCGGCTCACCTGCGGCACGAGCTCGACATGGCCAACCCGTTCCTACCGCGGGTGCCCGCGCCGGAGCTCGCGTCGCAGGAGGCGCCGATCTCCGCCGAGTCCGTCGGGACCGAGCCCGTCGCGGCCGAGCCGGTCGCGGCCGAGCCCGTGGCGGCCGAGCCGGTCGCGACGCCGATGGTCCAGGCGCCCTCGACGCAGGCGCCCTCGACGCAGGCGCCCTCGGCCCAGGCGCCCTCGGCCCAGGCGCCCTCGGTGCCCGACGATCCCGCGACCGCCCTTCGGGTCATCCAGGCCCGCGCCGCCGAGTGCACGCGCTGTCGCCTCCACGAGGGCCGGACCAAGAGCGTGTTCGCGCGCGGGAGCCTGAGCGCCACCGTGATGTTCGTCGGCGAGGGTCCGGGCTACCACGAGGACCAGCAGGGCGTGCCGTTCGTCGGGCGGGCCGGCCAGCTCCTCGACAAGATGATCGGCGCGATGGGGCTGGGCGCGGACGAGTTCTACATCTGCAACGTGGTGAAGTGCCGGCCGCCCGAGAACCGCACCCCGACCCCCGACGAGGCGGCGGCCTGCCTCTCCTACCTCGAGGCGCAGATCGAGCACGTCGCCCCCCGCGTCATCGTCGCGCTCGGCCGCCACGCCGCCCACAACCTCGGGGTCGGCGACGGCCGGTGGCGTGGCCGCTGGGGCACGTTCCAGGGCATCGACGTGATGCCGACCTACCACCCCGCGTTCCTGCTCCGGAGCCCCGAGCAGAAGCGGCCGGTGTGGCAGGATCTGCAGGCGGTCCTCACCAAGCTGGGCCGCGAGGTCCCCACGCGATGAGCGAGACTCAGGACACGCCGGACGTCGACGAGGGCGACGTCGACCAGGAGCTCGCGGACGACGACCTTCTGGACGACGATCTTCTGGACGATCTGCCCCCGGTCGATCTGTCGCAGGACGAGGAGCGCGGCCTGGACGACACGGAGCTCGGGATCGATCTCGACGCGGGGGCCGACGAGCGGGTCGGGCTCGACGACAGCGTTGGGCTCGAGGATGACAGCGTGTTGTTCGCACTCGAGCTGCCCCCCGACGTGGCCGCACCCGAGGGGGAGGGCGACCTCGACGTCATCCCGATCGAGGGGCTCGGCGGCGACGACGAGTACGGCTGGACGGAGGGGAGCGCGGCCGCGTCCGATGCCCCGTGGGATCCGGCCGAGCTCGACATGCCGAACCTCACCCCGCTCGGGACCGAGGATGGCGGCGAGGAGGGCGTCGACGAGGTGTTCGATCTCGGCGGCGACGACGGCGACAGCGTGGCCCACCTGCCGCGGCTCGACGCCTCGATGGACGACGAGGTCGACGACGAGGTTGACGACGAGCCGCTCGACGCCCTGGGCTTCGACGTCCGGCTCCCCGAGGCGGTCGGGCCCACGCTCCCCGCGTCTTACGGCCCGGACGTCAGCGTGGCCGCGCGGCTCACCCCCGCGATCGGGATGCGCAGCGCGCGCGTCGGCGAGCCCGTGACCTGGGCGATCGGGGACGCGATCTTCCGGGTGGTCGGCGACGAGGTCGAGCGCGTCGTCGCCGGTGGGCTCGAGGAGCGGCGCGCGCTGTCGGTCGCGGTGGGCGACGACGGCCACCGGGTGGTGATGGGCACCGACCGCGGCGTCGCGCGCTCGGTCGACCAGGGCCGCTCCTTCGCGGTGGTGAGCGCGATGCAGGCCGACGCGTTCGAGCTCGCCCGCGAGCGCGACACCGATCGCGTCTGGGCCTACTCGAGCACCGGCGCGTTGCACCGCAGCGACGACCTCGGGGTCGCGTGGAGCGGCCCGCTGCTCCTGCGCCCGGTGGTGGCGCTCGCGACCCCCCCGTCCGGCGGGGTGGTCACCCTCTGCGCTGGCCAGAGCGCGCGTCCCCAGCTCGCCCGCTCGACCGACGGCGGCCAGCGCTGGTCCGCGGTGGACACGCCGCCGCTGCCGTTGGGCGCGGAGGACGCCCCCGCGACGCTGAGCCTCGCGGTGGACGGAGACGTCGTGGCGGTCGCGAGCGACGCGGACTCGGCCGGGCCGCACCTCTCGACCGACGGCGGCAAGCGCTGGCTCCGTGTCCCCGGGCTGCCCCCAGCCCAGGCCCTCGCGGTCCGGCGCGAGCGCGGCGGGGTCTCCGTCTACGCGGCCCATCGCCCGGACGGAGGGCGCGCGGTGGTGGTCCGCCACCGGCCGGACGGCGGCGACGGCGGCGCGGTGCTCGAGCTCATCGAGCCCGACGCGGTGATTCATCGCATCGATCTGTGGGCGGTCGACGACGCCACCACGCGCCTGTTCGTCTCGACCTCGGTCGGCCTCTACCGCGTGGACATCGCCCTGGGGGCCGCGTGATCGAGGAGGACCTCCTCCTCGAACGATTGCGCGCCGGGGCAGGCGGAGACGACGAGAGCCTACGCAAGCAGCTCGGGCTGAGCCCCGACTGCGACGACCGGGACTTCGCGGCCGCGCTCGTGCGCCAGGCCACCGCGGCCCAGATCGCGCGGGCGCGCGTCGACCTCGATCACCACGGGGATCCGCGACAGGACGACGCGCCGGCCGTGATGTCCGGGGCGGACTCCTCGTTCCTCGGCCGGCTGTCGGTCGCGGCGCGCCGCGCGAGCGACGACGCGGACCGGCCGGAGGTCGAGGCCCTCGAGGACGTCCACACCCTGCTCGCGGTCCTGCGGGCCGGCACCCTCGCGCAGCGCCGCGCCGCCACGCTCCGGCTCGGGCAGCTGCTCGACGAGGGCTCGCTCGGCAACGACGACGTGCGGGCGGTCTCGACCACGCTGTTTGCGCTCAACGACGTCGAGCTGGCCTACGAGGCCGCGAAGGCGCGCGAGGCGCTCCCGGGCGCGCGTGGCCGCGAGGCGCGCCAGGAGACGGAGGACTTCGAGCCGATCCTCCACGCGCTGACCGGGGCCATCGAGGAGTTCTGGGCCGGTCAGCTCAACGACGAGCCGGTGAGCGCGCTGCCGCCGGCCGAGCTCGCGATGGTGATGGTGCGGCTGCGCGACGCGCCCGACCTCGTCCTCGCCCACATCTGCTCGGTGATGGACGGCAGCGACGGCGTGAGCGATCGGGACGCCCGCCGCGCGATGGTGAGCGCCGTCCGCCACGCGGGCGACCTGCGCCTCGTGCCGACCCTCGTGCAGCTCCTCGAGGTGCGGCTCGGCGACCTCGCGGCGGAGGCGGCGCGGGCCCTCGCGCGGATCGAGGACCCCCGCGTCCACCCGGCGCTCGCCCGGGCCTACGAGCGGAGCGTGGTTGACGCCGAGCGCACGGTCCTCGCGGGCGCGCTCGGGCTGATCGGGGACGTGCGCGGCCGCGACTACGCGCGCGGGCAGCTCGCCTCGGGCGACGAGCGGGTGCTCCTGTCGGCGGTGCGAGCGATGGAGTCGCTCGCGACCGCGGAGGACGTCGAGCGGCTGGCTCCCCTCCTCGAGCGCACCGATCCCATCCTGCTGTCGCACGTGATCCGCGCGCTCGGCAGCACCGGCGATCCGCGCGCCCTCGCGCCGCTGATCCAGCTCCGGCGCGACCGCGGCCTCTCGGCGCTCTTCGCCGACGCGGAGGACGCCCAGGCGGTCATCCGCGCGAACCTCGAGCTGCGCGGCGAGGAGGCGCCGGAGCTCACCGAGAGCTTCGCGCTGGCCCACGCGAGCGCGACCGGAGTCGCTCAGCGCAAGCGCGATCCGATCATCGTCCGGCTCCTCGGCTGGTGGGACTTCCTCATCGGTCACCTGTGGCTCGGGCTCACCGCGTCGCGGCGCGCGATCGCGCGGTTCGAGCGGGCCGCCTCGCGGCGCCCCGGCTGGTCGCCGCCGCTGACCGCGCTCGCGCTCCACCACGCACGCAAGGACCGACCGGCCCAGGCCCTCGCGGTCTTCCGGCGCGCGCTCGAGGCCGACCGCCCGGCGGTCGAGGGCAACCTCTACGGCATCCGCGTGCTCGCGAAGATCTTCCTGCGCCGGGCGGACGAGGTCGAACGCACCGGGCGGGTCGACATCGCGCGCGGCCTGATCGACGAGGTGCTCTCGCTCGATCTGAGGCGCGTGCCTGGCGAGCTGCGGTTCGAGCTCGCGCGTCGGCAGGAGCGCCTCCGCCTCCGAGGGTCGGCGTGAGCGAGGCCCTGAGGATGGCGGCGGCGCGCGCGCTGGCCGGGCTGGCGGCCAGCGAGGCGGAGGCCGAGCGCGCGGTGCAGGTCACGCGGGTCACGGTGGACGTCGAGCTCGACGGCGTGACCGAGCTGGTGAGCCTGGTCCTGCGCGACGGCGCGCTGACCTGGTCGTCGACGGGCGGCGCCGACGGCGCGCACGTCCGGGCCGCGCTGCGCTGGATCGCCGACTCGCGCGGCGGCGTGCGCACGAGCGACGGCGCGGAGCCGGCGCGCGTCAGCTTCGCGCCGCCCCCGCCGGGCGACGCAGCGGTCGAAGGCAGCCCACGCGAGCGGCTCGCGGACGCCCTCGACGACG
>JAUHXR010000496.1 GCA_030426845.1 Polyangia bacterium | reverse complement strand
CGAAGCGCACCCCGTCGGCCGTGACCTGGATCGGCAGGCGGTCCGCGTAGCGCGCGTGGACCGCGTTGCTCGCCGGAGGGCCGATGAGCACGAGGCTGCGCGACGCGATCATCGCGTCGGTCACGTCGACGTCGTCGACGATCGGGTAGTCCACGATCCAGCCGTGGGGGTGCGCCCAGGTCTCGGCCACCAGCCGGTTGATCAGGGTGTGCCGCGGGTCCTGGGTGCCCACCACGAACGTGAGCGGATCGTGGAAGACGTCGCGGATCGGCCCGGCCGCCCCCGCGCGGCGCGCGTCGGGCTCGGGCCACGCGTGCGTCGCGGCCCGCCAGCCGCCCTCGAAGCGCTCCACGGTGAGCGGCGAGGCGCCCTCGATCGTCCGCTCGCCGATCCGGACGGTGAGCGACGCGCCCGGCTCCAGCGTCGGCGCGAAGGTCACCGCCCGCGCGCCCTCGATCGTCGCGGTCACGACGCCGTCGGCGAGCCGCGCGTCCACCTCCGCGAACCGGTCGGGCGCCTCGCGCTGCTCGATGGTCACCCAGTAGGACGACCGTGTCCGCTCGCGCGCGGTCCGCAGGCGCACGTGGCTCGGCTGCTCGGGCCGCCGGTAGCGGCGCAGGTACGTGAACAGCGCGCCCTCGGCGTAGGTCTCGGTCCAGACGTTGTGACCGAGGTCCGGCTCGCGGTGCTCGTAGTCGTAGCCGAGCGCCTCGAGCCGGTGCGCGAGTGAACGGGTCCACTCGAGCGGGCGGTCGCGGGTGCCGCGGACCAGGAGCATCGGCAGGTGGAGCGCGTTCTCCGCCCAGTCGACGTCGCTGCGGCGCGCCTGGAGGAAGCGCTCGACCTCGCTGAGGCCCTCGTGGTCGGTGTCCTGCCGCACCCGCTGGTCGTGGTAGCCGGCCAGGGCGACGCTCGCGGCGAACAGGTCCGGGTGGCGGAACGGCAAGTAGGCCGCGCCCGTCCCGCCCATGGAGCCGCCGGTGATGTAGATCCGCCGCTGGTCGATCCGGAAGCGCGCGCGCGCGTCGGCGATCGCCTCGAGCACGTCCGTCTCGCCCGCGTGCCGGTAGAACGACTGCCCGCGGCCGGTCGGTCCGATCACGATCATCGGCCCCGACGTCGGGGCCACGCCGTGGCGGCCGTGGTCGTCGAGCGACTCGCCGTTCTCCCAGTCGCGCGCGAGGCCGAAGGTGTTGCGGAAGTAGTCGCCCGCGTTGCCCTTGTAGCCGTGCAGCGTGACCACGAGCGGCCACGCCCGCCGGTCGCTGTAGGCCGGCGGGACGAACAGCTCGTACTCCTGGGCGGTGCCGTCGATCGCGGAGAAGAACGCCATGCGCTCGTAGCCCCGGATCCGCCCGAACGGATCGCGGTCACGCGCGAGGGCGGCCCGGATCCGCCGCGCCTCGCCGGTGAGGAGGCTGCGCCAGCGCGCGTCTCCGTCGCCCTCGCGCACCGCGCGCAGCAGCTCGTCCCGCCGCCACGCGATCGGCGCACGCGACCCCTCGGGGGCGGTCGTGAGCGCCTCGTCCAGGATCGCCGCCGCCTCGAGCGCGCGGCGGTCCGGCGCGATGGCGAGGCCGAAGGTCTCCGACCGCTCGCCGACCCGCGCCTCGATCCGCAGCGCGCCGCGCTCGGGCATCGGCGCGGCGAGCTCGGCGGTCCCGGGGTGCAGCCGGCCCTCGGGGGACAGCGTCGTCGTCCGCGCGTCGTCGCCTTGGGCGAGGGTGACCTCGATCGGTCGCTCGATCGCGCCGCCCGGCAGGCTCGCGGTGACCCGCACGGACGGGCCGCTCTCGGTCGGCTCGTGGAGCTCCTCGAGGCGCACCGCGGCCGCCGCGAGCGTCGCGGCCTCCGCCTCGTCGAGGCGCCCGAGGGCGATCGCCACGTTGCCCGGCCCCGCCTCCGTCTCGGCGCTCAAGAAGCGCAGGCTGCCCCGCCACTGGCCGCGCTCGGGCGCGTCGTACCGCACCACCAGCCGGTGCTCCCCCGGCGCGAGCACGAGGGGCGCGAGGAGGAGGTCCTCGCGCATCCAGTCGGCCGACTCGCCCTCGACCACGACCTCGCCGTCGAGGCGCGCGGCGACACGACCCTTGACCCCGATCAGCAGGTTCACGCGGGTCGGAGCCGTCGCGAGCAGGGTGGCGCCGACGTAGACGGTGGTGGCCCCGCCCTCGGCCGCCTCGCGCAGGTCGAGCCGATGGTCCGCGAACGCGACGACGCGGGGCGGCGGGCAGCCGTCACCCTCGCACGGCGCGCCGAGGGAGGCCTCGTCCGCCACCTCGCCGCTCGCCCAGACCCGGACCGTCGAGAGGAAGCCTCCTTGGCCCGGCGCGGCGAGCGCGCGTCCGTCGGCGAGCGTGCGGGCGTCGGGCGCGGGCGGCGCGGGCGCCTCGTCGCCGGCCTCGTCGCCGGCCTCGTCGGTCGCCGCCGCGCGCTCCGGATCGGACCCCGGCGCCGATGGTTCGGCGGGGATCGGATCGGCGGCCCGCCGGCTCTCGCCGGAGCCGCACGAGAGCATGAGCGCCGCGAGCGCGGCCGCGATCCAGCGCGCCGTCACGCCCCCAGTGTGCAAAGGCGAGCGCGGGTGGTCGAGCTTTCGGCCGGGTCGCGGCTACCGGAACTGCTCCCGGATCAGCCCCGCGAGCTTGCGACGGCCCTCGGCCTCGTCCTTGCGGCCGAGCGCGTCGAGCGCGGTCGCGAGGCGCTCCTGGACCACCGGATTGACCGGCGCCCGGGTCACCGCGAGCTGGAGGATCGGGAGGGCCCGCTCGGGCTCGCCGTCCTCGAGGTGCTGATCGGCCTGCGCCATGAGGTCGCCGAGCTTTCGGATCGCCTCCTCGCGCCGGGCCGCCTCGGTCTCCGACTGCCGGAGCGCGAGGGCCGAGCACCGGCTCATCCGGAGCGCGCGCTCGGTGACGCCGCCGATCGCGCCCGGCAGCAGCTCCTCGAAGCTCCGGCTCGCCATCACCAGGAGCCACGCGCGGTCCGACTCCTCGAGGATGCGCTCGACCGCCTCGCCCATCACCACCCGGTGGTCGACCTCGACGCCCTCGAAGTCGACGGTCTCCACGAACGCGCCGATCTGCTCGCGCACGGTGGCCTCGTTGCTCGCCACCGCGTGCTCGATGTCCGACAGGCTGAGCCACCCGCTGTCGTCCTCCGGGACCACGGTGAGGGTGACGAGGGGGCACTCGAAGAGGCGCGCCATTCGCACCGCGGCGAGGAGCCCGGCCCGGGAGTGGGGCGACAGATCGATCGGGCAGAGCACGGGCATCGTCTGCTTGGGGAGCGCGCCCCGCGCGAGGAAGACGGGCAGGTGCGAGGCGCGGACGATGCTCTCGGCGACCGACCCGAGCAGCCAGCGCTTCGCGGTCGCCGGGCCGCCGCCGCCGGTCACGATCATCTGGGCGCCGATCGCGGACGCCGTCTCGGCCACGACCTCGTTGGGGCGGCCCCGTCGGACGATCGGCTCGAGCACCTCCACCCCCGCGTCCATCGCCGGCGCGAGGTGAGCGAGCATCCGCTCGCGCGTCTCCGCGACGCGCTTCTCGAGGTGGGCGTCGGACTCCAGGGGCCGCCACCCGAGCGCGTGGATGGTCGCGAGGGGCACGTCCATGCGGAGCGCGAGCGTGGCGGCGGTCTCGAGGACGTCGTTGGTGTCGCTGTCGAACGCGAGGGAGACGAGGAGGGGCGCGGCCATGAGGGGCTCCTTGGCGAGGTGGCCCCTCCGAACTATTCCCCGCCCCCCGCGGACTCAAGCGATCGCGGGGAGCATGCCGCGCCGGGCGAGGATCGGCATGAGGAAGCTCGCGACCTCCCCGAAGCTGTCCGACTCGGGGGCGAGCTGCTTGCCCATCCCCTCGGCCGTCACGAGGCCGACCATGATCAGGGTCATGTCGGTGACGGGTCGCAGGTCGTAGGCCCGGGCGAGCGCGAAGACGCCCTCGATCATCGCGCCGAACTCGATCTCGCTCGCGGGCTTGCCCCGGAACTCCCCCACGTAGCGCTCCGCGTCCCGCGCCACCGCGTCCCAGTCGACCTCCTGGTCGACGTAGGAGTGGTAGGTCTGGAGGTGGTTCACGAAGTCGGCCGGGGAGCCCATCACGAGGCACTTGTTGAAGTCGATGTACTGCTCGAGCAGCGCGTCGCTCATCGACTTGGCGAGGCCGACGTCGAAGATCGCGATCCGCCCGCACGGCTCGACCAGGAGGTTGCCCGGGTGCAGGTCCGCGTGCAGGAACCCGTCGTCGAAGAGCATCTTCAGGAACGCGCG
>JAUHXR010000495.1 GCA_030426845.1 Polyangia bacterium | reverse complement strand
AACCCGAGCAGGACGAGCGGCGCGAAGGCCTCGAGCGGCGCGTCGCCGAGCCGGCCGGTCTGCGCGTAGAAGCCCATCCACGGCAGCACCAGGCCGACGCCGAGCCCCTGGAGCAGCTCGCCGAAGCCCCGGTAGCTGAGGCGAAGGGGCGCGAAGCTGTAGGCGTGGAGGAGCGCGAGCGCGGCGAGCGCGAAGCCGACGAGCGCGGGCCGCTCCATCCACGCGCCGAGGAGCCCCGACCACGCGAGCAGGGCCGCCCCCGCGATCCACGCGCCGCGGCGCAGCGCCGCGGGCTCGAGCAGCCCGTCCACCAGCACGCGCGAGCCCCCGCTCAGCCACGTGGGGCTCGGGTTCTTCGCATCGGCCTCGCGGTCCGCGTAGTCGTTGGCGAGCACGATCGCGAGGTGGTCGAGCACGCCGAAACCGAACGCGAGCCCGGCGAGCGGCAGAGAGAAGCGGTCGGTCACCGCGAACGCGAGCGCCTGGCCGAGGAGGATGGGCGGGGCGATGTTGCCGTGGGCGAGCGGGCGCGCCGCGCGGATCCAGGCGCGCAGGCGCATGGGTCTCACGCGGCCCCCTCGGACCGGAGCCGATCCGGCGCCGCGGCGTCGGCAGGCTCCGGCGCGTCGATGCGCGGGCGCTCGGTCGGGATCCGCGGCGTCACCCGGTGCCTGTAGGACGCGGGGCGACGCTTGGGAAGCCGACGGGGCGATGCTACGCCAGGCCTTCGGTGGCTCACCCCCTCGCAGCCAGGCTCTCGTTCTTCACCGGCAAGGGCGGGGTCGGCAAGTCGACCCTCGTCGCCGCGGTGGCGGTCGAGGCGGCGCGCCAGGGCCGCCGACCGCTGATCGTCGAGCTCGGCCACCGCGCGTCGATGCAGGCGATCTTCGGGGTGCCGTCGGTGGGCCACGCGCCGCTCGAGGTCGCGCCGGGCGTACACGCGAGCAACGTCGATCTCGACGCGGCGCTCGCGGAGTACGTCGCCGCCCACGTCCCGGTGCGGCCGCTCGCGCAGCGGATCGCGGGCAGCCGCTCGCTGAAGCGGTTCTTCGAGGCCGCGCCCGCGGTGGGCGAGGTCCTGACCCTCCAGCGGCTGGAACACCTCCTCGCGGCCACGCCGGCCTTCGACCCGGTGCTCGTCGACTTCGACTCCACCGGCCACGCGCGCATGTTCCTGGAGCTGCCGCGGGTCTTCGAGGGGCTCGTGCCGGACGGGCCGGTCCGCCGGCTGCTCGACGACTTCGCCCGGCTGCTGTCGGGCGACGAGGCGCTGCTCCACCTGGTCGCCCTCCCCGCGCGGCTGCCCGTGCAGGAGACGATCGAGCTGCACGCCCGCCTCCGGGCCGAGCACGCGATCCGCGTGGGCACCGTGTTCGTGAACCGCATGCCTCCGCCGGCCGCGCCTCCGACGGCGCCCGCCGTGCTGGCAGAGCTCCGCGCGCGCATCGGCGACGGGCACCCGGCCCGCGTCGACCTCGCCTGCCTCGCGGACGCGATCGAGGCGCGCGAGGACGCGCTCGCCCAGGCGGCGCGGCTCGAGGCGCTCGGCGAGCGCTGCCTGATCCTGCCGAGGATCGACGGCCCCCTCGACCGGGCCGCCCTCGCCGCGCTGGGTCGCGCCGCCGCGGGGGCGCCGTGACCGCGCTCGGCTCGCTCGCGTCGGGGCGCCGGCTCCTCGTCTTCGTCGGGCCCGGCGGGGTGGGCAAGACGACGCTGGCCGCCGCGACCGCGATCGACGCCGCGCGGGCCGGGCGCCGCGTCGCGGTCATCACCATCGACCCGGCCAAGCGCCTCGCCGACGCGCTCGGCCTCGACGGGCTCGACGACGCGCTCCGGCCGGTCCCGGGGATCGTCGGCGGGACCCTCGACGCGGCGATGCTGGACACCCGCACCAGCTACGACTCCCTCATCGCACGGGTCGCCGATGACCCGGTCGAGCGCCAGCGCATCTTCGACAACCGCGTGTACCAGTCCTTCTCGAGGACCCTCGCGCGCAGCCACGCCTACGTGGCGATGGAGCGTCTCCACGACCTCTATCAGCTCGAGGCGCACGACCTCATCATTCTCGACACCCCTCCGACCCGCTCGGCGCTCGACATCCTCGACGCGCCCGGCCGGCTCAGCCGCTTCCTCGACGAGCGAGTGCTCGCCGCGTTCGTCGCGGACGAGGGCAGGGGCGCCGGCGCATGGCTGCGCGCGAAGGGGACCCAGGCGGCGCTGCGGCTGTTCGGCGCGATGGCAGGCGACGCGCTGATGGGAGAGCTGGCCGGCTTCTTCGAGGTCTTCTTCCACCTCCGGGACGGATTCACGGCCCGGGCCGCGACCGTCCAGGCCGCTCTCCGCGCGGCGGACACCCGCTTCGTGCTCGTGAGCGCCCCCGCGAGCACCCACCTCGCGGACGCGGCCTACCTACGCGACAGCCTCCTCGCGCGCCACGTGCCCGTCGACGCGCTCGTGTTCAACCGGGCGTTCCACCGGACCCCGACCGGCGCGCCGCTGGACGCCGGCGAGGGCTGGGATCCCGGCGGCCTGCTCGCTCAGGTGTGGCCGGACGCCCCGGCCGAGGCGCTCGCCACCCTGGAGGCGGCGCGGGCCGAGCGCGCCCGGCGGGCCGAGGACGACCGCGCCCGCGCCGCGGCGGTGCGAGCCTTCGCCCAGGGCGTCCCGACCGCGCGCGTGCTCCGGCTCCCGCGGGTCGGCCGCGGCCCCGACAGCGTGGACGAGCTCGCCGCCCTCGCGGCCGCGAGCCGAGAGGAGGGCCGGTGGACCTGAACACCCTGATGCTGCTCGTGGCGGTGGTCGACCAGGGGTCGTTCGCCGAGGCGGCGCGCCAGACCGGCGTCCCCAAGTCGACCGTCAGCCGCAAGCTGCGCGAGCTGGAGGACGACCTGGGCGTGCGGCTGATCCAGCGCAGCTCGCGTCGGCTCGGGCTCACCGCGGCGGGGGAGCGCATGCTCGGCCACGCCCGCCGCATCGCCGACGCGGCCCGGGCCGCCGAGGGCGATCTACGCCCCCGGGGCGATCAGGCCCAGGGCACGCTGCGGGTCACCGCCTCGGTCAGCCTCGCCGAGCGCCACCTCGCCCCGCTCCTCATCGAGTTCCTCGCGCGCCACCCGAAGATCGATCTCGAGCTCCACCTCGATCCCGCGCCACGCGACCTGATCGAAGAGGGCATCGACGTGGCCATCCGCGTCGGCCCGCCCGGCCGCGACGGCCCCCTGATCGCCCGTCGGCTGGGCGAGTCCACCGCCTATCTCTGCGCGGCGCCCACGTATCTCGAACGACACGGCACTCCAGAGACTCTGGACGAGCTGCGAGAGCACGCTGGGATCGTCTACCGCCCGCGGCCCGGCGCGGCCTCGTTCACCCTCGAGGACGGGGACGCGTCGGTGCATCGCGTCACCCCTCGCTCACGCCTCGTCGTCAACTCGTTGCCGCTCGTACGCGACGCGGTCCGCGCCGGGCTCGGGATCGGCGCGCTGCCCGCCGTGTTCCTGAAACCAGATCTCGCTTCAGGCGATATCGTGCAGATATTGAACGACTTTCACGGGCAGCCTATGTGGGTCTACGCCGCGTTCCCGAACCGCGATCTGTCGACCCCCGCCCGCCTCCTGGTCGAGCACCTGGCGACCCACCTCGCCCCCGACGCGTTCTCCCTGTAGGTGGTCGCCACGGCCGGGAGGCCGGAAGTGGGCCGCTGCGTCCCGCATATGGGCCGCTGCGGAGCGTAGAGTCGCGGCCGAGACGAGTGCGCCCGGCGGTCACGCCGGGATCGAGGAGGATCGACGATGAAGCAGCTTACGTGGGCGTGCGTGTGCGCCCTGGGCATGGCGCTCGCCGGGTGCGGCGGCGGAGCCGAGGCCAACGAGGACGACGGACCGCCGGACGGTCAGGAGACGGCGGGCGGCGACCAGGCGGCCGCGGCCGAGGCGCCGGTCGCGTGGGCCGACATGAGCCACGAGCAGCGCGGCGCGTTCATGGCGGAGACGGTCATGCCGGAGATGCAGGCGATGTTCCAGGAGTTCGACGGCGAGCGCTTCGCCGAGTTCAACTGCGCGACCTGCCACGGCGAGAACGCCCGCGAGGTCAACTTCGAGATGCCCAACGGCGTGGCGCCGCTCGACCCGGCGCAGATCCCCGGGATGTTCCAGTCGGACCAGCCGATGGCGCAGTTCATGACCCAGCGGGTCTGGCCGCGGATGGCCGAGCTGCTCCAGGAGCCGCCGTACAACCCGGAGACCCACGAGGGCTTCTCGTGCCTCCACTGCCACGCGA
>JAUHXR010000129.1 GCA_030426845.1 Polyangia bacterium | reverse complement strand
AGGGGACCGGGCCCGCCTCGATCAGCCACTTCGCGCGCCAGCGCCAGGTGACCTTCTACATCAACCCCGTGCCTGGCTCCTCGGAGCAGGCGATCATGGACGGCATCCAGGCCGCGTTCGACGCGGTCAACCAGGACTCCGCCTACCAGGGCCAGTCCTACGGGCGCTCGCGCGAGATGGGCCGGAGCATCCAGAGCTTCCTCGTGGCGGTGTTCCTGTCGTTCGTCTTCATGTACCTCGTCCTCGCGGCGCAGTTCGAGAGCTGGGTGCACCCGGTGACGATCCTCGCGTCGCTGCCGCTGACGCTGCCCTTCGCGGTCGTCTCGCTCGTGCTCACGGGCCAGTCCCTCAACCTCTACTCGATGTTGGGCGTCCTCGTGCTCTTCGGCGTGGTGAAGAAGAACTCCATCCTCCAGGTCGACCACGTGCGCGCGCTGCGGCGCAAGGGCCTCGACCGCGCGGACGCGGTGATGATCGGCAACCGCGACCGGCTCCGACCGATCCTGATGACCACGCTCGCGTTCGTCGCTGGCATGATCCCCCTGCTCGTCTCCACCGGCGCCGGCTCGGGCACCAACCACGCGATCGGCTCGGTCGTCGCCGGCGGGCAGACGCTCTCGCTGCTCCTCACCCTCGTCGCGACGCCGGTCATCTTCTCGTGGCTCGACGACCTCTCCCACGCGCGGTGGGTGCAAGCGATCGGTCGGGTCCTGCGCTGGCCGTTGCAGAAGATCGACGCGCTCGTGTCCAAGGAGAGCGCCGGAGCCCACGGCCCGGACGCGGGCGCCCACGAGGAGTGACCCTGGGCCGACGCGCTGGCCGACGCGCTGGCCGGCGCGGCCGACTGAGCCCACGCTCCGGCGGTGCGATTCGTGGTGCTGCTTCACGCGCGGCCCGAGGCCTCGGCCGACGCGATCGACGCGTGGGCGCGGCGCCTGATCGAGTGAGGGGGGGCTCAGCTCAGGCGGACGCGGACCCAGTGTCGGTGACCGTCCCGCGCGGGCCCGGACCGCGCGACCGCGTGCCCGTGGTCCCAGAGCTCGGCGAGCGCCGCCCCGGAGACCTCGACCACGTGGGTGTGGCCGTCGCCGGCGATCGTCCGCCGCACCGGACCGCCCGCCACCTCGTCGCGCGTGAGCGTGAGGGTGGCCGAGATCTCACGCCCCGCCTGCGCCGACGCGCTGGCGGGCAAGGCCAGGGCCACCAGGCCGAGCCACGCGCGCCGGCCGAGGATCGTCCAGGGGCGGCGCGCGGCCTCTACGGATGTGTCGAGCGGAGCCACGCAGACCTTAGCAGCCCGTTGAAGAACCGACCGTGATGGATCGCGGTCGCGAGGGCGCGCCTGCGTGGCGCAGCGGGACGAGGGAATCCCGGAGGATTCTCGAGGAGCGATGCGCCGCGCAGGCGCGGGCTCCCGGCCGTGAGGCGCGCGGGGAGGTTCTTCCACGGGCTGCTAGATCAGCGTCGGGTCGCTGCCGGCCGGCACCACGATGACGACGTCGCGGACGTCGAGCTCCGCGACGCCGTTCCCGAGGACCACGATCTCCGCGAGGAAGACCTGCGCGAAGGACATCGCCGGCTGGAAGGTGTTGCGGAAGGTGACCGTGAAGGTGACTGCGTTGCCCGGCGAGATGTCGTAGAAGCCGTTCGCGTCGCAGCTCCCGGAGGGGCAAGGCACGTTGTTGGCTCCGTCGAAGTACTCGAGCGGGGTGATCGCGGTGATGAACCGCGTGGCGTCGACCGGGCCGACCGACTCAGGGCGGTCCTCGCCGTCGCGGCTCTCCGCGCTGATGTCCTGCGGCGTCTCCTCGGCGAGCACGCGGATCGCCTCGACGATGCGACCGTCGAGGCCGCTGCCGTCCGCCGCGATGGTGAACTGAAGCGGGCTCCCGGACGCGTCGACGCTCCCGGTGTCGGTCGCGTAGGTCCGGAACTGCGCGTTCGGGTCACCCGCCTCGGATCCACTGAGGATGCCGATCGAGCGGGCGCCGATGGACTGGAGCGCGTCGCGCGTCTGCTCGTAGGTGTGCGGGCCGCCCGGGGTCGAGGGGAAGTCCGACGGGTTGTACGTGACCGAGGCGCTCGGGCCGTTCTTCGAGCCGGTGTCGGTGAGGGTGACCATGATGGGCAGCGAGCCCGGGCGGAAGCACGGGTAGCCGTACCGCGGGCTCTCGTCGTCGGGGAACGCGGGGCAGCGCTGGCGATCGAGGAAGGGCTGAATGCCGTCGCCGGTCGCGGCCTGGTAGAGCGCCTCGGTGCTCGAGGCCCAGTTCGCGCCGCCCGAGCTCGAGTTGAGCATGTCGACCGCGGCCTGCATCTCCGCGTCGTTGGTCGTGATCGTCTGGACGAGCGCGAAGGGCTCGTCCCCGGGCGGGCCGTCGACGCACACCGAGAAGGCACCGGTGCAGGTCGCCATTGGCAAGCCGCCGAAGCCCGCGAACTGACCGAACCCGACGCCGACGTCGGTGAGCGAGGCGCGCATCTGCGTGACGATGCTCGCGAGCCCGCTGCGGAGGTTGCTGATCTCGCCGCTCATCGATCCGGTGCTGTCGACCATGAAGAAGACGTCGGCCTTGCGGAGGCTCGTCCCGAACACGAGGTCGCGGTTCTGCGGCGGGTCGTCGAGCGGGAGCACGACGAAGAAGGTGTCCGGCGGGATCGCGTCGGTCGGGTCGTTGGGGTCGTGCCCGGTCGCGACCTCGGCCAGATCGATGAACCCGTCCCCGTCGGTGTCCTCGCTGCGCGGGTCGGTGAAGTAGCGCGTCCGCTCCTCCTCGTCGCTGAGCCCGTCGCCGTCGGAGTCGAGGTCGAGGAAGTCGAAGAACCCGTCGCCGTCGAGATCGGCGGCCGCGCAGCCGTCGTCGACGCCGTGCTCTTCGCGGTCGGTGTAGCCGTCGCCGTCGCTGTCGTCGTCGCGGTTGTTGCCGACGCCGTCCGAGTCCCAGTCCCGCTCGGTCTCGAACTCGTCGAAGATGCCGTCGCCGTCGGTGTCGGTGTCGCTCTGGCAGCGGATGACGCCGGGGCCGGCGTCCCGGCCGCCGGTGCCGGCGTCATCATCGCCTCCGACCTCGCAGGCCACGAGCGGGAGGGAGAGAGCGAGGATCAAGGGGACGAGACGGGTGCGCACGGACATTCGACCTCCAAGGGGGGCGGCGCGGGCAGGATACCGGCGACGCCGCCGCCGCTCGCCGGGCGGCGCGATCGTTTGTGCGGCACCTCACGCGTTTCGGCCCCCGAACGCCGGGCCCCCGTGCGCGGTAGGGGCCGTGTAAGGCGGCTCACGGCCGGGCGCGCGCGACGGTCCCGCTCAGGGTCGCGGCGCTGGGGCCTCCGAGAGGCGCCATCGCCTCGGCCACCCACTCCGCGGCCGGGTCGACGGCGTCGAAGAAGCGCACCTCGATGTGGCTCGGCATCACCATCGCGAGCGTGCGCAGGAAGGTCCGCGCGAGGCCGTGCATGAGGCTGTCCGACTCGATCACGGAGGCGCTGAGGACGACCGCGTCGGCGTAGCGCTCGGCCTGGCGGCGGCTCTCGACGCGGAACTCCCGGCCGGGCAGGGCGCCCGCGGCGTCGGCGGTCACCACCACCAGCAGGCCGACCTTGGCACCCTCGGCGAGGCGCGCCTCGATCCACGGCAGGCGCTGGCGCAGCGCCTCCACGGTCGGGGTCGCCCAGTAGACACAGACCAGCACATTGCCTGCGCCGAGGAAGCGGTACCCGGGACCCTCGCTGACCGACACGGGGTCCACGTCGTGAGCGTAGTGCAAGCCGAGCCCCCTCACCGAGGAGGATCGTCCGGCGACGCCGCGCCGGCGCGAACCCGGGCCAGCGCGTCCGCCGGCGCGCGATCGAGCCGCCAGCGGCCGCGCCGGGTGGGCGCCGCGAGGGCCTCGTGGAGCGCCGCGAGGAAGCGGGCGCGCGGCCATCGCTCGGCGCCGAGGCGCGCGAGGTGGTCGGTGTAGACCTGGCAGTCGACCAGCGTGAAGCCCCAGTCGACGAGGTGCCCGACGAGGGTCGTGAAGGCGACCTTGGACGCGTCGGGGGCGGTCGCGAACATCGACTCGCCGAAGAAGCAGGCGCCGAGCGAGACGCCGTAGAGGCCGCCGACCAGCGCGCCGTCCTCGTCCCACGCCTCGACGCTGTGCGCGAAGCCGCGCTCGTGGAGCGCGACGTAGCCCTCGATCAGCTCGTCGGTGATCCACGTGCCGGACTGACCGGGCCGCGGTACGTCGCTGCAGGCCTCAAGCACCTCGCGGAACGCGAGGTCCGCGCTCACCCGGTAGCGCCCGCGCCGGATCGTCTTGCGGAGCGAGCGGCTGACGACGAGGCGCGAGGGCTCGAGGACGAAGCGCGGATCGGGGCTGAACCACAGCAGAGGGAAGCCCTCGGTCGGCCACGGGAAGATGCCCTGGCTGTACGCCAGGATGAGCCGTTCGGGCCGGAAGTCCCCGCCGATCGCGACGACGCCCTCCTCCGACGCGCCGTGCGGCGGCGGGAACAGGAGCTCGTCGGTCAGGAGGTAGACGGGCAAGGCGGGGGCATCACGGTGGCGGAGCCGCTACCCGATCTTCTCCCACACGAGCGCCTCGCCGTCCTCCGAGACGTCGAACTCGACCGTGCCGCCGCTCGCGAGCTCTCCGAACAGGATCGCCTCCGCGAGGGCCTTCTTCATGTGGGTCTCGACCGTGCGGCCCATCGGGCGCGCGCCGAACGCCGGGTCGTAGCCGTGATCGGCGAGCCACTCCCGCGCCGCGTCGGTCAGGGTGACCGTGACGCCACGCTCCTCGAGCTGAGCGCCGAGGAGGCGGACCTCCTTGTCCACGACCTTGAGGATCACCTCGCGCGACAGCCCGCTGAACATCACGATCGCGTCGAGCCGGTTGCGGAACTCGGGCGAGAAGGTGCGCTCGATCGCGCTCTTGGCGCGGGTGACGTCGGCCTGGCTGCCGTCCGTCCCGAAGCCGACCTGGCGCACGTTCATCTCTCGCGCGCCCGCGTTGGTCGTCATGATCACGACCACGTTGCGGAAGTCGCTCTTGCGGCCGTTGTTGTCGGTGAGCGACGCGCTGTCCATGACCTGGAGCAGCACGTTGAAGAGGTCGGGGTGGGCCTTCTCGATCTCGTCGAGGAGCAGCACGCAGTACGGGTTCTTGCGGATCGCGTCCGTCAGCAGGCCGCCCTGGTCGAAGCCGACGTAGCCGGGCGGCGCGCCGATCAGCCGCGAGACGGTGTGCCGCTCCTGGTACTCGCTCATGTCGAAGCGGATCAGCTCGGTGCCGAGCACCGACGCGAGCTGGCGCGCGAGCTCCGTCTTGCCGACGCCGGTCGGGCCGACGAAGAGGAAGTTGCCGATCGGCTTGTCGCCGGTGCGCAGGCCGGCGCGCGAGAGCTTGATCGCGCTCGAGATCTTCTCGATCGCGTCGTCCTGGCCGTAGAGGTTGGCCTTGAGCTGCTCGTCGAGCTCCTTGAGCCGCCCCTGCTCGCCGGCGCTGACGGTCTTCTCCGGCACGCGGGCCATCTTGGAGACCACCCGCTCGACGTCGCGGACGCGGACCACCCCGGTCGGCTCGTCGCGCATGCGGTCGGCCGCGCCCGCCTCGTCGATCACGTCGATCGCCTTGTCCGGGAGGAACCGCTCGGTGATGTGCTTGGCCGCGAGCTTCGCCGAGGCCTCGATCGCCTCGGGCTCGTAGGTGACGCCGTGGTGCTCCTCGTAGCGGCTCTGGAGCCCCTTGAGGATCTCTACGGTGTCCTCCACCGACGGCTCGTTGACGTCGATCTTCTGGAAGCGGCGGGCGAGCGCGCGGTCGCGGTCGAACGCGCCCTTGTACTCGCTGAACGTCGTCGAGCCGATGCAGCGCAGCTTGCCCGACGCGAGCGCGGGCTTGAGGATGTTGGAGGCGTCCATCGAGCTACCGGTGGTCGCGCCCGCGCCGACGATGGTGTGGATCTCGTCGATGAAGAGGATGCCCCCCTCGACCTCCTTGAGGCGTTTGATCACGCCCTTCAGGCGCTCCTCGAACTGCCCGCGGTACTTCGTCCCCGCGAGAAGCGCGCCCATGTCGAGCGCGTAGATCTTCGCGTCCGCGAGGACGGCCGGGACCTTGCCTTCGTGGACTCTCAGCGCGAGGCCCTCGGCGATCGCGGTCTTGCCCACGCCGGGCTCGCCCACGTAGACCGGGTTGTTCTTGCGGCGCCGACAGAGCACCTGGATGGTCCGCTCGAGCTCCGCCGCGCGGCCGATGAGCGGGTCGATCTGCCCGGCCTCGGCCTCCGCCATGAGATCGACGCAGTAGGCCTCGAGCGGGTCGGTTCGCCGGCCGTCGCCGTCCTCGTCGTCGTCGTCGTCGAGCGGACCGAGCTCCTCGTCGCTCGCTCCGTCGGAGTGCACGCCGTGGCTCACGTAGCGCTTGAGATCGAACTGCTGCACGCCCTCCTGGTCGAGGAGGTAGACCGCGTGCGACTCGCGCTCGTAGAAGAGCTGGACGAGCACGTTGGCCCCGTCGATGACCTTCATCTCGGAGGAGATCGCGTGGATGGCGGCCTTCTGGAGCACGCGCTCGACCGCGAGGGTCTGGTGGGGCTCCGCGTCGATCTCGTCCGGGAGGCGGGGCACGCTCTCGTCGAAGAAATGGTAGAGCCGCTTCTTCAAGCGCGCCCGGTTGGCCGAGCACGCGTCGAGCGCGCGCCGGGCGTTGGGGTCGTCGAGCAGGGCGAGCAGCAGGTGCTCGAGCGTGACGTACTCGTGGCGCATCCGCGCCGCCTCGTCATAGGCCTTGCGGAGCGTCGCCTGGAGCTCACGGGCGATCATCGGTGACGACATCGTTCAGTCCTCGTCGTCCTCTTGCGGCTCCATGGTGAGCCGCAGGGGGTACTCGCGTTCGCGGGCCAGGTGCTCGACCGTCTGGACCTTCGTCTCCGCGACCTCGCGGGTGAAGATCCCGGCCACGCCGGACCCGTTGTAGTGCACGTGCAGCATGATGCGCTGCGCCTCGGACTCGCTGTGGTGGAAGACGGCGCGCAGCACGTCGACCACGAACTCGCGCGTCGTGTAGTTGTCGTTGTGCATCACCACCGCGTACATGCGCGGGCGCTTCACCCGCTCCTGACGCTTGGTCTGGGTGATGACGTTCTCGTCGGAATCCCACTTCTCGCTCATCGGGTGGCTCTCGGCGCTCCGGGATCGTCCTCCTCGCGAACGACCTCCTGCGGACCAACGTCGTGACTATAAGTGCCCGAGGGCGCTTCAGACACCCCCCGAGGGGGGCGCTCCCGCGTCGCCCCGCGACGCCTCGAACGCGGCCCGGACGAGCTCCTCCAGCTCGTAGACTCCGAGGCCGCCGTAGACCGGCTCGATGTAGAGGGGACCGCCGGGGTGGTGCACGCGAACCTCGAGCCGATCCTCGTCGACGTCCACCCCTCGCACCGCCTCCCAGGCGATCGTCAGGGGCTCGTCGCCGCCGTCGTGGAGCTGCAGCTGGCCGGGCTCGAGCGCGAGCTGGCGCGTCTGGCCGTCGTTGAGGCGGCGCCGCGACATCAGGAACGAGCGCACCCAGAAGGCGGCGACGATCACGCCGAGCGCCGCGAAGATGCCGATGCGCCAGCTCGGCTGGATCATCGCGAGCCAGGCCGCCATCACGACGCAGACGATCGCGCCGCCGAGGCGGAGGTAGGATGCGTCGCGGACGGCCTGGACCTCCAGGGGGAGCACGCGGTAGGGGCCGTCGCTCATGCCCCGGAGCATGGCATCGCGGGCCGGGACGGCCAATCGTCCGCGCGCCGGCGGCGCCGGAGGCTGCGTTGGCCTCAGAACAGGACGATGCGGGCGAAGAGGCGCGCGTTGGTGTCGTTGCGTACGCTGACCGTCGTCTCGTCCACCGCGATCACGCGGGCCAGGTCGCCGGCCGCGGGGGCGGGCTCGCTGCCCATCGGGTCGAACGAGAGGTACACGTCGACCGAGCGCGGCACGCGCCCGAGGCCGTGCTCGACCTGCACGGTGGCCTGCGGCGGGTAGGGCAGCCAGAGGGCGTCGGGGGCCGACCAGGGAGCGCTCTCCCAGACGCCCTCCGCGCTCACGCTGGCCTGCGCCAGCTCCGGCGCGTCGGCGGGGTAGACGATGAGATCGCCCGTCGGCAGGCCGCAGCCCGCGAGGAGCGCGGCGAGGAGGAATCCGAGGCCGAGGAGCGCGCGGCGGCTCATGACGGCGTGGTGTAGTAGGCGCGGAGGGCGTCGACCAGCCCGTCCGCGGTGTAGTCGTCGGGCACGACGTGGACGGGCCAGCCGAGCTCGCGGGCCGCGCGGGCGGTGACCGGGCCGATGCACGCGATGACGAACCCCTCCGCGGCCGCGTCGGCGTGCTCACCGAGCGCGCCTGCGACCTCGCGCACGGTGGACGGCGAGGTGAAGGTGAGGACGTCGACCTGACGCCGGTGCACCACGTCGCGGATCCGCGCCGCGTCGTCCTCGGTCGGGCCCAGGGTCTGGTAGGCGGGGACGACGTCGACCTCGGCGCCCGCGTCGGCGAGGCGGTCGGGCAGCGCCATGCGGGCGACGGCGGCCCGCGGGAGCAGGACGCGCGCGCCCGCGAGGTCGGGGTCGGCGGCGATGATGGCCTCGGCCGCGCCTTCGCCCACGAACTCGTCGGGGACCACGTCCGGTCGGACCCCGTGCGCGCCGAGCGCTTCGGAGGTGGCTGGCCCGATCGCGCAGACCTGCGCGCCGCCGAGCACGCGCGCGTCCAGGCCCTGGCGGGCGACCTCGTCGAAGAACGCCCGCACCCCGTTGGCGCTGGTGAACACCACCCACCGGTAGCTGCGCGCGCCGGCGACCGCGGCCGCGAGCGGCGCGGAGTCGTCCGGAGGCGCGATGCGGATCGCGGGCGCGCAGACCGCGGCCGCGCCCTCGTCCCGGAGCCGCGTGGTCACCCCGCCGCGCTGATGGTCGGGGCGCGTCACGAGCACGCGCTTGCCGAAGAGCGGCTGCCGGTCGTACCAGCGCAGCGCATCCCGGCGCCCCACCACCTCGCCGACGATCGTCAGCGCGGGCAGGCCGAGGCCCGCGGCGCGCGCGCGCTCGGCGATGTCTCCGACCGTGCCGACGACGGTGCGCTGCTGGGGGAGCGACGCGTTCTGGACGACCGCGGCCGGGGTCGCGGGGTCGCGGCCGTGCTCGATCAGGAGCTGCATCAAGCTCGGCAGCTTGCGCATCCCCATGAAGATCACGAGCGTGCTCGGGCCGGTCGCGAGCTTCGCCCAGTCGTGCTCGCTGCGGTCCTTCTCGCGCGACTCGGTGGCGGTCAGGTACGCGACCGAGCTCGACAGCTCGCGGTGGGTGAAGGAGATGCCCGCGTAGGCCATCGCCGCCATCGGCGAGGGCACTCCAGGGACGACCTCGAACGGCACGCCCGCCTCCGCGAGGTGCTCGGCCTCCTCGGAGCCGCGCCCGAAGAGGTAGGGGTCGCCGCCCTTGAGGCGCGCGACCGTCCGCCCCGCGCGCGCCGCCTCCACCATGCGCGCGTTGATCCGCGTCTGACGCTCCGACGGGCGCCCGGCGCGCTTACCGACGAACACCGTCTCGGCGTCGGTCCGCGCGTGGGCGAGGACGTCCGGGTGGACGAGGGCGTCGTAGAGCACGAGGTCGGCCTCGCCGAGCCGGCGGGCGGCGCGCAGCGTCAGCAGCTCGGGATCGCCCGGGCCCGCGCCGATCAGGTAGACCATGCCGGTCGTCTCGCCGGTCGTCGTGCCGGTCATCTTCGCGCGAGCATAGCCGGGCGCGAGGTCCTCCGCCGGGCGATCACGGCGCCGCGAGGTCGCGAGCCCGGGAGGGCGACGCGGGCGCCGGCTCACGACGTCCAGCCGGCGCACCCGGGGGCGCCGGCCCGGGCGGCTGGCCGAGGGCGTCGAGGCCCCGGCGCGCGCGAGGCTCCCCGCGATCGCGGCGGAGCGCCTCGCGGAACGCGTCGGCCGCGCCCGCCGGCAGGTGCTGAGCGGCGAGGGCCGCGCCGAGGGCCGCGTGGCCGCGCCCATCGCTCGGAGCCGCGCGCTCGATCGCGGCCCGCGCCGCGCGCTCGGCTGTCTGGGGCGCTCCCGCCTCGACGGCCGCGTGGGCCAGCTCGAGCCACAGCTCGACGTCGTCGGGGTGAGCGCGGGTCGCCTGCGTCAGGAGCTCGACCGCCCCGTCCGCCCGCCCGCTCGCGACCAGCGCCCCCGCCAGATCCCGCCGCGCCGCGAGGTCGGTCGGCTGACGCCCAAGGACGCGCGCGAACCGCTCGGCCGCGGCCTGAGGCTCGCCGAGCGCGAGCTCCACCACCCCGAGGTCGCGCAGCAGCGCGTTGTCCTGGGGGTAGGCGCGGTGGGCCGCCTCCAGCGCCCGGCGGGCGAGCGCGAGCTGGGCCCGATCCACCGCCACCGTCGCGAGGTCGCGGAGCGCCTGCGCGGTGGCGCGATCCTGCAGGCCTACCGTGGCCGACGCGCGCGTGATGCCGCCCTCGAGGTCACCCCCGAGCCCCGCCGCGTAGGCCTCGAGTCGGCGCGCCTCCGCGCCGTCCGCGGGGCCGTCCGCGTGGCCCTGGGAGGCCTCGAGGAAGGCGGCGAGGGCGGCCTGGGCCGCGCGGGCCCGATCGGGCCACGGGGCCTCGGGCGCCCCGCGGAGCTCGGTGGGGAGGGCCCGGCCGAGCGCGAGGGCGACCCGACCGTCCTCCGCCGCGACGCGTCGCTGCGCGCGTCCGAGGATGCGCCACGCCGCCGCGTCGTGACCCGCGCGCGCCTGCAGGGCCGCCCGCTCGAGGAGCCGCCCGACCGCGTCGCGCGCCGGCGGGGCGCCCTCGGGAGGCTGGGCCGCGGCGGGGGTGGACAGCAGCAGCCAGGCCCCTAGAAGTCCCCGGCAGAGGAGCCCCCGGTGGCGCGTCGCGCGCGCCGTCCCGCCGGCGAGGGGCGCGCGGTCATCCTCGACGGGGGCTGCTAAGACTGCGACCCGATTCACGCGAGACCTCGAGAGCACGTTACCAACTATGCGGCCCACTCGCCTCCGCGGCGCCCGCACCCACAACCTCAAGGGCGTCGACCTCGATCTCGCGCCCGGCACCCTCGTGGCGATCGTCGGACCGTCCGGCGCGGGGAAGTCTTCACTCGCCTTCGGCACTCTCTACGCCGAGGGTCAGCGCCGCTACGTCGAGAGCTTCAGCGCCTACGCGCGGCAGTTCCTCGAGCGCCTCGCCCGGCCGCCGGTCGACGAGCTCGAGCCGATCGCCGCCGCGGTCGCCGTCGATCGCCAGGCCCCCGTCCGCACCAGCCGCTCGACCGTCGGCACGATGACCGAGGTCGCCGACTACGCGAAGAGCCTGTGGGCGCGCGCGGCCACCCTCGAGTGCCCGGGGTGCGGGCGGCCGGTCACGCGCGACGAGCCGGAGGCGATCGCCGACGAGCTCCTCGCCGCGGCCGACGGCGCGCGCGTCGCGGTCACCTATCCCCTCCCGTTCGAGGGGGCCGAGGCGTTCCTCGGCGTCCGCGAGGCGCTGATCGAGGAGGGCTACCGCCGCGTCGCGATCGGCGGCGAGGCGGTCGACCTCGACGGGGTCCGGCCCAGCGACGTCGAGGCGGCGGGCCAGCTCGACGTGGTCGCCGACCGCCTGGTCGCGCGCCCCGAGGACCGCGCGCGCGTCGTCGACTCGCTCGAGGCCGCGATGGCGCGCGGCGCGGGGCGGGTCGACGTGCGGGTCGAGGGGGCGGGCGTCTTCCGCTACTCGCGCGGCCTCCACTGCGCGCACTGCGACGCGCGCTACCGGGACGCGACGCCGTCGATGTTCTCGTTCAACAGCGCGGTCGGCGCCTGCGAGACCTGCCGGGGCTTCGGCCGGACGATCGGGGTCGACTGGGAGCGCGTGATCGACGAGCCGTCCCGCACGCTCAAGGGCGGCGCGATCCGCCCGTGGCGGGGCAAGTCGACGAGCTACGAGCGACGCTACCTGCGCCGGGCCGCGGCCGACGCCGGCATCCCCCTCGACGTCCCCTTCGAGGACCTCACCGCGGCCCAGCAGTCCTGGGTCCTCGTGGGCGACGGCTCCACCGACTGGGAGGACGGCTGGGTCGGCCTGCGCGGCTGGTTCGACTGGCTCCAGACCCGCGCCTACAAGATGCACGTCCGCGTGCTCCTCGCGCGCTACCGCAGCTACGACCTCTGCGCGGACTGCGAGGGCGCGCGGCTCAAGCCGGAGTCGCTCGCGTGGAAGGTGCGCGGCCGCAGCATCGCCGAGCTCTTCGCGATGCCGGCCGACGACGCGCGCGCGTTCCTCGAGGGCGCGCTCGACGATCCCGACCCCGCCACCGAGCTGCTCCGACGCGAGGTGCTCGCGCGGCTCTCGACCCTCGCGGACGTGGGCCTCGGCTACCTGACCCTCGACCGCGCGAGCCGCACCCTCAGCGGCGGCGAGGCGCAGCGGGTCGCTCTCACCAGCGCGCTCGGCGCTTCGCTCACCGGTGCGCTCTTCGTCCTCGACGAGCCGACGGTCGGCCTGCACCCGATGGACGTCGACCGCCTCGCGCGGGTCGTCCGCAGGCTCACCGGCGGTGACAACACGGTGCTCCTGGTCGAGCACGATGAGGACATGATCCGCGCGGCCGAGCGCGTGCTCGAGCTTGGCCCGGGCGCGGGCGACGAGGGCGGCGCGCTGGTGTTCGACGGAACGCCCGAGGAGCTCGCCGCGGCCGACACCGCGACCGGCCGGGCGCTCCGCCGCGGCCCGCCCCGCGCGCGCGCCCCTCGCCGCGGCGCGGGCGAGATCCGCCTGACCGGCTGCCGCGGGCACAACCTGCGCGGCGTGGACCTCGTCGTCCCGCGGGGCGTCCTCACCGTCGTCACCGGGGTCAGCGGCTCGGGCAAGAGCAGCCTGGTGGTCGAGACCCTCGTGCCGGCCGCGCTCCGCGCCCGCGGCGAGCGCTCCGAGGCCGCGCCGCTCGCCCACGACGCGATCGACGGCGTCGACGGGCTCAGCGCGGTCGTCCACGTCGACCAGAGCCCCCTCGGGCGCACCTCGCGCGGCAACCCCGCCACCTACCTCAAGCTCTGGAACGTCCTGCGCAAGCGCTTCGCGGCCGAGCCGCGCGCCGCCGAGCTGGGGCTCTCCGCGAGCGACTTCTCGTTCAACGTCACGGGCGGCCGCTGCGAGGCGTGCAACGGGGAGGGCGCCGAGACGGTCGAGATGCAGTTCCTCGCCGACGTCACCTTCTCTTGCCCGGTATGCAAAGGGCGACGCTTCGTCGGGCCGGTGCTCGAGGTGCGCCACCGCGGCCTCGACGTCGCCGACGCGCTCGAGCTGACGGTCGACGCGGCGGCGCGCGTCTTCGCCGGCGACCGCGAGCTCGCGCCGAGCCTCGACGTCCTCGTCCGGGTGGGGCTCGGCTACCTGCGGCTTGGTCAGCCGCTCAACACGCTGAGCGGGGGCGAGGCCCAGCGGCTGAAGCTCGCCGGCACCCTCGCGCACACCAAGCCGGGCTCGCTCGTGGTCCTCGACGAGCCGACCGCGGGGCTCCACCACGACGACGTCACGCCGCTCCTCGCGACCCTCGACGGGCTGGTGCAGCGCGGCGACACGGTGGTGGTGGTCGAGCACGACATGCGGCTCGCGGCCTGGGCCGACCACGTGATCGACCTCGGGCCGGGCGCCGGCGCGGACGGCGGCGCGATCGTCGCGCGGGGGACGCCCCAGGAGGTCGCGCGCGCGGACGGCTCGCGGACCGCGCCGTACCTCGCGCGGGCGCTCGGCCTCGGCGGAGCCGCGCCGGTCGCCTCGCCGCTCGAGGACGGCTCAGCGGAGCGAGCGGCGGGCTCGAGCGCGCTCGTCGTCACGCGCGCCCGCGAGCACAACCTCAAGGAGGTCTCGGTCGAGATCCCGCGCGAGCAGCTCGTGGTGGTCAGCGGTCCGAGCGGGAGCGGCAAGAGCACGCTCGCGTTCGACGTGATCTTCGCCGAGGGCCAGCGCCGCTACCTCGAGACGCTCAGCCCCTACGCGCGCCAGTACATGCCGCAGCTCCCACGGCCCGACGTCGACCGGGTGGTCGGGGTGCCGCCGACCGTGAGCCTCGAGCAGCGGATGACCCGCGGCGGCGCGAGCTCCACCGTGGCCACCGTGACGGAGGTCGCGCACTACCTGCGGCTCCTCTGGGCGACCGTCGGCGTGCCGCACTGCCCCGAGCACATGGAGCCGATCGCGGCCCGCTCGGTCGGCCAGATCGCGGCCCAGCTCGCGGGGTCTCATAAGCAAAAGAAGGTGCGGGTGCTCGCCCCCGTAGTGAAGGCCAAGAAGGGCCTCCACCGTGAGCGGCTGGCCAAGGCGGTGGCCGACGGCTTCGAGCGCGCGCGGATCGACGGGGAGCTCACCGAGCTCACGCCGGGCATGGCCCTCGCGCGGTTCAAGGAGCACGACATCGACCTCTTGGTCGGCGAGGCCCGCGCGTCCGACGCGGAGCTGTTCGGGCTGCTCGAGCGGGCCGCGGCCGAGGGCGAGGGGCAGATCCGGGTGGAGATCGGGCGCCGCCAGGAGCTGCTCTCGACCCGCCGCGCGTGCCCGACCTGCGGGCGCGGCTTCCCCGAGCTCGATCCCCGCTTCTTCTCGTTCAACACGCGCCAGGGCGCCTGCCCGCGCTGCGAGGGCAAGGGCGCGCTCACCCGCACGGTGGGACGCGGCAAGAAGAAGCGCGAGGTGAGCGAGACGTGCCCGGCGTGCGAGGGATCGCGACTGAGCCCCCTCGCCACCGCGGTGCGGGTCGACGGCCAGCCGATCACCCATGTGCTGGGCGGGCCGGTCGGCGACGCCGCGCGACGCCTGGACGGGCTGCGGCTCGAGGGCCGCGACCGGGAGATCGCGGCCGCGCCGCTGGCCGAGCTGCGGCGCCGGCTCGCGTTCCTCGAGGACGTCGGCGTCGGCTACCTCGGGCTCGATCGAGCCGCGAGCACGCTGAGCGGCGGCGAGACCCAGCGCGTGCGCCTCGCGGCCCAGCTCGGCGCGGGCCTGACGGGGCTGCTCTACGTGCTGGACGAGCCCACGATCGGGCTGCACCCGCGCGACACCGGCAAGCTCCTCGCCGCGCTCCGCGGCCTCGTCGATCGCGGCAACACGGTGCTCGTGGTGGAGCACGACGACGACACCATCCGGGCCGCCGACCACGTGATCGACGTGGGCCCGGGGGGCGGGGTGCGCGGCGGCCGGATCGTGGCCCAGGGCCCCCCGGAGGCGCTGCTCGCGGATCCGGCCTCGGTCACCGGCCAGGCCCTCGGGCGCCCGTTCGGGGCCGAGCGCACCCTCCGCCCGGTCGGGCGCGGCGCGCCCAAGGTGGTCCTCGAGGGCGCGTCGATGCACAACCTCCGGCGGGTCACCGCGCGCTTCCCCGTGGGGCGGCTGACGTCGGTGACGGGGGTGAGCGGCAGCGGCAAGAGCACGCTCGTCCGCGGGGTGCTCCTGCCGGCGGTGCGGCGCGCGCTCAAGCTCGTCACCGATCCGCCAGGCGCGCACCGGGCCCTCACGCACGTGACCGAGCACCTCAAGCGCGCGGTGGAGGTCGATCAGAGCCCGATCGGCCGCACGCCGCGCTCGGTGCCCGCGACCTACGTCGGGGTGTGGGACGTGATCCGCGCGCTCCTGGCCGGGACCCCGACCGCGCGGGCGCGGGGCTACGGCGCGAGCCGCTTCTCGTTCAACACCGCCGACGGGCGCTGCCCGGAGTGCAAGGGCAACGGCTCGCTCAAGGTGGAGATGGCGTTCCTCCCCGACGTCCATTTGCCTTGTGAGCTGTGCGACGGCATGCGCTTCACCCCCGAGACGCTCGAGGTCGAGCTCTACGGGCTGAGCGCGGGCGAGATCCTGGAGCTCGACCTGGAGGAGGCCGCGGCGCGCTTCGCCGCGATCCCGAAGGTGGCCGCGCCGCTCGCGTTGCTCACCGAGCTCGGGCTCGGCTACCTCAAGCTCGGTCAAGCCAGCAACACGCTGAGCGGCGGCGAGGCCCAGCGGCTCAAGCTGGTCGCGGAGCTCGGCACGAGCGCGGCCGGGCCGACCCTCTACGTGCTCGACGAGCCGACCACCGGGCTCCATCGGGAGGACGTTCGCCGCCTCCTCGGCGTGCTCCAGCGCTTCGTCGATCGGGGCGACACCGTCGTCGTGATCGAGCACCACCCCGACGTGATCGCGTCCTCCGACTGGATCGTCGACCTCGGGCCCGAGGGCGGCGAGGGCGGCGGGCGGATCGTCGTCCAGGGGCCACCCGACAAGGTCGCCGCCTGCGCGAAGAGCCACACCGGCGCGGTCCTGCGCGGGGGCTGACGCGAGGCGCTTCTCGGCGCGCCGAACGACGCGGTACTCTCGCTGCCGTGGAAGGAGTCCAAGGTCCGCCTCAGGGCACGTCGCAGCGCTTCCCCTGCGCGCAGTGCGGCGCCCCCGAGATGAGCTTCGACGCGGCGAGCCAGCAGCTGCTCTGCCCCTACTGCGGTCACCGCGCCGCGATCCCTCAGGCCCAGCCGGCTGCGCCGGCGCCCGGGGCGGGGTGGGGCGGCGGCCCGCCAGGGCAAGTCCCGGGCATGCCGATCGAGCACGATCTCATGCAGGGCATGCAGACGGCCGCGCGCGGGCTCGGCGTGGAGGCCCGCGTCATCCAGTGCCAGACCTGCGGCGCGCGGGTGAGCTTCACCGGCCAGGACACGTCGAAGGCCTGCGACTTCTGCGGCTCGAACCAGGTGCTCGAGCAGGAGTCGAACCGCAACCTGATCCGACCGCAGACCCTCGTCCCGTTCCGGGTCGAGCAGACCGCCGCGCAGCAGAAGTTCAAGGACTGGCTGGGCGGGCTGTGGTTCCGCCCGGGGGACCTCAAGTCGCGGGCCGCGCTCGGCGCGATCCACGGGGTCTACGTGCCGTACTGGACCTTCGACGCGCTCGTCCAGTCGAGCTGGTCGGCGGAGTCGGGCACCCACTATTACGTGGAAGAGGGCTACGTCGAGAACGGGCAGAAGAAGACCCGGAAGCGGCGCGAGACGAAGTGGTCGCCGGCGCACGGACACCGCACCGACCACTACGACGACGTGCTCGTCCCCGCGTCGAAGGGGCTGCCCGAGGGCATCGCCGAGCAGATGAAGACCTTCGACACGAGCCAGCTCGTCCCGTACGACGCCTCCTACCTCGCGGGCTGGCGCGCCGAGGAGTACGCGATCGACCTGCAGCCGGCCTGGCAGAAGGCGAGCCAGACCATCGAGCGCCAGCAGCGCGACCGCTGCGCCAAGGACGTGCCTGGAGACACGCACCGCTCGCTGTCGGTCAACAACGCCTACTCGCAGCAGACCTTCAAGCACGTGCTGCTGCCGCTCTACATCGCGTCGTACATGTACAACCAGGAGACCTACCGCTTCCTGGTCAACGGCCAGACCGGCGAGGTCCGGGGCAAGGCGCCCTACAGCGTCATCAAGATCGTGCTCTTCATCCTGATGATCGTCGCGATCATCGGCGGCATCGTCGGCGCGATCATGCTGACGCGGTGAGTCGGTGAAGGCCTACGCAGCGCTCCTCCGGGGCATCAACGTCGGCGGCCACCGGAAGGTCCCGATGAAGGAGCTCCGCGCGATGTGCGAGGGCCTCGGTCTCTCTCGCGTGCGCACCTACGTCGCGAGCGGCAACGTGACCTTCGAGGCCTCGCGCGCGCCGACCGAGGCGGGGCTGTCCGAGGCCATCGCGCGCACCTTCGGCCACGACGACGTGCCCGTCCTGGTGCGCGACGCGGCGACGCTCCGCGCGATCCACGAGGGCAACCCGTTCGACGGCCCCGGCGCCGATCCCAAGAAGGTCTACGTCGGCTTCCTCGCCGCGCGCCCGACGAAGGCGGCGGTCGCGAAGCTGCTCGCGCGCGACGACCCGGACGCCGCGATCGCGGCCGGCGAGGGCGCGGTCTACGCGCGCTACGACGACGGCCTTGGCCGCAGCAAGCTCACCCACGCGGTGATCGAGCGCCTCCTCGGCGTCGACGTGACGATGCGCAACCTCAACACGGTGCGCACGCTCGTCGAGATGACCGAGTAGGCCGCTCTCAGATCTCCATCTCGCGGAGATCCTCGGCGACCTTGAGCTTCGCCTCGGTCTTGGCCTGCACCTCGGTCGCGCTCACGCCGGGCGCGAGCTCGCGCAGCACGAGGCCGTCCGGGGTCACGTCGATCAGGGCGAGGTCGGTGATGATCCGGTTGACCACCCCGATGCCGGTGATCGGGAGGCGGCACGTCTCGAGGATCTTCGGCTCGCCGTCCTTGTTCGTGTGGGTCGTGATGACGACCACCCGCTTGGCGCCGACGACCAGGTCCATCGCGCCGCCCATCCCCTTGACCATCTTGCCGGGGATCATCCAGTTGGCGAGGTCGCCCGCCTCGCTGACCTCCATCGTGCCGAGGATCGCGAGGTCGATGTGGCCGCCGCGGATCATCGCGAAGCTGGTGGAGCTGTCGAAGTAGCTCGCGCCCGGCATCGCGGTGACGGTCTGCTTGCCCGCGTTGATGAGGTCCGCGTCCTCCTCCCCCTCGTACGGGAAGGGGCCGACGCCAAGCAGGCCGTTCTCGCTCTGGAGCATCACCTCCATCCCGTCGGGGATGTAGTTCGCGACGAGGGTCGGCATGCCGATGCCGAGGTTCACGTAGAAGCCGTCGCGGAGCTCGCGGGCGGCCATCCTGGCGATCTGTTCTCGGTTCAGCGCCATGGCTCAGGCCTCCTTGGGGCGGTCGGTGCGGGGGCGGTCGGTGCGGGGGCGGGTAGTGCGCCGCTCGATGCGCTTCTCGTGCGAGCCGACGACGACGCGCTGGACGAACACGCCGGGGGTGTGCACGTGGTCGGGGTCGAGCTCGCCGACCTCCACCAGCTCCTCGACCTCGGCAATGGTCACGTCGCCGGCCATCGCGCAGAGCGGGTTGAAGTTGCGGGCCGTCTTGCGGAACACGAGGTTGCCGTGGCGGTCGCCCTTCCACGCCTTCACGAGCGCGAACTGCCCGCGGATGCCGCGCTCCATGACGTAGCTGTGCCCGTCGAACTCGCGCGTCTCCTTGCCCTTGGCGACCTCGGTGCCGGAGCCGGCGCGCGTGAAGAAGGCCGCGATGCCGGAGCCGCCGGCGCGCAGCCGCTCGGCGAGCGTCCCCTGGGGGCAGAGCTCCACCTCGAGCTCGCCGCTCAGGAACTGGCGCTCGAACTCGGCGTTCTCGCCGACGTAGCTCGAGACCATCTTCGCGATCTGCTTGTTGTTGAGCAGGAGCCCGAGCCCGAAGTCGTCGACGCCGCAGTTGTTCGAGACGACGGTGAGCTGCTTGGTGCCCTGATCGCGCAAGGCCGCGATGCAGAGCTCGGGGATGCCGCAGAGGCCGAAGCCCCCCGCCACCACGAGGGCGCCGTCCGGGATGTCTCGGACCGCTTCGGCCGCGCTCGCCACCACTTTGTCCATGAGCGCGGTGGTACCAGAGCGCGGCGAGGCTGGCTACCGCGCCTTCGGCGTCGAAGGGCAGCCCCCGGCATGAGCCCGCGTCAGCGCGGCGCCGACGACAGCGGGTGCCGACCGACCCAGCGCGCGACGTCGGCCGGCGGCTCACCGTGGATCCGCGCGCCCGTCACGTAGCCCTGCCCGTCGAGGCGGAGCGTCACCGACCACCCGCGCTCCCGGCCGCTCTCGGCCATCGTCTCGAGCTGGCCCGTGTGCAGGCCGAGCCCGCGCACCACGCCGCCGCCCTCGAGCCACAGGATGTCGACGTAGTCGTGGTGGTAGTCGGCGTCCGGGTTCGACACGTCGATCCGGGTGTCGACGCGCACCCCACAGCGCTCGGCGTCGATCCGGACGGGGACGGGCTCGAGCTCCGCGACGCCGGGCATCCCGCTCGCCGCGAGCCGGCGGACCCCGTAGGGCTCGCCGAACGGTTGGCCGATCACCCAGTAGCTCGGGCGATCCACGCCGAGCTGGACCAGCCACCAGCCCTCGGCGAAGAGGCAGGCGCCGGCGCCGATGGTTTCCACCGAGGTGGCCTCGGCGCACCGGCCTTGACCCTCGGCGCGGCAGGCGCGCAGCGCGATCTCGGCGAGGGCCGCCCGCTGGCGCGCGGCGAGGTCCGGCGGCGCGACGGACTGGCTCGGGGGCGAGGCGGGGGCAGGGAGGGCGTCACGGCGCGCGCGCACCACGTCGCTGGGGCGGAGGGCGAGGGAGCGCTCGTAGTCGCGCCGCGCCTCGTCGGGCCGCGCGAGCCCCTCGAGCGCCCGGCCGCGGTTGTAGAGGCACGCGGCCAGCCGGCGCCGCTCCCGCGCGGGTCGTGGATCGCCCAGCCGCTCCACCGCGCGATCGAGGACCTCGCGAGCCTCGCCGAAGCGATCCTGGGCCACGAGCGCCCAGCCGAGCTGGCACTCGAGCCCGGCGTCCCCCGGGCTGGCTTCGAGCCGGGCCCGCAGCGCGCGCTCCTGCGCGGTCGGGTCGTCCTGGGCCGTGGCGTGGACCGCCGCCCCGCCCGCGAGGCCGCCCGCGAGGACCGCCGCCAAGGTGACCATGCGGGCCCACGTTCCCCGCTTCCGATGCAGCGTCTGCGCCATCCGCTCGTCGAGGATACGACGGGAGGCGGCGCCTTCTTCAACGCGGAAGGGTTTGCGCAGGGGTCAGCGCGCGGCGCGGATGCGGTCGAGGAAGCGCTGGAAGAGGTAGCGCGAGTCGTGGGGGCCGGCGCCAGCCTCCGGGTGGAACTGCACCCCGAACGCGCCCGACGCGGGGTGCTCGATGCCCTGCACGGTGTCGTCGTTGAGGTGGACGTGGGTGACCTCGACGCCTGCGGGCAGCCCCTCGCGGTCGACCGCGAAGCCGTGGTTCTGGGTCGTGATCTCGATCTTGCCGGTCGTCAGGTCCTTCACGGGGTGGTTGATCCCGCGGTGGCCGAACTTGAGCTTGAACGTGCGCGCGCCGAGCGCGAGCGCGAGGAGCTGGTGGCCGAGGCAGATCCCGAAGAGCGGCCGCTTGCCGATCAGCGCGCGCGCCGTCTCGATCCCGCCGTCCACCGCGCTCGGGTCGCCCGGGCCGTTCGAGAGGAACACCCCGTCCGGGTTCAGCGCGAGCACGTCGTCGGCGGTGGCGCTGGCCGGCAGGACGGTCATCCGCACGCCCAGGTCGGCGAAGCAGCGGAGGATGTTCCGCTTGATCCCGTAGTCGATCACCACGACGTGGAGGTCCGCCGCGCCGCGCCCGGTGGCCCACTCGCCCGAGCCGTCCGTCCACTCGTAGCGGGCGTCGCACGTGACCTCGCCCGTGAGATCGCGGCCGCTCATCGGCGGGGCGGCGCGGGCGCGCTCGAGCAGCGCCTCGACCGGCTCGGTCCCGACCGCGCAGAGCTGCGCGCCGTGGTCCCGGATGTGGCGGGTCAGCGCGCGGGTGTCGACCCCAGCGATGCCTACGACGCCGCGATCCGCGAGGTACGCGTCGAGCGGCTGGCTCGAGCGCCAGTTGCTCGCGAGGGGCGACAGCTCGTGGACCACGAACCCGGCGAGGAACGGGCGGCGAGCCTCGTCGTCCTCCTCGGTCGTGCCCGTGTTGCCAATCTGCGGTGCGGTCATCGTGACGACCTGGGCGCAGAAGGAAGGGTCGGTCACCACCTCCTGGTAGCCGGTCATCCCGGTGGTGAAGACCGCCTCGCCGACGGTGGTCCCGGCCGCGCCGAACGCGTGGCCCTCAAAGGCGGTTCCGTCCGCGAGGACGAGGTGGGCGTCACGCGCGCTCATCGGGCCTCTCGTATACCCACGCGCCGCCGACCATCGTGCGGGTCACCGCGCCGGTGAGCTCCTGGTCGATCCACGGGGTGTTGTGTGACTTGCTTCGAAGATCCTTCGCTCGCAGCGTCCAGCGGCGCTCGGGATCGATCACGGTGAGATCGGCGACGTCGCCGACCGCGAGGCCGCCGCCATCGAGCTTGCCCACGCGGGTGGGGCTCGCGGTCAGCGACTCGACGAGGCGCGCAGCGCTCAGGTGCCCGTCGCGCACGAGGCCGAGCAGGGTGCCGACGGCCGGCTCGAGGCCGTTGATGCCGAACGCCGCCTGGTCGAACTCGCAGTCCTTCTCGAGCGAGGTGTGCGGCGCGTGGTCGGTCGCGATGCAGTCGATGGTCCCGTCGCGCAGCGCCTCGCGGACCGCCTCGACGTCCTCCTCCGCGCGCAGCGGCGGGTTCACCTTGCAGAAGGTGCGGTAGCCGACGACCGCCTCGTCCGTGAGGAGCAGGTGGTGCGGGGTGACCTCGGCGGTGACCGGCAGACCGCGCGCCTTCGCCTCGCGGACGAGCCGCACCGCGCCCCGGCTCGAGATGTGGGCGACGTGGTAGCGGGCGCCCGTCATCTCGGCGAGGATCAGGTCGCGCGCGACGATGATGTCCTCCGCCTCCCGCGGCCAGCCGCGCAGGCCGAGCCGGGTAGCCACCGGCCCCTCGTTCATGGACGCGCCGGCCGTCAGCTCGTGCTCCTCGCAGTGCTGCGAGACGAGCAGATCGAAGGTCCGCGCGTACTCGAGGGCCCGGCGCATCACGGCCGCGCTGCGGACGCAGACGCCGTCGTCGCTGACGCCGAACGCGCCGGCCTCGCGGAGGTCGGCCATCTCGGTGAGCTCGCGGCCCTCGCAGCCCTTGGTGATCGCGCCGAAGACGTGGAGCCTCGCGCCGCCTACCTCGCGGGCCCGCGCCAGCATCGCCTCGGTGATCGAGCGGCGGTCGTTGACCGGCCGCGTGTTGGCCATCGCGCAGACGGTGGTGAACCCGCCCGCGGCGGCCGCGGCCAGGCCGGACGCGAGATCCTCCTTGTACTCCTGGCCGGGCTCGCGGAGGTGGACGTGAAGATCGACGAAGCCCGGGGTGACCCAGCACCCCGAGCAGTCGAGCTCGCGAATCGCTTCGCCCTTCAGCCCCTCGGCGGCCCCCCGGCCGACCCGGACGACGCGGCCGTCTTCGACGACCACGTCGGCCTCCTCGTCGACGCCGTTCTTCGGGTCGAGGACCCGACCGCCGCGCAGGATCCACATCGAGGTGGCGCTTACCGGGCCGCGGGCCTCGCGTCAACGGCATCCTCGGGACCGCGACAGAGCGCAGTGCGCCGAGCGCTGCGTCGATCGCGAAGGCGAGCCGCGGATCGCCCTGGATTCACCGAGGCGATCGTCACGTCCACCGCGTGAGGAGGGTCGGGAGAGGCCCGAGGCGCCTCAGCCGACGTCTTCGACGGCCTCGTCCGCGTCGTCGACCCCGTCGATCGTCCCGACGGAGGACTCGGCGGGCGCCTGACGACCCCGGAGCGCGTCGGCGCGCTTCTTCTCCGCGACCTTCGCCTTCATCGCCACGACCTTGCGGCAGAGCGACGCGAAGTCCTTGTTTCGCGTGGCCATCTGCGGCGAACCACCCCGGAGGAGGGTGGAGAGGATGAAGTCCATCATCTGGATTTCGCCTTCGGAGAAGCTGTTGCTGATTCGCATGAGGGCGATCTACCACCGGTGCCGGGCGGCGACAATCGATGACGCGTGTTGTAGTGTCACACAAGGTCAGCGAGGCTCTCGAATCAGATGCTATCCAATCGTGATCCCTCATCTAATTGGAACCTATCGAAAGGATCGATGAGCGCGATCGGGGGGCGATCGGGGGGTGTATCGAGGGCGATCGCCGGCCTGTTCGGATCGTGTTTGCGACTGGCGATCGCCGAAGCCCGGCTGATTTTTCGTGCCAAGTTGGGGACCCTCGCCGGTAGGATCACGGACGATGGGGTGGCGGATCGGCGCGGCGCTCGCGGCGCTGGGGGTGCTCTTCGGGGTGGCCCTCGGCGCGACCCGCGTGGGGACCCTCGAGGCGCACGAGGTGCGCTCCGTCGAGCGGGTCACGCTCGCGACCGCGCGGCCCCGCCCGGACGGTGGCGGCGTGGTGTTGAGCGAGGTGCGGCTCGAGCGTGATCACCACGTCGCGTTCGAGCTGTGCGCCGAGGATCCGATGCTCCCGCCCGCGTGGCAGGACCGCATGACCGTCGCGGTCGCGCGACCGTCGGCCGGGGAGCTGATGACGGAGTCCCCGCTGAGCGCCGACGTG
>JAUHXR010000128.1 GCA_030426845.1 Polyangia bacterium | reverse complement strand
ACGTCCACTTCGAGACCCGCCCGCTCGGGGGGGCGAGCGCGACCGCGTTCGATCCCTTCGCCGGGATGTGCTCGCCCACGTCGCCGAGCCGCTGGGTGAGCCAGGGCCCCCACCGCGGCCTGCCCGGTCCGGAGTGCGATGGGACGCCGGTGTGCCCGGCGGGGACCTTCGCGATCTGGACCTGCGACGCCGGCCGCACCTCGCGCCGGCGCTGCGTCGACGGCAACGACATGACCGAGGCCTGCCCCTACGGCTGCGTCTCGATGCCGGTCGGCACCGACGACGTCTGCGCGCCGCCCCCCGACGCCGACGGCGACGGCGCGGCGGCGGACGTCGACTGCGACGACGGCGACCCCGGCCGCTACCCCGGCCTCGCCGAGGTCTGCGGCGACGGGGTCGATCAGGACTGCGACGGCGAGGACCTCGCCTGCGGGGTCGACGCGGGGGTGCCGGGCGGCGACGCGGGGCTCGGGGCGGACGCCGGCCCGTCGATCGACGCGGGACAGGGCGCGGACGCGGGCGACGGCCCCCGGGACGCCGGCGACGCGAGCGGGCGGCTCGTCGGCGGCTGCTCGTGCCGCGCCGCCGGGCCTCGCCGCGCTGCCCCGCTGAGCCTGGCGCTCGCCCTCGGCCTCGCCTTCGCGTTCAGGCGGCGGGCATGTGCCGCGCGAAGAAGTCGAGCAGCCGCCCCCACGCGACCGCCTCCGTCTCGGCGTCGTAGGCCGCGCGCATCGGCGTGAAGCGGCCGAGCGCGAAGAGCGCTCCGTCGCCGTGGTCGTTCATGAACGAGTGCCCGATGCCCGGGTAGACGATCACCTCGTGGGGCACGTCGAGCTCCGCGAGGTGGCGCTCGAGGCGCCGCGCGTGGCCGATGAACATGAGGTCGGTCTCGCCGAACTGGGCGAGGGTCGGGCAGAGCCCGCGCAGGCGCTCCGCCCGCTTGGGCACGTCGCCGTAGAACGGCGCGGCCACCGCGTAGGTGTGATCGGCGGCGACGAGGAGCGCGAAGCCGCCCCCCATGCAGAAGCCCGTGACCCCGAGCCGCGCCGCGTCGACCTCGGGGCGCTCGGCGAGGAACGCGCGCGCCGCCGCGAGGGCGTCGAAGGCCGCGCCCTCGCCGCGCTTGAGCTGGGTGAGGGTCTTCACCACGCAGCCGACCCCGCCCCCGTAGACGTCGGGCGCGAGCGCCGCGTAGCCCGCCTCTGCGAAGCGGCGGCAGTGACGCTCGCTGTCGGGGGTGAGCCCGAAGATGTCGTGGATCACGATCACCCCGGGGTGCGGCCCGGGGCCATCGGGGAGCGCGAGGAAGCCGCGGCGCGAGCCGCCGTCGGGCAGGGGGAAGCGAACCTCTTGCGGCATCTCGCCGTTCTACCTCGACCGCGCGCGCGCGCGCGATCCCTTGCGTGGTCGACGACCCACGCCTCCACGACTCGAGATGCGACGACGAATCCCCGCGAGCCCGCCGCGTCGCGTACTCTGTCGGCAGACCGATCGCGGCCCCGGGCCGTCCCACCCCACGCGCCCTCCGCGCGCCGAATCGCGAGGCCCGACCCCGAGCGGCCCAGCCCCGAGGTACCCGTGAAGCTCCTGCGCCCCGTCCTCCTCGCCGCCCTCGCCGTCGCGCTCTTCCCCGCCGCGGCCTCCGCCGACGAGCACCCCACGATCGCGAGCGACGGCCTCTACATCGGCGCGCGCCTCGAGCCCGGCGGCGCGCTCCTCGTCGGCTACGACCTCGACATCTACCTCACCGGCGACCGCCTCGTGAGCCTCGGCCCGGCCGTCACCTTCGCGTTCCTCGGCGAGGACGGCGCCGACCTCGGCCGCCGCCAGGACTGGCTCCTCGCGGTGGACTTCCTCCGCCTCAAGGTCTCGCTCATCGGCGGCGAGGGCCCGTTCCGACCGTACCTCTTCCTCGGCGGCGGGATGACCTACGCGTCGCTGCCCGCGCAGGAGACGGAGCCGCGCGAGGTGATCGTGCTCCCCGACCGCACGCCCGCGACCGCGGTGATCGCGCACCCGCAGGCCGAGACCTTCAACGCGCAGATCGCGGCCGGGGCCGGCGCCGATCTCTACCTCACCGACAGCTTCGGCCTCAGCCTCGGCGTCGCCGCGCGCGTGCGGCTGACCGACGACGAGCGCATGCCGCTCGCGTGGGGCGAGGCCTTCTTCGGGGTGCGCTTCGGGCTGTGAGCGCGCGCCGACACCTCGCGGTCCTCCTGACGCTCACCGCGGCCGGGCTCTCGCTCGGCTGCTCGCCGCTGATCGGCCTCGTGGTGCGCGCGGCCGAGAGCGGCGGCGGCGGCGACATCCGCGCGGGCGAGACGCGCCGCGGCACCACGCGGGCCGGGCACGACGCGTGGACGCCGGCCTGCGGCGCGCCCAACGGAGGCGGCGACGTGGCCTACACCTTCGTGCCCGAGCAGACTGGCACCTACCGGGTCGACGTGAACGCGAGCTACGACTGCGTCGCGGCGATCTTCGACGAGGAGCGCGAGTCGGTCGCGTGCAACGACGACACCGGCGCGACGAGCCACTCGCAGGTCGAGGCGCGCCTCGAGGCGGGTCGCACCTACCACCTCGTGGTGGACGGCTACCGTGGCGCGACCGGCTCGTTCAGGCTCGCGCTCAGCGCGCTCGCGCTCGAGGAGCCACTCCCGCCGGGGACGGCCGAGGACGCGCTCGTGCTCGACCAGGAGCGCAGCGGCGACACCCGCAGTGGTGAGGACACTCGCACGCCGCCTTGCGGGTCGACGCCGGGCAGCCCCGACGACACCTGGACGCTCACCCCGCCCGAGGACGGCCGCTACCGGATCGACGTCACGAGCGACTACGACGCCACCCTCGCGATGTACCTGCCGGGGGCGAGCGAGCCGCTCGCGTGCAACGACGACGAGCAGACCACGCGCGCCTCGCGGGTCGAGGTCCAGCTCTCGGCCGGCGTGCCCTACCAGGTGGTGGTCGACGGCTACCACGGCGCGACGGGGACCTACCGCGTCCGCGCGACGCGGATCGGCGGCGCGGGAGCCTCCCAGGTGCTGCCGCCCAACACCCCGACGCGGGGCGACACGCGCGGGCAGGCCGACACGCGCACCCCCGGCTGCGGCTCGCACGCGGGCAGCCCGGACCAGACGTGGCGGTTCACCCCGACGCGCACCGGGCCGGTCGAGATCCACGTCGACTCCGAGTACGACGCGGTCCTCGCGATCTACGAGGACGGAGCGGCCACGCCGATCCAGTGCAACGACGACTACCAGGGCACGCGCACCTCGCGGCTCACCGAGCGGCTCGAGGCGGGTCGCACCTACGAGATCGTGGTCGACGGCTACGCGGGCGGGAGCGGGGCCTACATGATCCGCGCGACCGAGATCGCGTCGTCCGGCGGCGGCCCGCTCGCGCTCGGCGCGACGGTGCAGGGCAACACCGTGGGTGGGGTAGACCAACGCACGCCGACCTGCGGCGCCTCGCCCGGCAGCCCGGAGGAGACGTGGATCTTCGTCGCGCCGGAGGCGGGGATGTACGCGTTCCAGGTCGACGCCGACTACGACTCGGTCCTCGCGCTCTACCTCAACGGGCAGGCGCTCGCCTGCAACGACGACCACGGCTCGACGCGCGCCTCGCGGGTCGAGGCGTCGCTGCCGGCCGGGCAGCGGGTCGAGGTGGTGGTCGACGGCTTCCACGGGCAGACGGGGAGCTACCGGCTGCAGGCGACGCGGATGCGCCCGGCTCCGCTCCCGCCGGCGCCGGCCACGGTCGAGAACATCGGCGCGATGGAGCGGCGCTGCGGCGGCGCGCCGGCCCTCATCGAGGGGCAGCTCACCGCGCAGGTCGGCCCGGCGGCGGCGGACGCGCGCACCTCCTGCGCGGGCGGCGCGGGCGGCGGCGAGGCGCTCTACACGGTCCAGGTCTCGGTGCCGACGGTGCTCCACGTGACGGCGGAGGGCGCGCCGGGCCCGGTGCTCGAGCTCCGGAGCGGCTGCTCGCGCGGCCACGCGGTGCTCGCGTGCGACGGCTCGGCGCCCCAGGCCGCGCTCCACGCGCGGCTCGAGCCCGGCCGTACCTACACGCTGCTGGTCGACAGCCGCGCGGCGGCCGAAGGCGAGATCACGCTCCAGACGCGGTTCGAGACGCTGCCCTGAGACCGGGGCCCCCTGCCTCGCCGAGTCACGCCCTCGGCTCGCGTCGAGCGACCCGCGGCGTTCGGCGATGCGCCCGACGTGGGACATGGATGGTTGAAGCCGAGGGCGTGAACCCCGCAGCGAGGGACTGGAGACGGTTGACCCCGGGACGTGGATGGTCGCCGCCGAGGGCGCGAGCTCCGACGCCGAGGGCGCGACCGGCGGAGCGCGGGGTGGAGAACGCGGGGGCGCGGGGTCGCGGTCGCGCAGGCCGGGGTGGCAGTGGATGTGGGGTGGGGTGGCACCGGCGGAAGGGTCGGGGGCATCGCGCGATCGGTCGGTTGGATCGCGTCGAACCCCCTTGGCGGACGGGAGCGCTGTGACGCTACCCCCGGCGCTCGGTGTGGGCGTGCGCCGCGCCTCGGGGCGGACGTTCAGGCGCGGGTCGGCGCGGGATGGGGGGCGCTCAAGCGGAGTACCGGGGACGGATCCGGTTGGCCGTTGGGTCCCGCCTGGATGCACGTTACTTGACGTAGCTCACGTATCGGAGACCGAGAGGCCCGCTGGGCTGTCCCATTGCAGCGAGGGCTACCAAGGCGAGTCGCCGTGCCTCCGCCCAAAACGGGTGCGATTTGAGACTGACGGATTCAGCAAGAGCGTCGTCTTCTGGCATTCGTTCCAGATGATCGTCCACTGCCTTGAGGGCGTCGGCAGCCGCGGCATCCACGAGGCCCGCGCGCTCTAGCTGGTCCACGAGAAGGTAGGCATCGCTGAAGTTGGAGATCACCTCATCGGTGACGCACACGTAGTTCGGCAAGGCCTGAACCTGCTCGTCAGCGGATGCGGCGAGAAGTCGCAGGCCATCGACCAACATTTCTAGCTGTTCTTCTGGCTTCATGGCGCACCTGGTTGGAGGGGAATCCGGACCGGTCCTTGTCCCGGAATGCCCGAGACCTTCCAATACGGAGCTCCGCCGAAGTGGCGTGGGGTTCCGGGGTGGTACTGGATCATTCGCCCGGTGAAGTCTGTGCCCCCGGCGTTCATTTCTCGGAACACCCAACCGCCTCCTGGATGCCTCGTACTCCTCCTCATGACGTCGTTTGCCCAGCCGAGCGTTCGACCAATCATCATCCGGACTTCCCCGAGGCTCCTTCCGGCGAGTAGCTGGGGATTCGCAAGCAAGCCGATTCTCGGGAGCCGAGAGCCCCACGCGAGGTGCGCGAGTCGCCGCGCGTGGTGGCGGGAGCGTCGCGCGTGCTGGCGGAAGCGTCGCGCGCGCTGGCGGGAGCGTCGCGAGGAGTGAATTGAGGCGATCGCGACGAGGTTGGAGCGAGGCTCGGGGTGGCGGGGGGCGAGCGGGAGAGGGCGGGAGCGGAGGAGGCCGGAGCCCGGGCCAGAGCGGGAGGCGGAGCCGGGCGCGGAGGCGGAGCCGGGGCCGGAGCCGGAGCCGGAGCCGGAGCCGGAGCCGGAGCCGGAGCCGGACCCGGACCCGGACCCGGACCGACCCGGACCCGGACGCGGAGGCGGAGCCGGAGCCGGACCTGGACCTGGACCTGGACCTGGACCTGGACCTGGACCTGGACCTGGACCTGGACCTGGACCTGGACCTGGACCTGGACCTGGACCTGGACCCGGACCCGGACCCGGACCCGGACCCGGACCCGGACCCGGACCCGGACCCGGACCCGGAGCCGGACCCGGACCCGGAGCCGGACCCGGACCCGGACCCGGAGCCAGACCCGGACCCAGACCCGGACCCGGACCCCGAAGGAGCCCGAGAAAATGCGCGGGCCAAGGCTCACGCGGGACCTGGGTCGGGGCATGTCGAGGGGGCTCGGGGAGGTGGCCGACGGTCTCAACTCATTGAAATCACATAAGTCGACAGGCGCCGCCACGGCGTCGTCATGCCGACGTCGGGCTGTCGGCAGGGCGACAGCAGGGGATCACGAACGATCCGTCGTTGACTGGTCCCTCCGCCCGCGGATGGTAAGCTGGCCGGCTCGCGCACCCTCGCGCACCGACCCTCTTCGCCGTGACTCAGGGCCGCATCCTGCCCCTCCTGGGGCCTCTCCTCGTCCTCTACCTCGTGCTGGAGGTGGCGGGGAGCTCGGCGTCCGTCGATCTGACGGCGGCCCTCGCCTGCGCGGTGGCGGTGGGGCTCGCCGCGCTGCCGTTCTGGGCGCTCCGCGGGGGGACGCGGCGGGCCGGGGCTCGGCGGGTGTCCCTGCTCGGGGTCGCGGCCGGGGTCGCGCTCGTCCGCTACGCCGAGCCGGGGCTCGACTCGCTCTACCTCGATCTCGGCGCGGCGATCGCCCTGCCCGCGGTCGGGGGGCTCGCGGCGCACCTCGCGATCGACATCCCGGACGCCCCGCCGGCGATCGCGTCGCGGCGGCGGGCGCTCGTCGCGCTGCTGGTGGCGGCGGGGATCGTCGGCGGGGTCATGTCGATCCTCGCGGTCGGGCCGGTCCTGCCGCTCGGGGACGAGCTGCTCGTGGTGCCCGCCCGCTGGGTCCGAGCCGGGCCCGCGGTCGCGGCCGGCGGGGTCGTCCTCGCGATCGGCCTGCGCCTCGTCCGGCGGCGGCTCGGGAGCAGCCCGGAGGCCCTCGCGGCCGGGAGCGCGGCCCACCTCGGGGCCTGGGTCGCGCTCGGGCTCTGCGCCACCGCGATCGGGCTGGCCTTCAACGATCCGGCGGGGGTCTCCGGCGCGCCGGCCCGGCTCGCGCTCGTCGCGGGCGCGCTCGCCCTCGCGGTCGGCCACGCGGCGATGCTCGGCGTCCGGCGCCAGGTCCACGCGGGCCGCAACACGCGCCTCGTCCTCGCGGGGGCCGTCACCCTCGGAGGGATCGGGGCCGGGGTCGCGAGCCTCGCGGGCGCGCTGCCGCCCCAGCCGTTCGCGCTCGGCGTCGCGGCCGCGGCGGTGCTGCTCCTCGGGGCGGCCCTCAACCGGCTGGTGACCGCGGGCGTCGACCGCGCCCTCGCGCCGTTCGGCGGGCGGCTGCTGCGTGCGTCGGACGAGGCGCTCACCGCGGCCGTGGGCGCGACCAGCCTCGATGAGCTCGGGCAAGCGGTCTTGCCCCCGCTTCGCCGCGCGTCGGACACCCTCGACGCGGACCCGCTCTTGCTTTGCTTCGACCCGCCGCGCGAGGTGCGGGTGGACGCGGCGTCGGTCGCTCACGTGGAGGGCCGCGAGTCCTCCGAGGCGCTGCGCGCGTGGCTGCACGAGCGTCCGGGCGAGGTGATCGTCACCGCGCCGCTCCTCGATCAGGTCGTGCGGCGCGCGGAGCTGCGCGGGCTCGCCGAGGCGCTCGACCGGATGGACGCGCTCTGCGTGGTGCCGCTGTCGATGGACTTCGAGTCGGTCGGCGCCCTGGTCGTCCCGCGAGGGCGGCGGCGGAGCGCGCTCACCCTCGAGGAGATCGACCGGCTCGAGCGGCTGGGTCGTCACCTCTCGGGGCAGGTCGCGATGCTCGCGGCGAACGAGCGCGCGCGCGGGCGGACGCGTGACGCGGTGAACGCACGCGAGGAGATGGCCGAGCGCCTCGAGCTCGCGCAGGAGGAGCTGGCCCGGCTGCGCGCGGACACGCGCACCCTGAAGGCCGGCGGCGCGGCCGAGCGCTACACCGAGCCGGCGATCGGCTACTCGCCCGCGATGCGCGCGCTGACCCGCAAGATCGAGGAGGTCGGGCCGCTCTCGGCCCCCGCGCTCCTGCTCGGCGAGGAGGGCGCGGGGCTCGACCGCGTCGGGCACTTGCTGCACGCGTCGGGCGGTCGGCGCGAGGGGCCGTTCGTGGTCGCGGACTGCGCGGCGGTGCGGCCCGAGCGCGCGGACGCGGCGCTCTTCGGCGAGTCGGACGCCCGGCACCCGGGCTGGCTGCGGCTCGCGGAGGGCGGCACGTGCCTGCTCCTCGACGTGCCCGCGCTCTCGCTCGAGTCGCAGGCGAAGCTCGCCGAGGCGCTCGCGACCCGGCGCGGCGCCTTCGCGGACGGGGCAGGCAGCTACCCGATCGACGCACGGGTGGTGGCGACGTCGCGGGTCCCGCTCGGGCCGCTCGCGGAGGCGGGGACGTTCGACGCGGAGCTGCTCCGCCGCCTCGACCCGCTGACGCTGCGGGTGCCGCCGCTGCGCGAGCGGGTGGCCGATCTCCCGTCGCTCGTGCTCCTCGCGCTCGACCGCGCGTGCCGGACGACCGGGCGTCCCGTGCTCGGGATCGACGCGGCGGCGCAGAAGGCGCTCGAGGCGCACCACTGGCCAGGCAACCTCGCGGAGCTGCGCGCGGTGATCGACCACGCGGTGGAGCGCGCGACCCACGCGACGGTGCGGCTCGAGGACCTGCCCCCGCTCGCGCCGGCGCCGCAGGTGACGATGGACCCGCTCGACGGGACCTACGCCGAGGTGGAGCGCCGGCTGCTCGAGGCCGCGATCGCGCGGGCCGACGGCAACAAGAGCGAGGCCGCGCGCGCGCTCGGGCTCAAGCGGACGACCTTCCTCGACAAGCTCAAGCGCTACGGGCTCAGCCAGCCGCCGCCGCCGGCCAAGAAGGCCGCGAAGGCGCGGTCGCGGGCCGACGAGTCGTCGCCCCCGCTCTGAGCCACGTCGCTCTGAGCCGCGCCGGCCGGTGGCGTGGCCGGCGTCCGGGCGATCCCGGCGAGGCGCGAGGCGCGCGCGCCTCCGAGCGGGCGCGCGCCTCCGACTCACGCGTGAACGATCACTCCTCGGCGGCGGCCTCCTCGACCTCTTCGGCGGCCTGGTCGGCCGCGCCCTCGACGGCCTCGGCCGCCTCGTCGGCCGCGCCCTCTGCCGCCTCGACGGCGTCGTCGGCCGCGCCCTCTGCGGCCTCGAGCGCCTCGGCGGCCTCACCCTGGGCGGCCTCGGCGGCGGCGGTGGCCTCGGCGGCGGCCTCCTCGGCCTCCTCGGCCGCCTCGTCGGCGACGTCCTCCGCAGGCGGGGCCTCGGTGGCGGGGGTCGGCTCGGTCGCCTCTTCGCCGCAGGCGGCGAGGCCGAAGGTGGTGAGGAGGGCGAGCATCACGAGGCGCAGGGTCGAGGTCATCCGGGGTCTCCTGTCGAAGGGGGCTCCATCGCCCCGGCCTTCACCCTGGCACCTCGAATGTCAGCGAAACGTCATTTGTCGCACTTCATCGTCGCGGGGAGTGACGGTTCGTCTCGGGGTGTCTCGAAGGTGCTTGGGCTGTCGTCGGGGGTTGCTTCGCGTCACGGTTGGCTTCGGCTTCGGCTTCGGCTCCGGCTCCGGCTTCGGCTTCGGCTTCGGCTGCGGCTGCGGCTGCGGCGTGTCTGTTCGGCATGCCGGGTGTCTCCCAGGGCCCGAGGGGGTGGGCCGGCGCTCTGCCGATGCGCCCGAGCATTGACGAGGTTGCGGTGCGCGTCTCTTCGGGATGCTGGCGGGGTGGTCGGCGTCGGCCGGGGACGCGTTAACGCGATATCGGGAGGGGTTCTTGTTCGGACCGCGCGCGCATCAAGTCGTGGGGCTGGGCCGGAGAGGGCGTAGCGGGTCGAGCCGGCGGGGTTGTGCGCGTATCGGGATCGCAGACGGCGCCGCGCCGGCCCACCCCCTCGGGTACGTAGCGGTCGGTGTTTCTGGTGAGGAGCACGCACGTCGCGGCCGCGCTGCGCGCGAGCCACGCCATGCTGACCCGGCGGATGCCTCATGTGGCGGGATGGGAGGCCTGAACGGGTGTCGCTTGCGGCGGGGGAACGCGACAAGGTAGGTGTCTATCGTACGAGGCGACGGTCGCGGGTTGTGCGAGGCGACGGTCGCGGGTCCGGCTCCGGCTTCGGCGTGTCTGTTCGGCCTGCCGGGTGTCTCCCAGGGCCCGAGGGGGTGGGCCGGCGCTCTGCCGATGCGCCCGAGCATTGACGAGGTTGCGGTGCGCGTCTCTTCGGGATGCGGGCGGGGTGGTCGGCGTCGGCCGGGGACGCGTTAACGCGATATCGGGAGGGGTTCTTGTTCGGACCGCGCGCGCATCAAGTCGTGGGGCTGGGCCGGAGAGGGCGTAGCGGCTCGAGCCGGCGGGGTTGTGCGCGTATCGGGATCGCAGACGGCGCCGCGCCGGCCCACCCCCTCGGGTACGTAGCGGTCGGTGTTTCTGGTGAGGAGCACGCACGTCGCGGCCGCGCTTCGCGCGAGCCACGCCATGCTGACCCGGCGGATGCCCTCATGTGGCGGGGTGAGAGGCTTGAACGGGTGTCGCTGGCGGCGGGGGAACGCGACAAGGTAGGTGGCGATCGTACGAGGCGACGGCCGCGGCTCCGGGTCCGGGTCCGTAGACGAGCAAGAGTACGTGCACGTCCACGAGGACGTTCACGAGCACGTGCACGGGTGGCGCTCGTCGTCCCGAGGTTGCTGATGGCGCCGGGGCCGACGCGTCGGCCCCGGCGGGCTTGGTCATCGTCGCTGGCGCTTCTGGATGCGCCGCCAGGTCATCGCGCCGACCCGGTCGAGGACGGCGTCGATCGACTCGGCCTCCGAGGCCTCGAGGTAGCCGTAGATGCAGGCCACCCGCAGGTGGGTGCGCACCTCGCGGAGGGATCCGTAGGCGGTCTCGAGTCGGCTCCGCGAGTTTCCCGCACAGGGCGTGGCGGCCTCGGCGAGGTTCGCGGCGACCGACTGAGCGGCGCGATCCAGCTGGGAGGAGAGATTGCGGCTCGTCCGCCGAACCGTCCTCCCGGCCGTAGCCAGCTGAGGGAGGACCTCCATGTAGAGCGAGAGCGCGGTGGAGTGGAAGGGTTGGGTCATGCCGTCCCCCCGCGCCTTCGTCCTCCACGCGCAAGCCGCAGTTCCGCTTGCGCGTGGAGGACGAAGGCGCACCCGGGGACCCGCGTGACCTGACCCAGCCACGCAGCCGAGCTCTCGCTTGATCATGGTCAGTGAGACCGACGGCTCCGGCTCCGGCTGCGGCTCCGGCTCCGGCTCCGGCTCCGGCTGCGGCTCCGGCTCCGGCTCCGGCTCCGGCTCCGGCTCCGGCTCCGGCTCCGGCTCCGGCTCCGGCTCCGGCTCCGGCTCCGGCTCGGGCTCCGGCTCCGGCTCCGGCTCCGGCTCCGGCTCCGGCTCCGGCTCCGGCTCCGGCTCCGGCTCCGGCTCCGGCTCCGGCTGCGGCTCCGGCTCCGGCTCCGGCTCCGGCTCCGGGCCCGGCTCCGGCTCCGGACCCGGGTCCGGGTCCGGGTCCGGGTCCGGGTCCGGGTCCGGGTCCGGGTCCGGGTCCGGGTCCGGGTCCAGGGCCGGGGCCGGAGCCGGATCCGCCGACCCGGATCTGCGACCGGCAGTGGCGTTCGCTCCAGCCTCCGCTCGTCGTAGAGCCGAGCGCGACAACTTGCGTAGCTTCCGCCGAAGACCTGCCTGCCAGATCCTGCGCTCCGGCCCCAGCCTGCGGCCCCGGCCCCGGCCCCGGCCTCCGGCCCCGGCCTCCGGCCCCGGCTTCGGTCGTGCGCGTAGGCGAGCAAGAGTACGTGCACGCCTACAAGACGTTCACGAGCACGTGCACGAGTGGCGCTCGGCGTCCCGGCCCCGGCCCCGGTCTTCCCCTTCAGCGCACCTCGCGCTGTGCCTCGGCGAACGCTGCCGCCGCCGTGTTCGTCCCCGTCGCGAACCGCAGCGTGAAGCGCACCGTCGCGCCCGCCCGCGGCGCGTTCGACGGGAGACGCAGCGCGCGGATGCGCGCGATCGCGCAGGTCTGCAGCGCCTCGTCCGCGAGCGGGCGCTCGGGAGTCGCGCGAATCACCTGGTGCGACGACACCCACAGGCGCAGGCCGAGGTCGCCGGCGGTCGCGCGGTCGCGGGCGAGCGCCTCGGCGTAGCAGTCGAGCGTCTGCTCGAGCGGGTCCGCGATCGCCGACTGGATCATCGCGGTGTAGCTCCGCGGCGGCGGCGCGCCGTCCACCGTCACGGCGTGCGCCGAGACGCGCGCGAGGATCGGCTCCGGCGCCACGATGACCGGTGCGTCGGGGTTGGGATCCTCGGCGCTCGGGTCCTCGGCGCTCGGGTCCTCGGCGCTCGGATCTTCGGTGCCAAGATCGTTCAAGGACGGATCCTCCGCGGCCGGGTCGCTGGTGCCCGGATCCTCCGCGATCGGAGCGTTCGGATCCTCCCCGCTCGGGTGCTCGGCGCTCGGATCCTCCGACGCCGTCGTGCCCCCGCTGCTCGGCGCGGGCGTGACCGCGACGTAGCGCTCGCGGCGCGAGGCGCAGCCGAGAGCGGTGAACAGAAGGAGCGCGAGGGCGATGCGGGGAAGGCTCATGGGCGCCGACCCTACCTCCGTCGGAGGCGAGCGGCAGGCGAGCGGCCGCCGGAGAGGGCGGGGCTACGGCTCCTGCTCGAGCTGCTCCTGGGTGGTCTCCCACCGCGCGGTGAGCTCCTCGATCTTCGCGGCGTCCACCTGCAGCGCGGTGAGCGTCGCGAAGCGCTCCGCCTCGTCCGCGAAGCCGGCCGGGTCGCAGAGGCGCTCGTTGCGCTCCGCCTGCTGAGCCTCGAGCTCGCTGATGCGCTCGAGGAGCTGCTCGGCCTTCTTCTCGAGCTTGCCGACCCGGCGCGCGCGGTCCTGGCGCTGGCGGGCCTCCTCGCGCTTGCGCGCCTTCTCTTCCTCGCGGCTGCGCTTGCGCGGCGGGGGCTCCTCCTTGGCGGCCGCCTTCGCCGAGACCTTCGCCGGCGCTTTGGACTCCTCCGGCTTCGCCTCCGCGGCTGGCTGCGCCGCGGCCTCCGGCTCCGCCTCGCCCGCGAGGCGGGCGCGCCAGGCGCGCATGTAGTCGTCGAGGTTGCCCGCGTACTCCGTCACCTCGCCGGCTTCGACCGCCCAGATCTTCGTGCAGAGCTTGCGGATCAGCGTCCGGTTGTGGCTGACGAGCACCATCGTGCCGTCGTAGGTGTCGAGCGTCTCGATGAGGCTCTCGCAGCTCTCGAGGTCGAGGTGGTTGGTCGGCTCGTCGAGGAGCAGCAGGTTTCCCGGGTCGAGCAGGAGCTTCGCGAGCGAGACCCGCGCGCGCTCGCCGCCGCTCAGCACGCCGACCGGCTTGTCCACGTCGTCTCCGCTGAACAGGAACGAGCCGAGCACGGTGCGCACGCGCGTCTGGCCGAGCTCGCGGTTCACCGACGACGCCTCGTCGAAGACGGTGTTCTTCGGGTGCAGCAGCTCCGCGTGGTGCTGCGCGTAGTAGCCGGGCTTCACGTTGTGGCCGAGCTCGATCGCGCCGCCGTCGGGCGTCAGCTCGCTCGCGATGAGCTTCAGCAGCGTGGTCTTGCCGGCGCCGTTCGGGCCGATGATCCCGACGCGATCGCCGCGGTAGACGGTGTTGTTGACGTCGGGCAAGACGACGTGATCGCCGTAGGCCTTGCGCACGCCGCTCAGGCGGACGACCTCGTGGCCGGCGCGGTCGGTGGGTGAGAAGTGGAAGCTCATCACCCGACGCTTCCGGTAGGTGTCGACCGACTCCATCTTCTCGAGCGCCTTGACGCGGCTCTGCACCGCCTTGGCCTTGCTCGCCTTGGCGCGGAAGCGGTTGATGAACTGCAGCGTCTTCTCGCGCTCGCGCTCGAGGTTGGACGCCTTGTTCTCGAGGATGATCTCCTCCTCGGCGCGCTGCTTGACGTACTGCTCGTAGTTGCCCGCGAACTGGCGCACGCCCTCGACCTCGAGGCTCACCACGCGGTTGATCTGCTCGTTCAGGAACTCCCGGTCGTGGCTGATCATCACGAAGGGCCGGCGGTACTGCTTGAGGAACGCGCTGAACCACGCCACCGACGGCATGTCGAGGTGGTTGGTCGGCTCGTCGAGGAGCATCACCTCGGGCCGCGAGAAGAGCAGCGAAGCCAGGACCCCGCGCATACGCCAGCCGCCCGACAGCTCGGCGACGTCGCGGGGGAAGTCCCGCTCCTCGAACCCGAGGCCGCTGAGGATGCGCTTGGCCTCGTGCGGGCTGAACAGCGTCTCGAAGTGCGCGATGCGCTCGTGCAGCTCGGCGAGGCGGGCGGCCTCTTCGAGCAGGACCTCCTCCTCGCCGCCGCCCTCGAGCGCGGCCGCGTAGCTCTCCTCCGCCTGCGCGAGCTGGCCCTCGAGCGCGGCGCGCCCGGGGACGCTGCCGATCACCAGGTCGATCAGCGACCGGCCCCCCTCGACGACCAGGTCCTGCGGCAGCCAGCCCACCCGGACGCCGCGCGCGTAGCGGATCTCGCCGCCGTCGGGCGCCTGGTCCTCGGCCATGAGGCGCAGGATCGTGGTCTTGCCCGAGCCGTTGGGCCCGATCAGGCCGATGCGATCGCCGTCGGCGATCCGCAGGCCGAGATCGTCCACGATCCGCTTGCCCCCGAAGAACAGGGACACGTGCTCCATCACCACCAGGCTCACGCCGGGGGGCTAGCACTCGGGGGCGCAGCCCACAAAGGCGCTCGGAGACAAAAAGGCGCCGCGCGGCGTGGGCGTCCGGCGACAGAGCGTCCCGTCCACAAAAGGAGCCAAGCCGGCGCGGGTTCCCTATCCTGATCGTCCGCGGATGTCAGAGCCGGAGGACACCACCATCGCGCAGGCGATCCTGCTCGCCGGGGACGGCGAGCGCCTCGCGCCCGCGCTGCTCAAGGCGCTCGGGCGGCGCGGGATCGCCGTCGATCGCTGCGCCCGCGCGGAGGCGGCCCAGCGCGCCTACGTGACGGCGCCCGACATGGTCGTGCTGGTCGGCGACGCGGCGCGCGACCTCGGCCGGGACACGGTGAGCGCCCTCGCCGCGCAGCGCGCGACCTCGTCGATCCCGGTGGCGGTGGTGGTCGCCGATCCGGGCGCGCTCGCGGAGCGGCTCGACGCGTTCAAGCACGGGGTCGTCTCGCTCATCGAGCGGACGGCGAGCGTCGAGCAGATGGCCAGCCGCATCGCGGCGGTGGTCGAGGAGGTGCCGCAACGCTCGGGCGAGCTCCACCGTGGGCTCGCCAACGCGAGCGTCGACGAGCTGGTGGAGCTGTTCGCGCGCGAGCTGCGCTCGGGCATCCTCTCGGTCGCGGCGGGGCCGGACGACGTGTCCGCGCAGGTGGTCCTGCACGCGGACCGGCCGGTTCAGCAGGTCGTCGGGGAGCTCGTCGATCGGCTGCGGCCGCTGGTCAGCCGGGCGCAGGGGCCGCTCCGCTACGAGTTCTTCGAGAGCCCGTCGGACCGGCTCGGCTCGCTCCTCGGCGAGCTCGGGAGCGACCCGGATCTCGAGGTGTTCGACGGCCTGCGGATGGTCCTGGTCGAGCAGCGGGCGGCGCGCTCGGACGCGCTCGCGCAGGAGCTGCGCGCGGTCGGCGCGCGGGTGGTCGTCGCGGACGGCGCGGGGGTCGGCCTCGATCGTGCGGTGCCCCTCGACCCGCAGGTCGTCGTGTTCGACGGCAAGGGCGAGCGCGGCTGGGCGCTCGGCGCGCTACGGGCGCTGCGGCGGGACCCGCGCCTGCGGTGGGCGTCGGTCCTCGTGGTCGACGAGGCGCAGCTCTGGCGGCGGGGCGAGGAGCGACCCGATCTCGCCGCGCTCTCGGTGGCGGTCGCGCCCTTGATCGAGCCGGATCGCGACGTCGCCAAGCGCCTCGAGCACGAGCCGGCGTTCGATCTGCGGCTCGAGGCGCTCGGGCCGTCCCGGCTCCTCCGCGCCCTCGCGGCGACCGGCCGCGGGCTGCAGCTCCGCGTGAACCATCCGTCCGCCGTGGTCGAGGTCGACGTCGCCGACGGCCTGATCGCCGGCGCGATGGCGCGCGCGGCCGACGGCTCGCTCAAGTCGTGCCTCGGGCCGGCCGCGCTCTCGACCCTCCTCGCGCTCAGCTCGGGCCGGGCGCGGGTGCAGATCAAGGACGCGCCGGCCCGCGCCGACGTCATGGCGCCGGTCGACGACGCGTTCGCGGCGGCTCGGAGCGAGGCCGGGCTCGTGACCCCGTCCGTCCTGCCGCCGAGCCACCCGCCGGTGAGCGCGCTGCCGGGCCAGACCCAGCCGGGGATCTCGCTGCCACCGAACGAGGCGGCGATGGTCACGCGGCTCGAGAGCCTGATCGATCAGCTCTCGACCCTGGTGGAGCGTGGCGCGTCGCTGCGGCCGCCGCCGTCGAGCATCACGCTGCCCGGGCTGGCCGCGCCGAGCTCGATCCTGCCGCCGGGGGCCGCGCGGCCGATCCCCGGCGCGCGGACCGGCGGGACCAAGCTCTCGGCCGCGCCGCCGCCCGCGGTCCAGCCGCCGAGCGCCCGGCCATCCGCGAGGCCGTCTCCCCGCTCGGCACCTCGCAGCGTGCCGCCGCCCCCGCCGCCAGGACGCGCCCTCGGCCGCCCCGCGGGCAAGCCCAAGACCGTCCCGCCGCCGCCGCCCGGCGCGCGCCTGCCGAGCGCTCGACCCAAGAGCGTGCCGCCCCCGCCGAGCGCGACCGCGCGGAGCGTGCGGCCGCCGAGCGCCGCGCCGGGCCGTCCGCGCACCGTGCCGCCGCCGCCCGGCGCGCGCTTGCCGAGCACGCGGCCCAAGAGCGTGCCGCCGCCGCCGAGCGCGGCCGCGCGGAGCGTGCGGCCGCCGAGCGCCGCGCCGCGCCCGCGGAGCGCCGCGCCGGGCCGTCCGCGCACCGTGCCGCCGCCCGCGCCGAAGCAGACGCCCACGGAGCGCGAGGACCAGACGCCGCTCGCGACGAACCTGGCCGACGGGAGCTTCCGCGCGCCGAAGGGCGAGGAGCGTCGCGACCAGACGCCGCTCGCGACGAGTCTGTCGGACGGGAGCTTCCGGCCGCCGATGGGCGAGGGGTCGCCCGCCCGCCGCCGCCGCGCGCACCCGACGCTGGTGGGCATCGGCGGGCCGGTCTCGAAGTCCTTCGCGCCCCCCGCCGGCCGCGCCGCGTCCACCGGCCCGCGGCCCGCGTCAGTGCCGGCGTCCGCGGTGGTGAGCGTCCCGCCGGAGGGCCCGCCCTACGCGCCGGAGGCTGCGCCCAGCCCCGCGGCGCCCCCGGTCGCGATCGCGGCGCCGTCCCTCGCCGAGGCGCCGCCCGCCCTCGGCGAGCCCGACGGGCTCTCGGTCGAGGTGGACCTGGGGATGCCGATCGACGAGCCGCCGGTGGCCGCGCCCGCGCCGCCGCCTGCGCCCGCGCTGGCCGAGCCCCCCGTGGCGAGGCTCGAGGCCGCCGCGACGGCCACCGGGTCTCCCGAGCTTGGCGCGCCGGTCCTCGCCGACGACGAGCCGCTGCCCCGCTCGCGCGCGCGGCTCTTCCTCGGGATCGCGGCGGTGCTCGCGCTCGTGGTGATCGGCGGCGGCGCCGTCGCGTGGACGCTCGCGGGCGCCGACGGGCCGGACGCGGATCCTCCGCCCACGGCGACCGGTCCCCAGGAGACGCCCGCCCCGCCGGACGGCCCGGAGGGCGCGGAGGCCGAGCCCGGTGCCGGCGAGGTGCCCGGCGAGGGGACGGCGGCCACCGGCGACGGGGCGGAGCCCGCCGAGGGCGAGATCGCCGAGGGCGAGACCGCCGAGGGCGAGGGCCACGCCGAGGCCGAAGCCGAGGGTGATGGCGCGGTCGAGGGCGAGGGCGAGGTCGAGGTCGAGGGCGAGGGCGAGGTGGCCGAGGTCGCGCCGGCGGAGGTGGCGCCGCCGCCGTCTTCCTCGGGCACGCTCGCGGAGTCCGACCCGCTCGAGGGCTCGGACGCGGACTTCTCGTTGAGCGCGCTCGGGATCGAGCCGATCGAGATGGACAGCCGCCGCCGCCGCCGACGCGTGCTCCGCGACCTGGTGCGTCGAGGCAACGCGCGGCGGAACCAGGGTCGGCTCGACGAGGCGGAGGCGATCTACGAGCGGATGCTCGCGCTCGACCCGGAGAACGCGCGGGCCACCGTAGGGATGTGCCGCATCGCGATGGAGCGCGAGCAGGGGCCGCGCGCGCGGATGTTCGCGCAGCGCCTCGTGAGGATGCGGCCGCGCTACGCGAGCAACTGGGTGCTGCTCGGCGACACCTTCGAGCTGGTGGGCGACGACCGCGCCGCGCTCCGGGCCTGGACCCGCGCCCACGACATCGACCCGCGCTGGGCCCCCGCCCGCGAGCGCCTGGCCCGCGTACAGGAGCCGGAGTAGGGGACACGGGCACTCAGTCGCTCCGCGCGCGGCGCATCGCGTGGGTGTGGACTGGCAATCTTTCTTGTGCGCACCACTCCGAGCGCTGCGCGCATTCGAGGCGCAGGGTAGAGAGCGCGTCCGGGACGCGATGCGCGAGGTAGGCCTCGCGGGCGGGGTCGGCCCCGTCGGGGGTCAGGTGCTCGAGCGCGAGGTACTGGCTGCGCAGGAGGCTCTCGTCGCGCGGGGAGAGCGCGAGGCCGCGACGGGCCGCGGTCAACGCGAGCGCGTCCTGGCCGGCGCTCCCGCGCGCCCGCGCGAGGTCCGTCCAGCGCGAGTCGTCGCCGGGCGCGCCCTCGGCCGCGGCCGCGTAGGACTCGGCCGCCTCGGCCCAGCGCCAGACCTGGGCGTAGGCGTCGCCGCGTACCCGATGGATCGCGGCGCGCGGGCCGACGAGCGCCTCGGCCCGATCGGCGTCGGCGAGCGCCGCGTCGAGCCGGCCCTGGCGCCCCTCGAGGCGCGCCCGCTGGAAGAGGACCATCGCGCGGGCGTGGTCGTCGGGCGCGTCGGCGAGCGCGCGGGCGAGGGCGGGCCGGGCGTCGTCGAGGTGCTCCTGCACGTCGCCGATCAGACCGAGCGCGAGGTCGAAGCTGCGGCGCCACGCGGGCGCGGTCGCGCCGCCTTCCGGCGCGTGGGCTCCCTCGCCCTCCGTCGCGCCGAGCCACACCCGCGCCGACGCCACCTCGCTCACCGGCGGCTCGACGCACGCGTCGATCGGCGCGCGCCCGAGCGCGGCCGCGGCCCGCGCGAACTGCCGGCCACGCGGTGACCGCGAGGCCTCGCAGGCGGCCTGGTGCAGCGCGCGCGGGTGGCGGCGGTGGCGCACCCGGGCCTCGACCGAGAGCGGCAGCGCCGCGTCGCGCGGGACGCGGAACGCGTAGCGGACGACCGCCGCGTCGCGGGGCGCGATCGTCCGGTCGAAGATCGCCGCCGCGAAGCCGTGCACCCGGTGTTGCTCGCGCGGGGTCGCGTCCGCGTCGACGAGCACCGCGTGGAAGCGGTGGGCCGTGGGGTCGGCGTCCTCGTCGTAGCGCGTCCCCGCCTCCGCGATCGTCGCGTCGGTCGCGTCGCGCACACGCACCTCCAGCCACGTGTCTTGCGCGTCACGGGTGCCGCCCGGGAAGCGGTGACCGGTCGAGAGGTTCTGCACGACCACGTCGAGCTCGACCTCGTCGCCCGGCCGCACCGGCGTCCCCGGAGACCCGGCCGGGATCTGCGCGCGCCCGCGGGCTCTCGCCGCCGCGACGTCGACCCGGACGGATCCCGCGAGCCGGTCGCGGATCGCCGCGAGCTGAGCCGCGTCGTCGGTGGACGCGGCGAGGGACGTGTGCGCGCCGGCGAAGCGGTGCACGTGGAGCTGTCCGTCCTCGTCGAGGGCGAAGTCGCGGGTCCCCGGCGCGCGGGGCATGTGGCAACCCTGACAGGTCGCGGGCTCCACCGGCTCGTCGAGCCGCGTCGCGGTCGAGCCGGAGTAGCCCGAGCGGCCCCAGGCGGTCACGTCGTCGATGCCCGGCAAGTGGTGCGGGTTGCCCATCTCTGGCCCGAGGAAGCCTCGGTGACACGTCGCGCACATCGCGGCGGTGCGGAGCGGCGAGGGCGTGACCGCCTCGACGTGAGCGCGGACCTGGGCCGCGTCGGCGGGGTCGGGCAGCGGGATGGGGCGAGTCCGGAGCGTGTAGCTCCCGCTACCGTCGGGGCGCGCCTCCTGGATGCCGTGGCAGACCTGGCAGGTGACGCCGGCGTGAGCGCGAGGGTCGAAGGGCTCGATCGGGTCGTCCATCGCGTCGGCGACCAGGAGGACCGGGTCGTGGCAGCCCGCGCAGAAGCGGCTCGCCTCCGGGCTCACGTCCTCGCGGATCGCGTCGACCGACTGCCGGTACCAGGGGTTGTCGAAGGACGCGCGGGCGTGCGCGCTGGCCCGCCACGTGGCGTAGACGTCGGGGTGGCAGCCGGCGCAGGCGGCGGTGTCGCGGAGGGCGTCGGCGTCGCGCGGGTCGCCCGCCTCGAGGCGCACCTGGGACTCGGGGTACAGCAGGCCCACCTCGGGCAGGAGCGGCGTGGACCCGTCCTCGGGCTCCGTCTCGGCCTCGGGCTCCGGCGCGGTGTCGGGCTCGGGGGAGGGCTCCGTCCTGGGCTCTGGCGCGGCGGGATCGGGCTCGGTCGCCGGCGCGCGATCGCAGCCGAGGGCGGCGAGGAGGAGCAGGGTGGTCGTCGCGGCGCGCATGGTGGGGGGCGATGCCTCGGGCCTCACCGGGGAGGCCCGAGGATAGACGACTCCGGCGGCCCGGAGTTCTCGCCGACCTCGTGAATCGGCTCGATCAGCGCCTCCGCCGCACGACGAAGGCGAGCAGCCCGAGCCCAATCAGGCCGAGCGCGAGGCCGGAGCCGGCGGCCGGCGCGGCGCGGCAGCCGGCCAGCGCGGCGCGGGCCGGGGCGGGCGGGGTGATGGCGGCGCGAGGCGCCGACGGCTCGGCTCCGGGGGCGCCACCGCCGCGTGGGGATCGGCGCCGCCGCAGCGCGGGGACGGGGCGGCGGAGGTAGCGCGTGAGCCGCACGCCGGCCCGGGGCTGGGTCGCCAGATCGAGCGCGGGGCGCGCGCCGGGGTCCTGGCCGTTGGGCGGGCCGCCCCAGATCCCGCGCACGGGGTGCTCGCACGTCAGCGCGCCGCGCCAGCGGTGGAGCACGGCGTAGCGGCCCTGGAAGTTGTTGAGGCCCCCGCCGGTGTGGACCGCCGGATCCATCCGGCCGGCCCGGTTCGGCGCGCCGCGACCGCCGACGAGCGGGGCCGCGGCGCGGAAGACGAGGTCCTCGCCGAGCGCGCCGCGACCGTAGCGGTAGTGCAGGCGGGTGAGGGTCCACTGGTTGGCGCCCCCCATGAAGCCGCGCGAGCGGCCGCGCCCCGGGAAGCCGCCGCCGGGCCCGACCTGCGGCGCCGCGGCGCCACCGACCACGTCGGCGCCGAGCGTCATGATGTCTTGCGGAGTCAAGGTTGGCCCGGGGCACGGGTCGCACGAGCCGGCCTGCCACGCGTACTCGGTCACGACGGAGCCGGGGTGCGTCTCGATCGTCTTGTCGAACAGCGCCGCGTAGAACGTCCCGAACTCGCCCCGCGCCCGCGGGCGCACCTCGAGGTTCGTGGGGATGTTGACGTTGGCGTAGTTCGCCACCTCGTAGCGCTGGTTGCGCGCGAGGACGTGGACGATGAGGTCCTGGGTGCCCTGGCTGTTGATCTGACCGAGGCGCACCGGGAGGCTGAAGGTGTCGCTGTCGTAGGCGACGCGGAGCGGCGAGAGCATCGCGCGGCCGTTCTCGAAGGTCACGCGGCTCGGATCGACGCGCGCCACGAAGAACTTCGTCCCCTGCGCGACGTAGGGTCGGAGCGCGACCTCGGCCCCGGCGGGGATGTGGTAGCCCTCCTGGCGCAGCCAGGTGTCGAGGCCTGCGCTGTCCTGCGCGCTGAGGATCACGATCTCGTACTCGGCGACCGCGAACTCGGCCTCGACGGTGACCCCGAGGCGCGCCGAGCTCCCGCTCCTCTCCGAGAGCATCATGGGCCGCCGCGGGATCCGGCGAGAGCTTCGGCTCTCCGTTGGCCGCGGCGGCGCGCACGGGTCCTGCTCCCAATACTCGACGAGGCGCGGCGCGGCGAGGTGATCGATACGCTCGAACACCGCCGTCGGCAGCGTCCGCACGTCGTCCTCCGAGAGCACCGTCGGCACCGGTACGACCATCGCGAAGCGCTCGACCGGGCCCTGGTAGCTGTTCTGCATCGACAGGACCGTGCGGGTGCCGTCGCGCATCATCACGACCATCGTCGCGTCGTTGTAGAGCGACGACTCGGCGCCGCCGACGTAGAAGCCGCAGAACGCGCTCGCCGCTCCCGGCAGGCACCACGCGAGGGTCGCTGCGAGCGACGCGGTGAGGACTCTCTTCATCGATCTTCCCTCCCTCGGGGCTCCGCCCCTGCCCCGGGTAGCCACGAGCCCCGAGAACGTGACCGGGCCTCCGTGACTTTTTGCGCGGGGGGCCGGGCGGCGCCGCGGGCTCCCGCCGATGGGGTACCGTTCCGACGGTGACCCACCTCCGATCCTTGGCCCGATCCTTGGCCCGATCCTTGGCCCTCGTTGCCCTCTTCGCCGCGCTCGCCGCCTCGTGCGGCGGGCCGCCCCCCGTCGAGGAGGCGCCGCCGCCCGAGCCGCGGCGCGTCGTGCTGACGATCGTGGGCACCAACGACCTCCACGGGCACGTGCGCGCGCTCCCCTACCTCGCCGGCTACCTCGAGGTGCTGCGCGAGCTGAGGCGCGACGACGGCGCGGTGGTGCTCCTCGACGGAGGCGACATGTTCCAGGGCACGCTCGAGTCCAACCTGCTCGAAGGCGCGCCGGTGGTGAGCGCCTACGCGCAGCTCGGCTACGACGCGGTCGCGATCGGCAACCACGAGTTCGACTACGGGCCGGTGGGCGAGCGCTCGACCGCGACCGAGCCGGGCGACGACCCCCGGGGCGCCCTGATCGCGCGCGCGACCCAGGCGCGTTACCCGTTCCTCAACGCGAACCTCCTCGTGCGCGAGACGGGCGCCCGCGTGAGCTGGGACGGCGTGACCGCGTCGACGCTGTTCCCGAAGGCGTCGGTGATGATCGGGGTCATCGGCGTCACCACCGAGGCGACGCTCTCGACCACGCTCGCGGCCAACGTGGCCGACCTGTCGATGGCGCCCCTCGCGGCGGCGATCGCCGAGGAGTCGGCCGCCCTGCGCAGGCGTGGGGCGGACGTGGTCCTCGTGGCGGCCCACGCGGGCGGGATCTGCGAGCGCTTCGAGGACCCCGACGATCTGTCGAGCTGCGATCCGGCGCAGGAGATCTTCGCGGTCGCCGAGGCGCTGCCGGCCGGCGCGGTCGACGCGATCGTGGCCGGCCACACGCACCAGGCGGTGGCGCACCGGGTCGCCGGGATCCCGATCATCGAGTCGTACGCCTACGGCGTGGCGTTCGGGCGGGTCGACCTGGTGATCGAGGACGGGCGGGTGGTGGAGACGCGCGTGTTCGAGCCGCAGCGCCTCTGCGAGACCGGCTCGTGCCACGAGGGGACCTGCGCGCTCGGTGAGTACGAGGGCGTCGCGGTCGCGCCGGTGGCCGAGGTCCAGGCGGCGGTCGATCCGGCGATCGAGAACGCGTCCGCGCTCCGCGAGCGCTCGCTCGGGGTGCAGCTCTCGGCCGCGATCGATCGGACGCGCGTCGCGGAGTGCCCCCTCGGGAACCTCTTCGTCGATCTCATGCGCGCCTCGCGGCCGGGCGTCGACGTCGCGCTCACCAACGGCGGTGGCCTGCGCGCGGACCTGCCCGCGGGCGCGCTCACCTACGGCCAGCTCTACGAGGCCATGCCGTTCGACAACCGCTTCGCGATCGTGAACGTCCGCGCCGCGGAGCTGCGGGCGCTGGTCGAGGCCAACCTGCAGGACGACGGCAGCTTCTTCTCGCTGAGCGGCGTCCGCGCCGAGGCGCGGTGCGACGGCGAGCGGCTCGCGGTCACGCTCAGCGACGAGCGCGGCCGGCGGATCCCGGACGACCGCGAGCTGCGTCTCATCACCACCGACTTCCTCGCGACCGGGGGCGACGGCCTGATGCGGCACGTGGCCGCGGGCGAGGACGCGGTCACGCTCGACGACGGTGAGCTGGTGCGCGACGGGATGGCGCGCGTCCTCGAGCAGCGCGGCGGGACGCTCGCGCCAGGGGACCTGTTCGACCCGGCGCGCCCGCGCGTCGCCTACCCGGGGGAGCGCCCGGTGCGGTGCGCGCCGTGAAGGTCGAGGCCTCGGACCTCGAGCGCCTGCTCGCGCGGGTCGAGGCGCGGACCGCCGATCGCCGCGCGGGGCTCTACGGGCCCGGTTCGATCACCTGGGAGGTCAACCGCGAGTCCGTGACGATGCTCGGCGGCGGGGCGGCCGCGCTGCTCCAGCTCGCGCACCCCCACGTCGCCTAC
>JAUHXR010000494.1 GCA_030426845.1 Polyangia bacterium | reverse complement strand
TGGTGACGTGGCGTCGGCGTTGCTACAAGCCGCGCCATGTGTGTGGTGGAACGGGCCCGCGCGGCGGCCTCGATGGGTTGGCTCGTCTGCGGGATGGTCGCCGGCGCGGGGCTGAGCCTCGTCGGGTGCACCGAGAGCATCGAGCTCGAGGACTCCGGCCCCGCGATCGAGTTCGACGCGGGGCCTCCGGGGATGGTCGAGCCGGACGCCGGCCCGCCCCCGGTCGGGTCCGACGCGGGCCTCCCGGAGTGCGTGGGTGACGACCGGATGCGGCGGCAGATCTACTTCGGCACCTCCACCCCGACCGCGATCCCTCTCGCGCCGGGTCAGGTGCTCGCCGTCGTCAGCTTCGACACCTGCTCGGGCGCGTACATCAGCGACGAGTGGATCCTGACCGCGCGCCACTGCGGGATCACCCCTGGACGCCAGGCGTGCGTGGGGGAGGACCCCTCGAACCCGAACGTCTGCCTCCAGGTCGACCGGGTCGAGACCCACCCCACGGTGGACATCGCGCTGGCCCACGTGAGCGTGCCGGTGACGCGTCGCCTCCCCGCGCTCGTGCCGATCCCGATCAACACGGAGCCGCTGAACAACTCGTGGATCGGCCGCACGATGGAGGCCGCGGGCTACGGGCGTCAGGAGGACGGCTCGAGCGGCGAGCGCGAGTTTGCGGCCGAGCCGATCGTCGCGCTCGAGAACGAGCTGATCACCGTCGACGGGATGGGGACGCGTGGCGTGTGCAGCGGCGACTCCGGCGGGCCGCTCCTCGGGCTCGCCAGCGACTCCACCGTGCGCGTCTTTGCCGAGCTCTTCGGCGGCGACTCGAGCTGCGTGGGCCGCGACAACTTCACGCGCACCGACCTGTTCGTGGAGTGGATCGAGGCGATCACCGGTCCCACCGTCGTCGAGGGGGCGCCTTGCGGCGGCATCACCCCGGTCGGCGACTGCCTCGGCGGCAGCACGGCGGCCTGGTGCGACAGCGCGACGGGGCTCGTCACGAGCGAGACCTGCGCGGCCGGTCGGACCTGCGGCTGGAGCGAGTCCGACGGCGGCTACCGCTGCGTGACCGACGACCCGTGCCTCGGCGTGACCGCGGCCGGTGTGTGCGACGGCGGCGAGGCGGTGTGGTGCGACGCGGGCACGATCCGGCGCCGCGACTGCGGGGCCTGCGGCCAGATCTGCCGGTACGTGACCGACGTGGGGGGCTTCTTCTGCCTGCCCGACCCGTGCCTCGGCTTCGACCCGATCGGCGAGTGCGACGGCACGGTGCTCACCCTCTGCGACCCGGACCAGGGCTTTCAGTCGATCGACTGCGCGATGTTCGGCCGCACCTGCGGCTTCAGCACGCGCCGCGGTCGCAACAGCTGCGTGCGCTGAAGGCGTCGGCCCTGAGCTCGAGGCTGGCCGCCGCCGCGATCACTCGTAGAGGAGGGCCATCGCGAGGTCGTCGGCGAACCCGCCGTCGCGCGCGCCGACCGCACGCTCCTCGCACTCCACCACGAAGCCGCGCGACGCGTAGAGGCGGCGCGCGCGCGAGTTGTCGACCCAGACCTCGAGCTCGAGCCGGGTGACGCCGCGGCGCCCCGCCTCCGCGATCAGCGCGTCGAGGATCTGGCGACCCACCGAGCGGCCCTGGAAGGCGGGGGCGACCCCCATCCCGATCGAGCCGGAGTGCCGGCGGCACGCGACGTCCCCGAGCATCACCGCGCCGCTGCCGACCACCTCGCCGTCGACCTCGGCCACGAGGTGGAAGACCTGGTCGGGGTCGTTGCCCTCGAGCCGCGCGGTCCATGTGTCGGCGCGCTGGAACGGGAGCTGGAGCATGCCCCACGCGACGCTCGGCTCGGAGTAGAGGCGCGCGAGGGCCGGGGCGTCGGCGAGCTCCACCGCACGGATCGTCGCGGTCACCGGAGGGCCGGGAGCGGGCGCCGGCGGAGGCGATCCGGTCGGGCTCTTGGCGCCGCTCACCCGGGCGAGCTGGGCCTCGTCCTCGAGCCGCTCGCCGCGGCTGAGCGCTGCGCGTCGGATGCCCTCGCGCGCGAAGCCGAGCGGTTCGAAGACGCCCGCCTCGTAGGCGTGGTCCACCGGGAGTCGATGCACGACGCGGACGAGCTGGAACCAGCGGTCGGCCGCCTCGACGATCGGCGTGACAACGCGCCGTACGGCCTCCGACGCGCCGGCCTCGGGGGCGATCAGATCGAGGCGCGCGGAGTGGCTCGTCCGGCGGCGGGGCGACATCGACAGGCGCGCGGCGGCGAGGAGCACGTCGTCTACGGCCGCGAACGCGCCGAGCGCGACGCTCCGGTTGGCGTCGGGAGGCCCGAGCCAGTCGCGCCACGCGTCGATCGGCAGGCCCACGTCGTGGTCGCCGTACCGGGCCACGTCCGGTCGGTCCGCGAGATCGCGCAGCGCCTCGGCGTCGTCGAGCTCGAGCGGTCGCACGCGCACGGGCTACTCGTCCTCGACCGGCCCCTCGGACAGCGGCGCCCAGCCGATCTGGGGCCCGCCGAGGCGGAGGTCCATCACGCGCTCGAGCCGCCCGAGGTCGGTCGCCTCGCAGCCGCAGCGACGGTAGGCCGCGAGCACGCCGTCGCGGAGCTGGCCCGCCCGCTCGGCCGCGGGAGCCTCGAGGGCCGCCGCGTAGGCGGCCTCCGCCTGAGGGCAGAGCGCGAGCATCGCGCGCATCGTCTCGTCCCAGGGCTCCATGCCTTCGCGGCGCATGCGGCCCGCGAGGGCCACGATCCCCGCCGGCCGAGGGGGCGACGGCGGCACCACCTGACCCCACGCGACACGCCGGACCTCCACCGCGGCGCCGAGGTCCGCGAGCGCGAGGCGCAGGTCGGCGTCGCTCACCTCCCGCGGCGCGAGCGCGTAGACGGCGAGGGCGCGGCGGGCGTCCACCACCTCGACGGCCGCGCGCAGGGCGTCGAAGTCGGCCCCCACGAGGAGCGGGCCGTCCTCCTCGATCGGCGTCCGGTCCGAGCGCTGCGGCACCTCGAAGTCGGCCGCCGCCATGCCGTCGAGGTCGACGCCGCGCGGCGCCTGCGCGAAGCGGCGCTCCATCGCCTCGAGCCGCGCCCCGCACTCGCGCCCGGGCACGTCGGGCCGCCAGTCGTGGCGAAGCGCGGTCGCGCGGGACTCGGAGAGGCGGCGCAGCTCGCTGCGCGCGCGGTGTACCGCCACGCCGATCGGGGTCTCGTCGGGGAGCGCGGCGCGGAGCTCGACCGCGGTCTCCGTCTCCGACTCGACCAGCGCGCCGTCCGCCGCCCGCACGCGGAAGCGCTGGGTCACCCGGCCGGTCGCCAGGACGCGGGCGCCGCGCCACGAGATGGGCCCGGCGGTGCCCTCGCCCTCGACGCGCACCGTGGCCACGCCGTCCGCCGTGCCCTCGAGCGTGGCGGTGCGCGGAATGGTGACCTCGCCGCCGTCGGGGAGCGCGCGCGTGATCGGCGGCAGATCCCAGCGACCGCCCGGGCCGACGGGCGCGTCCGGCAGGACCAGGCCCTCGGTCAGCACGCGCGCGAGCGCGGCGGCTCCCTCGGCGTCGGCGACCGTCGGCGCGCCCCCCACCCGGCGCCGCGCGTCGAGGGTGAGCCCGACCGCGATGGGCGCGTCGGCGCGGACCGGCTCGCCCGCCTCGCGCGCGAAGGAGAGGTCGTGGAAGACGGCCTCGAGCGCGTGGGCCTCCCCCTCGGTGCCGCGCACCGTGACGTCGACCAGGCCGCCGACGCTCCGTCCGGGCGCGCCGACGGGCACCTCGCGGACGATCACGCGGTAGCGCGAGACCGAGCCGGTGGCGCTCCGGTAGCGCGGATGGATGACTCCGTCGCCGCCCCCCGCACCTCCGCAGGACGCCCCGAAGGCGAGGAGGCCGAGGAGGCCGAGCGCGATCCCGAGGCGCGTGCTTCGCATGCGCTCCCGGTTACCCCGGTCGCGGCCGGCGGCGCAAGCGGCTCAGCCTGCGCGTCGGTCGCGGTAGACCTTGGCCGCGACGAGGGGCACGAGCGCGAGGACGAACACCAGCGCGAAGGCGAGCCGGGGGTTGTCGGTCCCGCGCAGCCAGCGGCCGACCGGGTTGTCGCCCGCCATCAGCGGCACCGCGACGAGGAGCGCGACGCCGACCCCGCCCATCGAGCGCGCCACGCGCCCGTAGCGCTGGAGCATCGCCCGCTGCCACGGCTTCATCGCCCCGATCGTACGGCCGGCCGCCGCGACGCTTGAGCCAGCCTGCGAGGTCCAGCCGCTCAGCCGAGCTCCTCGACCACGTGCTCGCGGTCGGCTCCGCGCGCGCGCAGGATCAGCTCGTCGCCCACGCGCCGGCCGAGCAGGC
>JAUHXR010000493.1 GCA_030426845.1 Polyangia bacterium | reverse complement strand
CGCGGTCGCGCCGTAGTCGCTGCTCACCACCGCGTAGCGCGGCGGGGCGCCAGGTCGAACCCGGCCGGGTCCGCCAGCGGCATGTCGATCTCGGCCAAGCCGATCGCGGGCCGTTCGGCCGGGCCCGCCTCGCGCGCGGTCGTTACCTGGTCGATCGGGGCGCCGCCCCGCGGGGCGGGCTCGGCGGCCGGCGCGGCGCGCGGCGTGACGGGGGCGGGCGCCTCGGAGGGAGGCGCGGAGACGCGGGGGGCTTCGGTCGCCGGACGCGGGGGCGACGCGGGCGCGCTCGGCTCCGCCGGGGCCGCGCCGGACGCGGGAGCGCCGCCGGCGGCCTGTGGCCGGTCCCCGAGCGCGATCGCGACGGAGGCGCGGATCGCGTCGACGTAGCGGCCGCGCGGCATCGCCGAGGTCGACAGCGACGTCACCACCTCTCGGAGGGGAGGTCGGTCCTCGGGCTCGCGCGCGATCATCCGCATCACGAGGCTCGCGAGGGCCGCGGGCACCGCCACCCCGTGCGCGTCGAGCGGCGCGGCTTTGCCGATCGAGAGATGGATCGAGGCCGCGATCGCGCTCGCGCCCCCGAACGGCTCCTTGCCGCTGATCACGCGGTACAGGATCGCGCCGAGGCCGAACACGTCCGTCGCCGGCCCCACACGCTCTGGCCCGTCGAGCTGCTCCGGCGCGAGGCACTCGATGGCGCCGCGCATCACCCTGGAGCTCGCGGCCGAGAGGCTCGTGATGAGCCGGGCGAGCGCGAAGTCGGTGATCTGCGCGCTGCCGTCGCGGCCGAGGAGGATCGTCTCGGGCGAGAGCCCGGCGTGCACCAGGCCGCTCGCGTGGGCGGCGAGGAGCGCCTTGGCCAGATCCGCCCCGAGCGCGGCCGCGACCTCGGGGTCGAGCCGCCCGGTCGGCGCCGCCTCGCACACCTGGGTCAGCGTCGCGCCGCGCAGCGGCTCGATGGACAGGTGCACCGGGTCCTCGGCGCTCCACGCGACCGGCCGCGCGATCCCGGGGTGCGCGAGCCCCGACGCGATCGAGGCCTGCTCCTCGAAGGTCTGCGCGTCGGCCGCGGTAGCGTGCGCGCCGCCATCGAAGATCCGCAAGAGCACCGGGGCGTCGTCGTGCTTCGCTTCGTAGCTCGTCAGCAGGCCGCGGGTGGCGATCTCGCGGCCTACGACGTGGCCTCCTACGCGCCTCATCGGGGCGAATGTACCAGAGCGCGCCCTCGACGCCCCCGTGGTCCGTGGACGGCGCGACAGGGGCCCGGACCGGCCGGATCGGATACGCTCGCCGGGTGACCGCCCCCGTGCCGGAGCGCACCGAGCGCGACCCGCGCGTCGAGATCGGAGGAGCCCGCCTCCGCTCGCTCCGCGGCGTCGGTCAGCACGGGATGAGCTACCTCGCGCACAGCGAGGCCTACGGCGAGGTCGAGCTGTGGCGCCTCCAGCCCGAGGCGATCAGCGATCGCCTGCGGCGTCGCGTCAAAGCGCTCCGCTCGGTCGAGGACGCCCCGCTCCTCACGATCCATCACGCAGAGCTCGACGCGCCGCAGCCCTACCTGATCGTCGCGGCCTGTGACTGGGGCACCGAGGCCCTGTTCGACGGGTCGGAGGAGCGCCTCGCCCGGCGCTTCGGTGAGCTCGCGTCGGCGCTCGCGGCCGCGCACCGCCTCGGCGTCGCGCACGGCGACCTGAACCGCGCCTGCCTCGGGCTCGACGCGAGCGGGCGGCCCGCGCTCGACATGACCCGCCTCCACGTGCGCCCGCTCGCGCCCCGCGCGCCGCCGCCCGAGCTCGCGCGCAGCGCGGCCACCGACGTCTGGTCGCTCGCGACCCTCTTCGGCGAGGGCGCGGGTCGGGACGCGCTCCTGGCCGCGCTCGCGCCGCTGGTCGATCCCAACCCGGAGCGGCGCCCCACCGCCGCCGAGGCGGCGCGCAGGTTCCTCGGCGCGCCGGCGGACGCGCCCTCGGACTCGCTCGGTGAGCCGTCGGACGCCGAGCGGTTCGGCATCCCGGCGCGGCTCGGGCCCTACGAGCTCCTCGAGCAGCTCGGCGCGGGCGGGATGGGGCGCGTGTTCCGCGCGCGTGACCTCGCCGGTGGCCCCGACGTGGCGCTGAAGGTGCTCCTCCCCGCGTGGGCCAAGGACCCCGAGCAGCTCGGGCGCTTTCACCGCGAGGCGCGGGTCCTCTCGCAGCTCGCGTCCCCGTACGTCGCGCGCTTCGTCGCGGCGAACGAGGATCTCGGCTTCCACTACCTCGTGATGGAGCTCGTCGCCGCGCAGAGCGCGCAGGATCTCTGCGACGCGCGCGGCAAGCTCGACCTCGACACCGCGCTCCGCGTGACCTGCGACGTCGCGCGCGCGGTCGCCGACGTGCACGCGCTCGGCCTCGTCCACCGCGACGTGAAGCCCGCGAACGTGCTCGTCGACCTCGACGCGAGCCCGCCCGCGGTGAAGCTCTGCGACTTCGGCATCGCGCGCGCCGCGGAGGCCGACGCCGCGCAGGTCACCCAGCACGGCACGATCGGGACGCCGGCCTACATGGCGCCCGAGCAGGTCGGCGCGCTCGCGATCGACGCGCGCACCGACGTCTACGCGATCGGAGCGACGCTCTACTGCCTCCTCACGGGGGAGCCTCCCTTCCTCGGGTCGGGCCCGAAGATCCTCGTCGCCCACCTGTCGGAGGCGCCCGTCCCGCTCGTCGAGCGCGACCCGTCGATCCCGCGCGCGATCTCCGACGTGGCCCTGCGCTGCCTCGCGAAGGAGCCGGACGATCGCTACCCCGACGCGGCCGCGCTGCACGAGGCCTTGCGGGCGGCGTGGCAGGGCGCGGCGGTCGGACCCGAGGCGATCCCGCAGCCGATGGGCGTCAGCGGGCAGCCGCGGGTGTTCGAATTCGAGTGGACGCTCGAGGCGACGCCCGAGGAGCTGTGGCCGCACGTGTCCAACACCGAGCGGCTCAACCGCGCGGCCGGGCTCGACGACGTTCAGTGGTCCCACACGCGCGGCGAAGCGTACCCGGGGACCGAGGGGAGCTTCCGCGCAGCGGGCATGGAGCTGCGCTGGAAGGAGAACCCGTTCGAGTGGATCGCGCCGACGCGCCTCGGGGTCGTGCGCGAGTACATCTCGGGGCCGTTCGAGTGGCTGCGCAACACCGTCGAGCTCGAGCGCGTGGGGGCGGGGACGCGGCTCCGCCACCGGGTCGAGATGCTGCCGCGCGGGCTCGTCGGCCACGCGGCCGCGACGGTCGAGGTGGGCTTCCGGCTGCGGCGCGGCCTCGACCGGGTCTACCGCCGCATCGATCAGGCGTGCCTCCTCGCGCGGGACAAGGCCAAGGGCATCGATCCCTTCGAGCGGCCCGAGCGCGCCAACCCGCTCGCGCGCGCGCGGGTGCAGCGCCGGATCTCGGCCGCCCTCGCGCGCGGCGGCGACCCCCTGGTCCTCGAGGCGCTGGCCGAGATGCTGTGCGAGGCCCCCGCGCCCCGCGTCGCGCGGATCCGCCCGCTCGTCTGGGCGCGCGAGCTCGGCTTCGACGAGGACGTCGCGTTCGAGACCTTGCTCGGCGCGGCGGCCGCGGGCGCGCTGGAGATCCGCTGGGATCTGCTCTGCCCGACCTGCCGCATCCCGAGCGCGATCGAGGAGTCGCTGCGGGCGCTGTCGAACCACGGCCGCTGCGAGGCGTGCGACCTCGACTACGAGCTCGACATGGCGCGCTCGGTGGAGCTCGTGTTCCGGGCGCACCCTGCGCTGCGCGCGGCGGACCTCGGCGTCTACTGCATCGGCGGCCCCGCGCACTCGCCCCACGTGCTCGCCCAGGTGCGGCTCGCCCCCGCCGAGCGCTTCGTCCTCGAGCTCGACCTCGAGCCCGGGCGCTACCGCGTCACGGGCCGCGGGGTCCCGCCGCGCTGGTCGTTCACGGTGGACGAGCGCGCGGCCTTCGACCGGTGGGACCTCGCGCTCCGCGCGGGCGACGCGGTCACCGCCTCGCGCAGCCTCCGGCCCGGGAAGGTGCAGGTCGTCTTGACGAACGATCTGCCGGTCGAGGTGGTCGCGCGGCTCGAGCGCGCCGAGGAGCGGGACGACGCGGTGACCGCGGCGGCGGCCGCCTCGACGCGCGCCTTCCGCGAGCTGTTCCCCGAGCAGGTGCTCGCGCCCGATCGGCTCGTGGCGGTGTCGGACGTCGCGCTGCTCTTCGCGCGGATCACGGACGCGGCGGCTCGCTACGAGCGCGCCGAGGCGTCGATGCACGCCGCGCTGCTCGCGCTCTCGGACGCGGTGAAGGCGGCGGCGGACCTCGAGGGCGGCGCCCTCGTGAAGCTCGACGGCGACGGGG